>JAJZUU010000038.1 GCA_021848325.1 Pseudomonadota bacterium | reverse complement strand
TTTCCCTTTCATGCACCCGCGCCAAATCGGGTCGAAAGGCTTCCCAGTTGATCTGGGCGTTGAGTTTCACCAGCGGGTCGCCCATCGCCGTTAACTTGGCGGTGCGCGTCTCGATATCAAAAAAACCCGGGGGGTGAGGTGCGGGCATTGGGGGATGGGGCGGTTGTAAGGGGGCTGCGTATTATCTCAAAATTCAGCTGCCGGCTGGTGCCTCCGGGGCGGCGGGAGGGTGAATTTTTAGAGGTGCCCTTAACAGGTCCTTATCATAGGGGCTGTCCGGGGTGATCAGGGTCCGTTCGTAGGTAGCGATGGCCTTCATCACGTGATCGAAAGTAATAGGGTCCTTGCCGTCGAAGACCTTAAGGAGAGCGGCAGGTTATCGGTGCCGTTGCTCTCGACCCGGTGGCAGGCATCGCAGGACACAGTGCCCGATTTCGACCTACCACGCCAAGAGAGAACCCCTGCCGCTAAATCTCGCGACGGCTTCACTCCTCTGCACCGCCTCGGTTTAGCGGAAAGATCGGGAGATGTCGGCGAGCACTGTCCGAGCGCGCAGCGCGAGTTGCGCAACCGCCCGATCTTTCCGGTAAACCGAGGGCAGCCGAAGGCCGGTGCAGTGGGGCGGTCTTCTTTTGGTTGCTTTTCTTGACCGAACAAGAAAAGCAACCGGCATGCGGGGCCGCCCCCGCCCTAAACAATTGCGCGTAGCGCAAACAAAGAACTCGAATCTATCGTCATTTGCTCTAGACGCTCGGCCGACCGCCCCCGGTGTCCATGCTCGCTTCTTCCACGAACACGTCCACCCCCTGCCGCGGCGCGACGGCGCCAGCCGGAATCGTTTCGCCGGCACGCCACCGCCTCACCGCCTCCCGCTTGGAAGCCCCGGTCACCAGGAACAGCACCTGCCGCGCCTGACTGAGGCGATGGGCGCTCAGGCTGATCCGTTCCGGGGGCGGCTTGGGGGCGTGATGGACCGGCAGCACGGCGGGAGCGTCGGGCCGCGCCCCCCATTCGTGGCCGGGGAACAGACTGGCGGTATGGCCGTCCTCTCCCAGGCCCAGCAGCACCAGGTCGAAGCTGACGCCGCGCAATGCCTTGGCGTACTCCTTCGCCCCGCGCACCGAACCCAGTTCCCCCGGCATGGCGAAGATCTGCATGCGGGGAATGTCGATATGCCGCAGCCAGGCCGAACTGGCCATGCTGCTGTTGCGCTCGGGGTGATCCGGCGGCAGGCAGCGCTCGTCGCCGAAGTAGATGTGCCAACCGAGCCAGTTGGTTTTGACGCCCGGCAGCCTTTCGTAGACCCCCCGGGGTGTATTGCCGCCGGCCAGCACCAGGTGGAAAGCGCCCCGCTCGGCGAGCGCGGCGTTTGCGGCGCGCGCGATCTCCTGCGCCGCCCGCTCCTGGAGGGCCTCGATATCGGGGAAGACGTGCCAGCGGCACGCCTGCCGGATGTCGCTCATGGGATGGTCCTCGCGTTGGAGCGGCGTCTAGAGTTCGTTGCGCCAGACCTGGTCTTCGCTGTCGAACAGCCGGTTGGCCTCCTCGGGGCCCCAAGTGCCGGCCGGGTAGGTATGGATGAACTCCCGTTCCTGGGCCCAGTACTTGAGGATGGGATCCACCACCCGCCAGGCCCATTCCACCTCGTCGAACCGGATGAACAGGCTGCGATCGCCCTCGATCACGTCCAGCAGCAGGGTTTCGTAGGCGTCCAGCGGCACCTCGTCGGTCTTGCGGTAGGAGGCGTTGAGCTGGATCACCCGGGTGTTCATTTCCAGCCCCGGCTGCTTGACGTGGATCTCCATGTGCATGCTCTCGCTGGGCTGGATGGACAGCAGTATCCAGTTGGGCGCAATGCTCTCCAGCGGGGTTTCGCGGAACAGTTGCTGGGGCGGATAGCGGAAGCGGATGGCGATGGTGGAGCATTGCTTGGCCAGCCGCTTGCCGGTCCTGAGATAGAACGGCACGCCGCGCCAGCGCCAGTTGTCGATGTAAAATTTGGCGCTGACGAAGGACTCGGTGGTGGAGTTCTTTTCCACCCCCGCTTCCTCCTGGTAGCCCGGTACCGCCTGTCCTCCCACGAAACCCGGCCCGTATTGGGCACGGAACGCGTGGGCGTGCACCGCCCGTCTGGAGACGGGCCGGATGGAGCGCAGCACCTTGACCTTCTCGTCCCGCAGGGCGTCCGCTTCCAGCGCCGGGGGCGGCTCCATGGCGACCACGGTGAGGAGCTGCATCAGATGGTTCTGCAGCATGTCGCGCAGGGCGCCCGTCTTGTCGTAGTAGTCGGCCCGCTTCTCGATGCCGATGTCCTCCGCCACGGTGATCTGCACGTGATCGATAAAGTTGCGGTTCCACAGGGGCTCGATCAAGGTGTTGGCGAAGCGGAACACCAGCAGGTTCTGCACCGTCTCCTTGCCCAGGTAGTGGTCGATGCGGTAGATCTGTTCCTCGTCGAAGGAGCGGTGCAGCACCTGGTTCAACAGGCGCGCGCTTTCGATGTCCTCGCCGAACGGCTTTTCCAGGACGATGCGGTGCCGCCCGGAGGACTTGTTCACCCCCACCAGGTCCAGATTCTTGATCACCGGGGCGTAGTCGCCCGGCTTGATCGCCAGGTAGAACACCACGTTGGAGCATACGCCGGTCTTGGGCTTCGACAGCTCTTCCATCATGGCCCGGTAGGACTCGGGATCGTGCAACTCGCCCTTGAGGTAGGTGAAGCGCTTGGCGAAGCTGGCGAACGACTCCTCGTAGAAACGATCCTTCACCTTTTCCTGCAGTGATTCCTGCATGTGCTGCCGCCATTCGTCCTGCCCCCACTCGCGCCGTGCGAGGGCAATGAAACTCAAGCCCTCTGGCAGCCGCTGCGCCAATTCCAGGTGATACAGGGCGGGCAGCAACTTGTTGGTGGCAAGATTACCGGTGGCACCGAAGATCACGAAACTGCACGGGTAGACCGTGTCGTCGCCGTTCATTTGCCGTCCCCTTCCTTTACGGCGTGGCCGCCGAAACCCTTGCGCATCATGGCCAGCAGCTTGGCCGGATAGTCGTTTGCCCCCTGGCTGGCGAAACGCATCATCAGGGCCAGGCTCATCACCGGCGCGGGGACGCCCTGCTCCAGCGCCTCCAGCGCGGTCCAGCGGCCCTCGCCGGAGTCCTGCACAAAGGGCTGAATATCACCCAGGGTCTGGTCCCGCTTCAGAAACTCGGCGGTCAGATCCAGCAGCCAGGAGCGGACCACGCTGCCGTAGCGCCACATCTCGGCCACCGCCGCCAGATCCAGGTTGAAATCGTCCCGCCCCTTGAGCAGGGCCAAGCCTTCCGCCAGAGACTGCATCATGCCGTACTCGATGCCGTTGTGCACCATCTTCACGAAATGGCCGGAGCCGACCGGCCCGCAGTGCAGCCAGCCCTTGTCCGGGGCGGGCGCCAGCACCTTGAGGAAGGGATCGAGCAGGCGCAGCGCCTCGTTCTCGCCGCCCACCATCAGCGCATACCCTTCCTGCAACCCCCACACCCCGCCGGATACCCCGGCATCGACGAAGCGGATGCCATGCCCGGCCAACGCGCCGCCGCGCCGCATGGAATCCTTGTAGAAGGCATTGCCCCCGTCCACCACCACGTCCCCGGCGGCAAGCAACGGCACCAGTTGATCGATGGCCTGCTGCGTCGCGTCCCCGGCGGGCAGCATGAGCCAGACGATGCGCGGGCCGGTCAGGCGCGCGACCAATTCCGGCAACGATTCGGTGGCCTCCAGGCCCGTTTCCCGGGCCAGTTCACGGGTCACCTCCGGGCTGCGATTGTAGGCCACCACTTCGGCGCCTCCCCGGCGCAGCCGCCGCGCCATATTGCCGCCCATGCGTCCCAGCCCAACCATACCGATTTTCATGATGCCTCCGATCCTTGCCGAATTCCCCTTGCATATAGTACAGGACGTTGCGCGAAACCATCCAGGAGTCTGCCGAGCTTTTTCACGGGCAGCCGCGGCATCGGCAGCCTCTAAGCACAAAGGCCGCGCCAACACGGGAACAGGGGCCCATGCCGCAAGCAGCCGGGCTTTTCTGCTAGAATTAAGAATTGTCGCGCCGGACTCCGCTACCTGCGACTTTTCCGAATCCAACTTAAACTCATGCCTCTACCGAGTAAAACCCGTCGCAAAAAGACGCTCAAGGTTCTATTCGCCACCCCGGAGATCCATCCCTTGGTCAAGACGGGCGGACTGGGCGACGTCAGCGGCGCGCTACCGCCCGCCCTACGCCATGTTGGAGTGGACGCCCGGGTGCTGGTTCCCGGCTATTCGAAACTTATGGCGGCAGTGCCGAAGAAGCGGCTGCTCGCCCGCATGTCCGGCATCCCAGAGCACGGCGAGATCCGGCTGCTTTCCG
The DNA here is from genome assembly GCA_021848325.1 of Pseudomonadota bacterium. Lineage (GTDB taxonomy): Bacteria > Pseudomonadota > Gammaproteobacteria > Burkholderiales > JAJZUU01 > JAJZUU01. Next base: position 24,065 of record JAJZUU010000038.1, on the reverse strand, counting down.
CCGCCATGCCGGGAAGCGGCACCCCCCTGCTGATCGTGGACTACCCTCCTTACTACGACCGCCCCGGCGGGCCCTATCTGGATGCACGGGGCCGCGACTGGCCGGACAACATGTGGCGCTTCGGCCTGCTGTCGCGGGTGGCCGCCCTGCTGGGCAGCGGCGGCGGCCCGCTTGCCTGGCGCCCGGACATCGTGCACTGCAACGACTGGCAGACGGGCCTTGCGCCCGCGCTGCTCCATTTCGCCCCCGGGCCCAAGGCGGCCACGGTGATCACCATCCACAACCTCGCCTACCAGGGGATCTTTCCCCCGGAATACGTGACCCGCCTGGGACTGCCCGCCTCCAGCTTCAGCATGGAGGGGGTGGAGTATTACGGCAGCCTCTCCTTCCTCAAGGCGGGCCTTTTCTACGCCGACCACATCACCACGGTGAGCCCCACCTACGCCGCGGAAATCCAGGGCGAACCCCTGGGTTTCGGGCTGCAGGGCCTGCTCGCTGCGCGCAAGGCGCACCTGACGGGGATCGTCAACGGCGTGGACCTGGAGCACTGGAACCCGTCCGCCGATCCCTTTCTGCCCAAGACCTACAGCGCCCACAGGCTGGCCGGAAAACAAGCCAACAAGCTGGCCCTGCAGCGCAGGCTCGGGCTGGAGGGCTCCCCGGACGTCCCGCTGCTGGGGATGGTCAGCCGCATCACCGACCAGAAGGGCGTGGATCTCGTGCTGCAGATCGCCTCCCGGATCATCGCCGAGCCTGCGCAACTGGCGCTGCTGGGCACCGGCGACCCGGCCCTGGAACAGGCGTGCCTCAAGCTGGCGCGCCGCCATCCGGGAAGGATCGGGCTCCACATCGGCTTCGACGAGGGCCTGTCCCATCTGGTCGAGGCCGGCAGCGACATCTTCCTGATGCCGTCCCGCTTCGAGCCCTGCGGCCTGAACCAGATGTACAGCATGATCTACGGCACGCCGCCGGTGGTGCATGCCACCGGCGGCCTGGCCGACACCGTGGTGGACGCGACCCCGGCCACCCTCAAGGACGGCAGCGCCACCGGCTTCGTGTTCGACCGACTGACGCCGCAGGACTTCCTGGCGGCGGTACGGCGGGCCCTCTCCGCCTACCGCGACAAGAAGACCTGGCGCGGACTGCAGCGCAACGGCATGGGGCGCGATTTCAGTTGGGAGCGCAGCGCCCTGGAATACCGCGCCGTATATGACACCCTGTTGACGTGAAACCGCGAAGCGACGCCATCCCCCCCAGGGAAGGGATGGCGCCGTCCATCTCCACGGGCCGCGCTTTCAGGTTTCTGGGCGGCTTCTACAGGGGTGAGCGGCTAGCGATAGACGTCGGCCCCGTACTCGTTTTCCCGCAGCTTGGCCTGGGCCGCAGCCAGACGGGCAATGGGCACCCGCGGCGAGGAACACGAGACGTAATTGAGCCCGACGAAGTGGCAGAAGCGGATGGACTCGGGGTGCCCCCCCTGTTCGCCGCAGATGCCCACCTTCAGGCCGGGGCGGGTCTCGCGCCCCCATTTCACCGCCATTTCCATCAGCCGCCCCACCCCCTTCACGTCCAGCACCTCAAACGGGTTGTCGCGCAAGATGCCGGTCTCGTTGTACATGGGGAGGAACTTGTTTTCCGCGTCCTCGCGGCTGAAGGAGAAAGTGGCCTGGGTCAGGTCGTTGGTACCGAAGGAGAAGAACTCGGCGATCTCCGCCAATTGCCCGGCACGCATGCAGGCCCGCACCACTTCTATCATGCTGCCGAACTCGAAGCGGACCTTGGTGCCGCTGGTCTCTTCCACCTCCTTGCGCACCTCGTCCACCAGGACCTGCACCCGTTTCAGCTCCTGGGACGTGCACACCTGGGGCACCATGATTTCCGGGTGGGCCGCGATGCCCTCCTTGGCGCACTCGGCGGCCGCCTCCAGAATGGCGCGGATCTGCATCCGGTAGATTTCCGGAAAGGTGATGCCCAGGCGCACGCCGCGGTGACCCAGCATGGGATTGACCTCGCTCAGGGTGTGGACCTTCCTCAGCATCGCCTCCTTGCGCTCGATCAGGGTGCCTTCCAGACGGGATTCCCGATACCGGTCGAGGCTGTGCCGCAACTTCTCCAGGTTGTTGCCGTATTCCCGGAACAGGTCCGGGTCGATCAGCTTCAGGGTGTCGGGCAGTTCCCCCATGCTGCGCGCCGCGTTTTTCAGATGGCGCAGATGGGCGATTTCGAATTCCAATTGCTGGGCCGTGGGCAGGAACTCGTGGATCGGCGGGTCCAGCAGCCGGACCGTGACCGGCAGCCCGGCCATGGCCTTGAAGATGCCCTTGAAGTCGGCGCGCTGGATGGGCAGCAGCTTGTCCAGCGCGGCCTGGCGCTGCTCCACGGTGTCGGCGAGAATCATGTCCTGCACGATGGGCAGCCGGTCGGAGTCGTTGAACATGCGCTCGGTGCGGCACAGGCCGATGCCCATGGCGCCGTAGCGCTGCGCCCGCACCGCATCCCGCGGCGTATCGGCATTGGCCATGACCTTCAATCGTGCCACCTCGTCCGCCCAGGACAGCACCGTGGCCAGGTACTCGGAAAACGCCGCCTCTACGGTGGGGACTTCGCCTGCATAGACATTACCGGTGCTGCCGTCGATGGTGATCACGTCCCCCTCGTGCAGCACGGTCTTGCCCACCGCGGCCCGTTTCTCGTGCACGTCGATGACGATCGCGTCGCAGCCGGACACGCAGGGCTTGCCCATGCCGCGCGCCACCACCGCGGCGTGGGAGGTCTTGCCGCCGCGGCTGGTAAGGATGCCCTGGGCGGCGAAGAAGCCGTGGATGTCCTCCGGCTTGGTCTCCTCCCGCACCAGGACAATCTTTTCTCCCAGCTTGCCGCGCATCTCGGCGGTGTCCGCGTCGAACACGATCTTGCCGGAAGCCGCCCCCGGGGAGGCGGGCAGCCCCTGGGCCATGGCCTCGCCCTTGAACGAGGGCGGCAGGGTGGGTACCAGCAGTTGTTCCAGCAGCAGCGGGTTGATGCGCAACAGCGCCTGTTCCTTGCCCACCAGCCCTTCCTGGAACATCTCCACCGAGGTGCGCACCATGGCCTGGGCGTTCATCTTGCCATTGCGGGTCTGCAGGCAGTAGAGCCGCCCCCGCTCGATGGTGAACTCGAAGTCCTGCACCTCCCGGTAGTGGGACTCCAGCCGGTTGCGCAGCTCCACCAGTTGCCGGTAGAGATCGGGCATTTCCTGTTCCATGGCGGCGATCGGCTTGGGGGTGCGGATGCCCGCCACCACGTCCTCGCCCTGGGCGTTCACCAGGTATTCGCCGTAGGTCTGGTTCTCGCCGGTACCCGGGTTGCGGGTGAACCCCACACCGGTGGCGGAGTCGTCGCCCATGTTGCCGAACACCATGGTACATACGTTGGCTGCGGTGCCGTTGGCCATCCCCTTGGTGATCCGGAATTGCCTGCGATAGTCCTGGGCACGCTTGCCCGTCCAGGAGCGGAACACCGCCTCCACCGCCATTTGCAGCTGCTGGTAGGGGTCATCGGGAAACGGCCGGCCGGTATGCTTTTCCACCACGGCAATGAATTCTGCGCTCAGTTCCCTGAGCGCATCGGCGTCCAGGTCCAGGTCCTGCTTGGCGCCCTTTTTCGCCTTCATGGCCTTCATCTTCTCGTCGAAGGCCTCGTCCGTCACCCCCAGGGCCACCTTGCCGAACAACTGGATGAACCGGCGATAGGCGTCGTAGGCAAAGCGCGGATTGCCGGTCTGGGAGATGAGCCCCGGCAGGGTCTTTTCCCCCAGGCCGAGGTTGAGGATGGTGTCCATCATGCCGGGCATCGACATGGCGGAACCGGAGCGCACCGAGACCAGCAGGGGATTTTCCGGGTCGCCGAAGCCCTTGCCGGTCTTCTGTTCCACCGCCCGCATGTGGCCCTTGATCTCGTCCATCGCCCCCGCGGGCAGACGGCTGTGCTCGAGATAGGCGAGGCAGGCCTCGGTGGTGACCGTGAAGCCGGGCGGCACGTCGAGGCCGATCTGGGTCATCTCGCACAGATTGGCCCCCTTGCCTCCCAGCAGCATCTTGTCCTTGCCGTCGCCTTCCTCAAACGCGTATACATATTTTTTTCCGGCCATTCCGCTCATCCTCCGAATCGTCAAATGGAAACTTCGGCAAGACCGGCCCTGCCCCGGGGTGACACCGCGGTCAGGGAGCCTTGCCGACTTTCGAAATCATCAAATCGCCGAGCGCGCTTAGCCAACGAAGCAGGCCTGCCGAAGGGCAGGCGCGCTTCGCCGCATGGGTCGCGTCACGCTGGGTTATCGGCGGCCGGGTGCAATAGTTGAGCGCGTTGAGCGCCGGGGCAGCTCCGCGGGGGGGCGCCCGACGCGCCTACAGCCATATCATCAGGCCCGTTTCATGGGGGTGGGTCAGCAACTCGTGCCAGGGATAGGCGCGAACCCGGTACTCCAGCTTGCCGCACAGGTCCGGCGTCAGGTCGAGGGAGAAGATGTGCTCGCCGCGCTCCGCGGCCAGGGCCTTGAACTCAAACTTGAAACGGTGAAATTCGCTATCCAGCGGCTTCCCGGGCCGGCCCACCAGCAGTTCCACCACCACGTCCTCGGGCTTCAATCCGTTCAACTGGGTGGCGACCTCGAAGTGCAGGGATTCCCCGAACCGCACCCGCTTCTGAGGGTCGTCCAGCCGCCGAATGGAGACGCCGTGCCAGGCACGCTTCACCCTGGCCTTCCACGCCGATAATTTTCTGGCGCCGTCATAGTTCTTTTGGGCGAACATGCGGCCCTGCTGGCTCGCCGGCAGGTAGAAACGGGAGACATATTCGCCCACCATCCGGTTGGCGTTGAAGCGCGGCAACAGGGAGGCGATGGAGTGCTTCGCCATTTTGAGCCAGCCCACGGAATACCCCATCCTGCCACGGTCATAGTAGAGCGGAAGCACGTGATCCTGCAGGATCTCGTACAGGGTCTGGCTTTCCTCCTTGTTGCGCCGGTATTCGTCGTAATGCTCCGGCGAGGGCTTGATGGCCCAGCCGTTCTCGCCGTCGTATCCTTCGCCCCACCAGCCGTCCAGCACGCTCAGATTGGGCACGCCGTTGATGCCCGCCTTCATGCCCGAGGTGCCGCTGGCCTCCAGGGGATACATCGGGTTGTTGAGCCACACGTCCACCCCGGACACCAGCCGCCTGCCCAGCCCCATGTCGTACCCCTCCACCAGCAGGATCTTCCCTTCGAACTCGGGCATGCGGGATACGCTATTGACCTGCCGGATCAGATCCTGGCCGGGCTTGTCCGCGGGGTGCGCCTTGCCGGCGAAGAGGAACAGAACCGGCCGGTCCGGGTCGGAGGTGATCTGCTGCAGCCAGTCCAGGTTCTCGAACATCAGTCCGGCCCGCTTGTAGGTGGCGAAGCGCCGCGCGAAGCCGATGGTCAGGACGTTCGGATTGATCGGGTCGGTATATTTGAGCAGCCGGTCCAAGTGGGCTTCGCTGCCGTGGTTGCGGAAGTGTTGCGCCCTGATGCGGTGGCGCAGCAAATGCAGCATCTGCGACTTGAGGGACTGATGCACGCTCCAGAAAAGATGGTCCGGGATCTCGCCGATGCGTTCCCAGAACTTGGCGTCGCACAGGTGGTGCCGCCACTCGTAGCCGAAAAAGCTGTCGAACAGGTCTACCCATTCCTCGGCCAGAAAGCTGAGCACATGGACCCCGTTTGTGACGTAGGTCATGGGGCTTTCCTCGGGTTCGATCTGCGGCCACAGCGGGCTGCAGATCTTGGCCGACACCTCGCCGTGGATGCGGCTCACGCCGTTGTGATAGCGGGAGCCGTGGAGGGCCAGGGTGGTCATGTTGAAGTCCTGGCCGTTGGTGCCGTGGCCCAGGTCGAGGAACTCTTCCGTGCCGATTTTGAGTTCCCGGCTGAAGTCGTGGAAATACTCCATCATCATGTTCTGGGAAAAATAGTCGTGTCCTGCCGGCACCGGGGTATGGGTGGTGAACACGGTGCAGCCGGCCACCGCCTCCAGGGCGCTGCAGAAATCCATGCCCTCGGACACCAGGGTCCGCGCCCGCTCCAGGACCTGGAACGCGGCATGGCCCTCGTTGATGTGCCACACGGTGGGCTTCAGCCCCAGCGCCCTGAGGGCGCGCACGCCGCCGATGCCCAGCACGATTTCCTGCCGGATCCGGGTATGGCGGTCGCCACCGTAGAGCCGATGGGAAATGTCCCGGTCCTCCGCCGAGTTCTCCGGCAGATCGGTGTCCAGCAGGTGAAGCCAGACATGGCCTACCCTGGCCTGCCACACCTTCACCGCGATCTTGCGCCCGGCTATCTCCACCTGGACGTGGAGTTCGCTGCCGTCCTCCCGCAGTGCCGGGACCACCGGCAGGTCGTCGAAATCGGAATCGCCGTAGGTGGCAATCTGGTTCCCCTCGGAGTCGATCATCTGGGAAAAATAGCCTTGCCGATACAACAGCCCGACCCCGATAAAAGGCAGACGCAAGTCGCTCGCGGACTTGCAGTGATCGCCCGCGAGGATGCCCAGCCCCCCGGAGTAGACCGGGAAGCTCTCATGGAAGCCGAATTCCGCGCAAAAGTACGCCACCAGGTCGTTCGCCTTGAACTGCGCCGCGGCAGTGGAGCGCATGGGCTCGCTGTGATAGGTGTCGTAGGCCGACAGGACGCGGTTGAAATTGGCCAGGAACACCTGGTCCTCCGCGGCGTCCAGCAGTCGATCCTCATCCACCCGTTTCAGGAACGCCTTCGGGTTGTTGCCCACCGCATGCCACAAACCGGGGTGCAGGCGCGCAAACAAGGTGCGACAAGGCCGGTTCCAGCCGTACCACAGGTTGCCGGCGAGCTCTTCCAGCCGCATCAGCCTCTTCGGCATCCTCGGGTTGACTTCGACCGTGTAGGGTGTTCCCTGCTTCATAACGATTCTGCTCCTGCAAATCTCTTAAAGTTTGGCTCGGACTGGGTGATTTCCCGCAATATCCGTGCCATGCCGCCTGTAGACCGGCATAAGATTCGAAATGGCGCGCACTTCGCCGATAGCCGCCGCCGGAAACGCGCCCCGCTCCGGGGCGCGGCAATCGGGAACGCTCATGCCTTGATGAAATGCTCCCGGTAATATTTCATTTCACCGATGGACTCATAGATGTCGGCCAGCGCCTCATGCTTGTTTTCCTTGACGAAGCCGTTGAGCAAGTCCGGCTTCCAGCGTTTGGCCAGTTCCTTCAGGGTGCTCACATCCAGGTTGCGATAGTGGAAATAGGCCTCCAACTGCGGCATGTGGCGAGCCAGGAAACGTCGGTCCTGACAGATGGAGTTCCCGCACATGGGGGATGCCTTGGCCGGGACGTGCTGCTGCAGGAAGGCGATCATCCGCGCTTCCACCTCGGCCTCGCCCAGAGGGGAGGCCTTCACCCGCTCGATCAGCCCGCTCTTGGCGTGGGTACCCTTGTTCCACGCATCCATCCCGTCCAGTACCGTATCCGCCTGGTGGACCACCAGCACCGGGGCCTCGGCGACCTTTTCCAGTTGTGCGTCGGTGACCACCAGCGCCACCTCCAGTATCCGGTTGTCCTCCGGATTCAAGCCGCTCATCTCCATGTCGATCCAGATGAGGCGGGTGCCGTCTTGTGCCATAATTACGCCTTGCTCGGGTCTAAAACTTGTATTGTGTCACATCCGTCCAATTATCGTCATCCCGGCGCACCAGGGTAGCATGCACACTTTCACCTTCGTATTTCTTGCCGCACTGACCCTCGCCACCTCGGCCAAGCTGTGGCTGGCGCTGCGGCAAATCCGGCACGTGGCGGCGCAGCGCGGCCTGGTGCCGGCGGAATTCAGCGGCCAGGTGAGCCTCGCCTCTCATCAGAAGGCGGCCGATTACAACCGCGCCAAGACGCGGCTGGAGATCGTCCATATCCTGCTCGACGCCGGGGTGCTGCTGGCCTTTACCCTGGGCGGCGGGTTGCAGGCCCTGGACGACCGCCTGGGCGCCCTGCTGGCCCCGGGGCTGTGGCGCGGGACGGCGCTGATCCTCGGCGTGGTGCTGATCGCCAGCCTCCTGGAGATTCCTCTCAACGTCTATCGTACCTTTGTCATCGAGGCGCGGTTCGGGTTCAACAAGGCGACCCCCACCCTGTTCGTGGCGGACCTGCTCAAGCAAACGCTGCTTGCCCTGCTGTTCGGCGTCCCGCTGCTGCTCAGCGTGCTGTGGCTGATGGCGGAAGCGGGACCGGATTGGTGGCTCTACGTCTGGCTCACCTGGATGACGTTCAATCTGCTGGTGCTGGCGCTCTACCCGAGCTTCATCGCGCCGCTGTTCAACAAGTTCACGCCGCTGGGCAACGCCGCCCTCAAATCCCGCATCGAGCAGTTTCTGCAAAAATGCGGCTTCAGGGCGGAGGGGCTGTTCGTGATGGACGGCTCCAAGCGAAGCGGTCACGGAAACGCCTATTTTACCGGCTTCGGCAAGGGCAAGCGCATCGTCTTTTTCGACACCCTGCTGGCCCAACTGGACGACAACGAGATCGAGGCGGTACTGGCCCATGAACTCGGCCATTTCAAGCGGCATCACGTGTACAAGAGGCTCGCCTGGATGTTCGTGGTGAGCCTGCTGTTCCTGCGGCTGCTCGCCTGGCTGATGGACAAGTCGTGGTTCTACCAGGGCCTCAACGTCACCAGCCAGGGCACGGCCATGGCACTGATTTTGTTCTTCCTGGTGATCCCGGTGTTCGGCTTCCTGCTGCAGCCGCTGGCCAGCCTGTACTCGCGCAAGCACGAGTTCGAGGCGGACCGCTACGCCGCGCAGCAGTCCAGCGCGCGGCACCTGATACAGGCCCTGGTCAAGCTGTACCGGGACAACGCCTCGACCCTGACGCCGGACCCGCTGCATTCTGCGGTCTACGATTCGCACCCCCCCGCCGCCCAGCGCATAGCACAATTGCGCAACGCGATGCATAATGGTTGAGTCTATTTTCGGTTCCTTAAGGAGACTTCCATGAATACGGCCAACAGGAAATCCCGTCTCGCCGCCGCGACATGGCTCGCGTGCCTGTCTTTATTTGCCGCCGCCATCGCTGCCCACGCCGACCCGTTCGCCAAGGGCGTTCCGGGCAAAGGCGAGGCACTGGCGGAAAAATCCTGCGTCGCCTGCCATCGCTCCATGTTCGGCGGCGACGGCTCCAAGATATACACGCGCCCGGACCGCAAGGTCAGGACCCCGGAACAGCTCCTGTCCCGCATCCGCACCTGCAACACCAACGCGGGGGCGAACTGGTACCCGGAAGAGGAGATGCACGTGGCGGCTTACCTCAACCTGCGCTACTACCACTTCAAGTAGGAGTGGACCACGGCCTTCGTGAACGCCGTCGCCAGGGTATCGCGGCGGGAAGACCACCAACCCGATCTACAGCCGGTGCCGGGTGCGTTACGCCACCCACGCAATCAAGGGGCTGTCGCAAAACGATTTTATTTGCGCGGCAAAGATCTACGCATTGTTCGGCATCTGAAACAGCGCTGAGCCCGGGCTGCCGCGGCACCGTCCGACGACAACAATAACTATTTACATTTCAGGGAAGAGTATCGCGATGAATTTTCTCGAAATCATCAACGCCCACGTTCGGTGGAAAGAGAGGCTGCTCGCCCACATCGAGGGAAGAAGCGCGGAAAAGCTGGATCCCGCCGTAATCGCCCGGGACGACCAGTGCCAGATGGGCAAGTGGATTTACGGCGATGGCAAACTGTTTCAGGACACTCCCCAGTATGCGCAGGTACGGGCCGAACATGCGCGTTTTCACCAGATCGCCGCCAACGTGGTGCGGCATGTGGACAGCGGCGACCGCGGGGCCGCGGTGACGCTGCTGCACGGAGACTACGCAAAGATATCCCACGTGCTCAAACGCGGCATTATCGCGCTCTCCCTCGAAGTGAAGGATAGGGAAAAATAGCGCCCTTCCGGATGGCGGGACGGCAGAGCAAGGCCGCCTATGTCGGATAGGACGGTCATGGGAAACGGCAAGCGGACGGACCGTCCCGGGAAACCGTTGGCGCAAGGACAGCAGGGCCGGGTAGTGGCGGCCTTCGGCCGGCGCTTTCTGGTGGAACTCGCCGACGGCGCTGTCCTGGACTGCGTCAGCAGCGGCAAGAAAAGAGGCATCGCCTGCGGCGACCGCGTCGGACTCAAACTGACCGGCCCCGGCCAGGGAGTGATCGAGCACGTCGTTGCGCGCACCTCGCTGCTGTATCGCTCCGACCCGTTCCGCACCAAGGTTATCGCCGCCAACGTGACGCAGGTGGTAGTCGTGCTCGCCGCGGTGCCCAGCTTCTACGAGGACCTCCTGAACCGCTGCCTGATCGCCGCCGAGTCCACCCACATCCGGGCGCTCATCGTACTCAACAAGTGCGACCTGACGGAGGAAACCGAACAGGCCCGCGAACAACTGCGCTTATACCGCGGACTCGGCTATCCGCTGGTGGAACTGTCGGCAAAGCGCGACGTCGGCCCCCTGCGCCCCCACCTCGAAGGGCACACCAGCGTTCTGGTGGGCCAATCCGGCATGGGCAAGTCCAGCATCATCAACGCCCTGCTGCCCGAGGCCGCAGCCGAGACCAGGGAGTTCTCCCAGGCCCTGGATTCGGGACGGCATACCACCACCTACACCCGGCTCTACCACCTGGACCGGGAGAGCCATATCATCGACTCGCCCGGCCTGCAGGAATTCGGCTTGCACCATTTGCGCCCGGACGAGATCGACCACGCCTTTGTCGAGTTCCGCCCCTATCTCGGCCGCTGCAAATTCAGCAATTGCAGGCACGTCTCGGAGCCCGGCTGCGCGGTGCGGCAGGCGGCGACCGAGGGCAGGATAAACGGGCGCAGGCTGGCTGCATACCTGAGACTGATCGGCGCCAAGACCGCCTGAGACCGAGCCGCTGGCGGCGGTGGAAAATTTTCCGATCCCGACGATGCGCCGGCTTCTCGGCACCCTCCGCGATTGGTGTCCTTACAGACCGGGCGTAGTATTTACTCGGCTCCGGAAATGTTGTAAACAAGAGGGGTTGCTTGGTTCAGGTTCAACCCGGCAGCACCGTGCCGCCGTTCTTGACAGGAGCAGAAATGCCGAAAAAACCGACTGCCAGCCGCTTCCACCACGACTACCTGGGGCTGGACGTGCCCTCCCTCAAGCACTCCCTCTCCAACAACCTGACATATACCATCGCCAAGGACCCCCAGACCGCGACCGACCGCGACTGGTTCTACGCCTCCGCCTACACCGTGCGCGACCGGCTGATCGAGCGCTGGATGCAGACCATGCGCAGCCACTACCGGGAGGATGCCAAGCGCGTCTACTACCTGTCCCTGGAATTCCTGATCGGCCGGATGCTGGTGAACAGCCTGTCCAACATGGGCTTCCTCGACGAGTGCCGCCAGGCCCTGGGCGAACTGGGGACCGACCTGGAGCAGGTGCGCGAGGTGGAAAGCGACGCCGCCCTGGGCAACGGGGGGCTAGGCCGGCTGGCCGCCTGTTTCCTCGACTCCATGGCCACCATGAGCCTGCCGGGGTACGGCTACGGCATCCGCTACGAATACGGCATGTTCCACCAGAAGATCGAGGACGGCTACCAGGTGGAGCACCCGGACAACTGGCTGCGTTACGGCAACCCGTGGGAGTTCCCGCGTCCGGAGGTGCTGTTCCCGGTCAAGTTCGAGGGCAGGGTGGTGGAATACCGGGACGAGCACGGTGTTCTTCAGCATCATTGGCTGGACACCGACGACGTGATGGCGATGGCGTTCGACACCCCCGTCCCCGGCTACAACACCAACACCGTCAACAACATGCGCCTGTGGGCGGCCAAGGCGACCCGGGACTTCGAACTGAAGTACTTCAACGAGGGCAACTACATCAAGGCGGTGGAGGAGAAGAACGATTCCGAAAACCTGTCCAAGGTCCTGTACCCGGACGACACCACGGCCATGGGGCGGGAACTGAGGCTGAAGCAGCAGTATTTCTTCGTGAGCGCCTCCATCCAGGACATCCTCTACCGCTTCCAGAAGCACCACCATTCGCTCGACGAACTGCCCGACAAGGTCGCCATCCAGCTCAACGACACCCACCCGTCCATCGCCATCCCGGAACTGATGCGCGTACTAATGGATAGCCACCATCTGCCCTGGGACAAGGCATGGGACATCGCGGTGCGCACCTTCTCCTACACCAACCACACCCTGCTGCCGGAGGCCCTGGAAACCTGGCCGGTGCCCCTGTTCGAGAAGCTTCTGCCGCGCCATCTGCAGATCATCTACGAGATCAACCATCGTTTTCTCAAGGACGTGGTGCACCGTCACCCAGGCGACGTGGACCTGATGAAGCGCCTGTCGCTGATCGAGGAGGAGGGAGAGAAGCGGGTGCGCATGGCGCACCTGGCCATCGTCGGCAGCCACAAGGTGAACGGGGTGGCCCGGATCCACAGCGAGCTGATGAAGACCACCATCTTTGCCGATTTCGACCGCTTTTTCCCGGGCCGGATCATCAATCTCACCAATGGCATCACGCCGCGGCTGTGGCTGAACCAGGCCAACCCCGGACTGGCCGGGCTGATCTCCTCGCGCATCGGGCATGGCTGGGCGAATGACCTTGCCCAACTCAAGAGGCTAGCGCCGTTCGCCCGGGACGCCGAATTCCGGCAAGCCTTCATGGCGGTCAAGCAGGCCAACAAGGAGCGGCTGGCGCAACTGATTCAAAAGCACCTGGGGCTGGCGGTAAACCCGCGATCCATGTTCGACGTCCAGGTGAAACGCATCCACGAATACAAGCGGCAGTTGCTCAACCTGCTGCACGTGGTCACCCGCTACAACCGCCTGCGCCGCGGCGCGGACGCCGGGGCCGTGGCGCGCACCGTGATCTTCGCCGGCAAGGCGGCCCCGGGCTACGTGCTGGCCAAGCTGATCATCAAGCTGATCAACGACGTGGCGGACATCATCAACAACGACCCGGCGGTGCACGACCTGCTGAAAGTGGTGTTCATCCCCAATTACGATGTCACCACCGCGCTGGACATCATCCCCGCCGCCGACCTGTCCCAGCAGATCTCCACCGCGGGCACCGAGGCCTCGGGCACCAGCAACATGAAGCTCGCCCTCAACGGCGCCCTTACCATCGGCACCCTGGACGGCGCCAATATCGAGATCCGCGACGAGGTGGGCGAAGACAACATCTTCATCTTCGGCCACACCACGGCGCAGGTCTCGGAACTGCGCCAGCGGGGATACAACCCCTGGAACGTCTACCATGCCGATGCCGAACTGCGGGAAGCGCTGGGCATGATCGCCTCTGGCTTCTTCTCGCCCGAAGAGCCCGGCCGTTTCCAGCCGCTGATGGACAGCCTCACCGTGCAGGGCGACCGCTACCTGCTGCTGGCCGATTACGCCCCCTACGCGGCCTGCCAGGAAAGGGTGGACGAGTTGTACCGGAACAGCGACGAATGGGTGCGCAGGAGCATACTCAACGTGGCCAGCATGGGGAAATTCTCCAGCGACCGCAGCATCCGGGACTACGCGGAACAGGTGTGGGACCTGAAGCGGGTGAGGTGGGAATAAGCCAGGCGCTTCAGCGGCCCTGGCTCAGCCCCCCGCCCACTTCGCCAGATGGAGCATCAGCAGGATCACCAGCCACAGCGCCAGCGCACGCCATATGAGGCTGATGGCGCTTTGCATGTAGTCGGCGTCGGCCGCGTCCCCCAGTCCGAGTTCCGGGCGGAACCGGACCACGCCATCCTGATGCACCGCCTCCCCCAGCCGGATCCCCAGGGCGCCGGCCCCGCTGGAAAGGATGACGCCCTCCGCCTTGTCGATCCAACCGGATGCCTGGGTGCGCCAGCAGTAGACGGCGTCCTCGAAGTCCCCCATCACCGCGAAGCTCGCGGCGGTCAAGCGCACCGGCACCCAGTCCAGCCAGTCGAACACCCGCACCGCGAAGGTGCCGAATTCGCCCGATTCCTGGGCATCCAGCCCGCCCCACTTGCGCGCGAGGATGGAGCAGGCGCGATACAGCACCGCGCCGACCGGGCCGAACGGGCTAAGCAGCACGAACCAGGCGATCACGCCGAACATCTGCCGGTGGGCACAGTTGAACGACTGCTCTATGCCGAGCCGCGCCACCTCGGTCGCCTCCAGTTCTGCGGTACCGCCCGGGCGCCACTTGCCCAGCAGGTCCCTGGCCAGATTCAGGTCGCGGCCCTTGAGGGCATCGGCGATACCCAGGCTGGCATTGCTGAAATACTTGAATCCCATCACCGCGTACAGCACAGCGGCGTTCCACAACAGGGCCAGCACCGGATTCAAACGGTATGCCGCCCAATACACGGCGCCGGCCACTGCCAGCACGGGCAGCACCCCCAGCAGCCAGGCCAGCACGCCGTGCCGGCGCTGCCCGGCGTTGAACTGACCCTCCAGGAAATGGGCATAGCGGACATACACATCGAAGATCTGGATGCGGTAGTTGAGGGGATAGAAGTGTTCCGCCAGGAGCGCCACCAGGAGCGAAAGCAAGCTCATCTAGACCTCTTCACGTATCCATTTCCACCGTCAGCACACCCTCCCGGTAAATTTCAAAGGTGGGCAGGGTGAGCTTCATGTTGTGCGCCTGCAAATAGTCGAGCAGCGCCTTGTAGGCCTTTCCCGGAGCAAGGTAGGGATTCGCTTTCACCGTTACCAGCACCACCCGCCGCGGCGGAATCCGCCCCCGGCGCAAGGGCTCCCGCAGCCGCACCCCGGGTTCCACCAGAAAGCCCGCCCTGGAAAACAGGTCCCGCTTGGGGGTGCTGCGCGGGTCTTTCAGCAGCAGCGCCACCGGGGCGCCCGGGGTAATGCCCTGGGCCTGCAATGCCCGGTAGACCTCGTCCTGCTTGGCCAGCAGGTTGGAATAATCGCCGCTGAGAGCAAGATAGGCATAATCGTAAGGGCCGCGCTGCGCCTGTGCGACGCGGGGGCCGTTGAAGGCGCCCATAAACCATAGCGCGACCGCGACCGGCAACGCGAAAAACAGCAGGAACGGTGGCCAAAATCTTTTCAACGCGCCCCCCGGCGACGGAACCTCACTGGCAGGCTTAAAAGATACCATAACCGGCTTGAAATTGCTTGGGATCGGCGCGTGGGCCATGCCGCCCGAAAAAATTTCAGAACCTTCTCGGGGCGCAGGAGTCACACCGGATGCGACAAATGGTCCACCTGCGGTAGGAGACGCCGTGAGAAGATTGTGGAGAAACCCCCTGGCTCGGGAGATTTCCCTCGTGCTGCTGTTCAAATTGGCATTTATTCTCGGGTTGTGGTTCACTTTTTTCCGGCATCCCGTGGAGGGACGGCTCGCTTCCGATAACCTGGGGCGTGTCGTGCTTGGCGACGTTTCGTCCGTTCCGGCCCCCTCTAAGGAGTAGTCCATGATTTCCAGCCAACTGGTGGATTTGTCCCGCCTGCAGTTTGCCATAACCGCCCTCTACCATTTCCTGTTCGTACCCCTCACCCTGGGTCTGTCCTTTATCCTGGTAATCATGGAGGCGACCTATGTACTGACCGGGCGTCAGATCTACAAGGATATGGTGAAATTCTGGGGCAAGCTTTTCGGCATCAATTTTGCCCTGGGAGTCACCACCGGCATCACCATGGAATTCCAGTTCGGCACCAACTGGGCCTATTATTCCCAGTACGTGGGGGATGTCTTCGGGGCACCGCTGGCGATCGAGGGGCTGATGGCTTTTTTTCTGGAATCCACCTTTATCGGCCTGTTTTTTTTCGGTTGGGGTCGCTTGTCCAAGGGCAAACACCTCTTGGTTACCCTGTTGATGGCGGTCGGCTCCAACCTTTCCGCCTTGTGGATACTGATTGCCAATGCTTGGATGCAGGACCCGGTAGGGGCGCATTTCAACTACCACACCATGCGCATGGAACTCACCAATTTCTGGACGGTGGTGTTTAATCCCACGGCCCAGGCCAAAGTTGTGCACACCGTGAGCGCCGGCTATGTCACCGGCGCTCTGTTCGTGCTGGGAATCAGTTCCTATTATCTACTGAAGAACCGCGACACCGAATTTGCCAGGCGGTCTTTCCGGATCGCCGCGGCGTTCGGCTTGGCTGCGTCGCTGTCGGTGATCGTGCTGGGGGACGAGTCCGGTTATACCGTGACGGAATCGCAGCAATCCAAACTGGCCGCCATCGAGGCCATGTGGCATACCGAGCCTGCCCCGGCCGCCCTCAACCTGATCGCCCTGCCGGACCAAGAGACCGAGAGCAACCGGTACGATGTCCAGATTCCTTACCTGATGGGCCTGATCGGCACTCGCTCCGTCACCAAGACCATCCCGGGCATTGCCGAGATCAAGGAGAAGAATCGCCGCCGCATCGAAAACGGCATCATCGCGTTGACCGCCCTGGAGCGGCTACGCCGGGACCCGCAGGACGCACAGGCTCGGGAATTGTTCCGGGACCATCAGCAGGATCTTGGCTTCGGGCTGCTGCTCAAAAAATATACTTCGGATGTGAGCCGGGCCACGCCGCAAATGATCCAGCAGGCGGTGGACGATACGGTTCCTCGGGTTGCACCCTTGTTCTGGTCATTCCGCATTATGGTGGGGCTGGGCTTCTCGTTCCTGGCGCTGTTCGCGCTGGCATTCTATTATTCGGCGAAGGGAAACTTTATGCACAAGCGTTGGCTGCTGAAGTGGGCCTTGTGGTTCATCCCTCTGCCGTGGGTGGCGGCAGAGTTCGGCTGGGTGGTATCGGAATACGGGCGTCAGCCATGGAGCATCTATGGGGTGCTGCCCACCCAGTTGTCCGTTTCCTCGCTGAGTACGGAAAGTCTTCATTGGTCCATTGCCGGTTTCGTGCTGTTCTACACCGGCTTGCTCATCGCGGAGATGTACCTGATGGTGAAGTATGCGCGCCAGGGGCCGGGCAGCCTGGGAACCGGGCGCTACGCCAATGAACCGTCCGGAACGTAACCCGCGGAGACCCGAAGATGTTCGACTACGAGACATTGAAATTCATCTGGTGGCTGGTGATCGGCGTGCTGTTGATGGGATTCGCCATCATGGACGGGCACGACATGGGGGTAGGCACCTTGCTTCCGTTTGTCGGCAGGACCGACCTCGAACGCCGGGCGATCATCAACACCGTTGGCCCCCACTGGGACGGCAACCAGGTGTGGTTCATTACCGGCGGCGGCGCTATCTTTGCTGCCTGGCCGCTGGTATACGCCACCGCGTTTTCCGGATTCTACTGGGCGATGCTGGCGGTGTTGTGGGCGATGTTTTTCCGCCCGGTCGGGTTCGATTACCGAAGCAAGATCGATCGCCCGCTGTGGCGCAAGGGCTGGGATCTCGGTTTGTTCATCGGCGGGGCGGTGCCGCCGATCATATTCGGCGTCGCTTTCGGCAATCTGCTACTGGGGGTGCCTTTCCATTTTGACGACAGCCTGCGTTCCAGCTATAGCGGTACCTTCTGGCAACTGCTCAGCCCCTTTGCGTTGCTGGCCGGGCTGGTAAGTCTTTCCTTGCTCACCTTCCAAGGGGCCAACTATCTGATGGTGCGCACCGAAGGGGCGATCTACCAAAGGGCCCGCAAGGCGGCGCTGGCGTTCGGTGTCCTGCTGCTGGTGAGCTTTTCCCTGGCAGGCATATGGGTGAGCCACATGAAGGGCTACGCCATTACCTCCGGGGCGTCGCCCGATGGGCTTCCTAATCCTCTCGCCAAGATGGTAAGCGTAGAGGCCGGGGCCTGGCTGCGCAACTACCAGTTCTATCCATGGACTAAACTGGTGCCGGCGCTTGCCTATGCCGGCGGGGTGCTGGGAATATTGTTTGCCTATCTCAGGCGTCCGCTGTCGGCCTTTGTTTCGTCGTCCCTTGCTGTCCTGGGCGTCATCGGTACTGCCGGGGTGTCCATGTTTCCTTTCGTCATGCCTTCCAGCAGCGATCCCCGCAGCAGTCTTACGGTATGGGACAGCACTTCCAGCCAACTTACCCTGGGCCTGATGTTTGGCGCGGTGGTGATTTTCGTGCCGCTGATCGTGCTCTACACCAGTTGGGCCTACAAGGTCATGGCGGGCAAAGTGACGACGGAGTACATCGAGGCCAACAGCAACTCGACTTATTGACAACGCGGTTTTGCCCGGCGGTTACTGCGCGGGTGTCCGCACTGAAGCGCAAAGGAGAAAGAACAGGGTGTGGTATTTAGCGTGGATTCTGGGCGTCGCCATGGCTGTGCTGCTGGCGGTAATCAACGCCATGTGGTGCGAGGCTAAGGAATGTGCGGCTGCCGACGGAGGACAATCCCCGTCACCTGGGCGCGGTGTTCGGCAGCCCGCTGGTTCGCAAGCCGGGGACAAGGATGGATATTAGCCCGAAAAGCCTTAGCGGCCTGTTCCGGCAGTTGGGCCTGCCCGACGACGACAAGTCGGTCGAGGACTTCGTTGCATCCCACAATGCGCCGCCCGGAGGCGGCCCGATCTGGGACGAACCCTTCTGGTCGCCGGCCCAGGCAGCGTTTCTCAAGGAGGCATGGGAGGCGGATTCAGACTGGGTGGAGGTGATCGACGAATTGGGCGCCCTGCTCCACGGGCGATAGCCGGCGCCCCTTAGCGGGCGGTCAGGACCGCCGCAGGCGCGATGTCGAAATCCATCAGCCGGTGCGCCAGGCGCAGGGCCATTTCCGCCTGCCCGGGGCTGTCCCCGCGGGAGAACACGAAACCCAGGTAGCTCGCCCCGTCCGGCGGCGGGGCGACGATCTGGCCGCGTTCCGCCGTGATGCGGATATCGCTCACCCCGGGCACCGCCAGGGCCGCCTCCAGGTTGCGCACCCCCTGATAGATGCCGTGCCGCGGAATGGGGAGCATCATTACCCCGGCCGCGCCCCGGGCGTCGGGCTGCGGCGGGGGCGGGGGCAAACCCAGTGCCTGGCGCAGGATCAGCTCCTCCAGGCTCATCCCCAGGGCATGCCGCAGGGTCCTGGCGCACAGGCCGCCGATGGAGCGGGCCGCCACCTCCAGCAGCCACACGCCATCTCGGTTGACGCGCATCTCCGCATGCACCGGCCCCTCCGTCAGGCCGGCCAGGGCGCACGCCCGCTGCACCGTGCGGCGGATCTCCTCCTGGACGCCGGGGGCCAGGCGGGACGGGGTGACGTACAGCGTCTCTTCGAAATAGGGGCCGTCCAGAGGGTCGGGCTTGTCGAACAGGGCCAGCGCCCGCAGCCGGCCTTCCTGCAGCATGCCCTCCAGGGCGTACTCCGCCCCCGGAATGAATTCCTCCACCACCAGTCCCAGCGCCCGGCCATCCCGGTCCGCCTCCTCCTGAATGCGCCGGACGCGGCTGACGGCGGCAACCAGGCCCGGCCCGTCGTCCGCCCGGATCACCCCGCGGCTGCTGGACAGGCGGCGCGCCTTGACCACCGCCGGCAGCCGGATCCGTTGCAGCAGGCCGGAGGGGTCGGCATCCCCCGCCAGATGGAAAAACGCCGGGCAGTTGAGCCCCCCCTGCCGCAGCAGTTGGCGGAACGCCAGCTTGTCCCGCAACGGACGCACGGCGGACAGGGGATTGCCCGGCAGGCCCATCTGTTCCCGCAGCAAGGCGGCCAGTTCCAGCCCCGTGTCTTCCAGCGCCAGCACCGCGTCCGGCTTGGCGGGCAACTGGTCCAGCAGGATTTCGGCGGCAACGTCGGGACAGTCGAACGGCGCCGCCAGCAGGGGGGCCAGCCCCCACAGGGGCGCCAGCCTGCGGCAATGATTGGCGGCGGCGATCACCTCCACCTCCAGCTTGCGCGCAGCCGCCAGGAAATCCTCGTTGCGGTAACCGGCGGCGGGCAGCAGCAGCAATACGCGTTTCATCGCATCCACTCAAAAACTCTGCAACTGTTCGCCGGTGGGCTCGGCGCAGCAGTACCAAGGCTCGGAAAGGCGCGGCATGGGCTGGCCATGGCCCTGCCCGGGCAACGGGGGGAGCGGGCGGCCCGCCGCCTGGTGGGCCATCTCCCACATGGCCTCGAACATGGGGCGGCGTGCCGCCCCCCTGCCCTCGGCCTCGGCCAGCCACGACTGCAGCGCCTCCTGCAGCCGGTCCACCCGGGGATCGGGATGGTGCCACGGGTAGCCCAGCAGCTTGCGGTCGAACCCCTGCAGCAGTTCCCGGAAGCCGGGCAGCCGGAGCAGCCAGGAACCCTGGGGTATCAGCAGGCGGATGGTGAGTTGTATCGGGGGGACGCTTTCCACCAGGTCCAGTTCGGCCAGGCCCCGCAGCAGATCGAGATACCCGTCCAGGGTGGTCCAGGGGGTAAAGGGCACGAAGGTGGGAGCGAGGGGGATGCCCGCCTGCCGGCACAGGCCCAGCGCCCGCTCGAAGTCGGCCCGGGCATGTCCCTTGTCCAGGTGCGCCAGGATGGTGTCGTCCAGGGACTCCGCCGCCGAGGTGACGAACAGGCAGCCGGTCGCCTTGAGTTCAGGCAGCAGGTCGGCCCGGGCCAGCAGGTGCTCGATCTTGATGGTGGCATCGTAGGTAATGCGGGGAAACCGGGCATGCAGTTGACGCACCAGCCTGAGGGCATGGGACGGGCCGTTGAGGAAGTCCGGGTCGCCGAAGGAGATGTGTTCGGCACCCCGTGCGACCTGCTGGGCGATATCCTCCAGCACCACCTCCGCCGGCACCACCCGGAACCGGCCCTGATACACCGGCACCACCGGGCAATGGCGGCACAGGTGCTTGCAGCCGCGGCTGCCCTCGGCGAAGCCCACTACCTTTTCGTCGCCCCCGGGCAACAGCAGCCGGGCGTAGCGGGCCAGGTCCGGCAGGCCGGAACGGTCCGGCGTAAGAAAGCCGACCTTGGCCAGGCTGATCACCGGCTCCGTCTGGGCGGCCGGCTGTTCTCCCTGCCGCAGTCCTTGCGCCAGGCGCAGCAGGGCGGGTTCGTATTCCCCGCCCAGCACCGTGCCGACGCCGCGCTCCCGCAATAGATCCCGGTTCATCGGGGCATACAGGCCGTAGCAGCACAGGTGGGCCGCCGGAGCCAGCTCCCGAACCCGCGGCAGGGCCTCCAGGGCGATGCGGGTGGCGGTGTGCATGCCCACGTACAGCGCCACCAAGCCGGCCCCGGCCAGAGCCGAGGGGTCCAGCTTCTGCAGAGAGAGGTCGAGGCACACCACCCGGAAGCCGTCCCCCTTCAGCCAAGCCGCCGTCTGGGCCAGGGCGAACGGCTGCCGCCCCAGTTCGTAGGGGTTGATCAACACCACGGTGAAGGACGCTGCCGTTTCCTTCATGGAGGCCGGCGCAGACACCGGGGATGGGTTCAACATCGCTGTGACTCGGCGGTTTTGGGAAAGCTGCATCTTAACCCGGCCCGGCCCGGGCAAAAACCCCGGGCGCACCAGGGAGATCAAACCGGCTTCAAGGCGTGTTCGCGGGTGGCGTGAAACCGGATGGCGGGCCAGCGCTCCCGGGTCAGACCGAGGTTGACCCCGGAGGTGGCCAGATAGGCCAAATTCCCCCCCGCGTCGCGGGCCACGTGGCCGGCCAACGCCTTTTCGAACTCCGTCAACTGGCGCGGGTCGTCGCTGCTCACCCAGCGCGCGCTGTGGATGCTGCTGCCCTCGAACAGGGCGTCCACTCCGTATTCCGCGTGCAGCCGATGGGCCACCACCTCGAACTGCAGCACGCCCACCGCCCCCAGGATCAGGTCGCCGCCGACGACCGGCCGGAACACCTGGACCGCCCCCTCTTCCCCCAGTTGCTGCAGCCCCTTGTGCAATTGCTTGACCTTGAGGGGATTGCGGATGCGCACCGTGCGGAACAGCTCCGGGGCGAAATAGGGGATACCGGTGAACTGCAGCGCCTCCCCTTCGCTGAAGCTGTCGCCGATCTGGACGTTGCCATGGTTGTGCAGCCCGATGATGTCCCCGGCGTAGGCCTCCTCCACCTGCTCCCGCTGGTGCGCCATGAAGGTGATGACGCTGGCCACCTTGAGGTCCCGCCCCAGGCGCAAATGGCGGATCTTCATGCCGCGCTCGAAGCGCCCGGAGCACACCCGCAGGAAGGCGATGCGGTCGCGGTGGGCCGGGTCCATGTTGGCCTGGATCTTGAACACGAAGCCGGTGAACGGCGCCTCGGTTGGGGCCACCGTGCGCACGGTGGCGTCCCGGGGCAGCGGCGCCGGCGCCCATTCCACCAGGGCGTTCAGTATCTCGCGCACGCCGAAGTTGTTGATGGCTGAGCCGAAGAAGACCGGGGTCTGGCGCCCGGCCAGGAATTCCCCCAGATCGAAGGGGTCGGACGCGCCGCGCACCAGTTCCACCTCGGTGCGCAGTTGCGCCATTTCCACCGGGAACAGGCGGCCGAGTTCGGGGTTGTCCACACCCCGAAACACGTCAACGACCTGCTTTTGTTCCGCGCGCCCGGGTTCGAACAGCAGGATCTCGTCCCGCAGCAAATGATAAACGCCGCGGAAGTTCTTGCCCGCCCCCACCGGCCAGGTCACCGGCGCGCAGCGGATGCCCAGCACCGACTCCACCTCGTCCAGCAGTTCCACCGGGTCCCGCACCTCCCGGTCCAGCTTGTTCATGAAGGTGACGATGGGGGTGTGCCGCATGCGGCACACGTTGAGCAGCTTGATGGTCTGCTCCTCCACCCCCTTGGCCGCGTCGATCACCATCAGGGCGGAATCCACCGCGGTGAGCACCCGGTAGGTGTCCTCGGAGAAATCCTGGTGTCCAGGGGTGTCCAGCAGGTTGACGACATGGTCCCGGTAGTCGAACTGCATCACCGAACTGGCCACCGAAATGCCCCTCTGCTTCTCGATCTCCATCCAATCCGAAGTGGCATGGCGGCTGCTCTTGCGGGCCTTGACCGTGCCGGCCAACTGGATGGCGCCGCCGAACAGCAGGAGCTTCTCGGTCAGCGTGGTCTTGCCCGCGTCCGGGTGGGAGATAATGGCGAAGGTGCGCCGGCGCCCCACCTCACGTGCAATACGCGGGTCTGCGGCAACGGCCTGGCAAGTGGTCATGGCGGTATACTGAAAAGGGGGTGATTTTAGCAAAAAGGCGGTGGCCGAGTCGAATCGGTCAGGCGGCGAATGGCGGAAACAGCGCCGTTGTCTACGGCAGCCCGCAGAACCGTTCCGGCCTTAGGACCTGTTAAGCATTAATTTTACTGTGTCACAAATTACGTTTAACCGATCCGCAGCATGGACATCGATGCAAGCGAAGCGCGATACGAGCGGCGATGAGAAAGCGAAGCGTGGCAATCGAATCGGGCACGTGTCGTTGCGCTCGCCCCGCTGCCGCGAGGCTGGTAATTTTCGGGTAGGGCAGGCGTTTTTGGTCGAGCAGCGTTTTTTTTACTGCCCTGCGTGAGGCGCTGATGCAACAAGAAGGCGTAGGCAGCAATGCACAGGGTAGCGTGATGATGCAGCCCTCGCCAATTTCGTCCTTCATACTGGCCCAGGCCAAACTCCTGCCTCAGTTCCCGGTAGTCACGCTCAATGCGCCAGCGCATCTTGGTAACGAACACCAGTTTCTCAATCGGCGTATCCGCAGGCAAGGTCGAGAGGAAGTACTTCAGCGGTTCCGCGTCGTCTTCCGGCCACTCGATCAGCAACCACTCCTCGGGACGTTGGGTGCTTTGCCAGTAGTCGCGGTAGGCGGTACGGATGCGCACTGCGGCAAACCGCGAGCTCAGTGTTTCGTTCGTGCCTTCCCGCCAGGCCACCGTTTGGTAGGCCTCGCCCGGCAATGCCATCGCCAGCGCCTTGACCGACACCGGTGTGTGACCGGGAGCACGGCGCAGGTTCTTGCTGGGGCGACCTCGGCCTGCCGTGGGCTCGGGCGGCAAGGGCGCCACGCCTGGCGCCCGCACGCTGGTGGCCGATCTGATGCCGACCGCGTAGCGCAAACCCATGGCAGCCAGTTTGTCGCGGAACATGGCGCTATCGCCATACGCCGGATCGGCCAGAACAATCCCGGCGGGCACCCCATCGTCCCGAGCTTGCTTCACTTGGGCCAAGGCAATGTCAATCTTG
>JAJZUU010000109.1 GCA_021848325.1 Pseudomonadota bacterium | reverse complement strand
CACGTACCAAACTCCATCAGAACGCTTCGCCACGCAGTCGCACGAGCGATCGCCAACCGGCTTCCTCGCTGCCCTTGCTGCGGCGTGGCCGTCAGGCATGATCGCTTTTAATAACACAGTCCAATTAACCTTCATCGAAGTTAAAGCAAGGAGCCGATCATGACCCAAAGCCTTTACCAAAAACTTGGCGGCGACGCCGCCGTCGACGCCGCCGTCGACATCTTCTACCGCAAGGTGCTGAGCGACGACCGCATCAATGCATTCTTCGACGACGTGGACATGGAGCGCCAGGCGGCCAAGCAGAAGGCCTTCCTGACCATGGCCTTCGGCGGTCCCAACCGCTACACCGGCCAGGACCTGCGCAAAGGGCACGCCCGCCTGGTGGCAAAGGGGCTGAACAACACCCACTTCGACGCCGTGGTGGAAGACCTTGCCGCCACCTTGCGGGAACTCAACGTGGCGGAAGAGCATGTCGCCGAAGTGGCGGCCCTGTGCGAGACCACCCGCAACGACATACTGGGCCGCTAACCTCCGAAGATAACGGGTACCCCCATGCCTAAGCTCATCTACGACGGTGCAACGTTCGATTCCCGCGCCGAAGAATCCGTCTTGGACAGCCTGACGGGTGGAGGGGTGCCCGTCCCCCATTCATGCCGCAGCGGCGTCTGCCAGACTTGCCTCATGCGCGCCGTGCGCGGCCGCCCCCCGGAAGAGGCGCAGCGGGGGCTTAAACCGACGCTCAAGGAGCAGAACTACTTCCTGGCCTGCTCCTGCTTCCCGACCGACGACCTGGAGGTGGCCCTGCCGGACGCGGCCGCCACCCGGATTTCTGCGTTAGTCCACGCCATCACCCCCCTCAACGGGGAGATCGTGCGGCTGGAACTGGAATGCGATCCTCCCCTGGACTACCGGCCCGGGCAGTTCATCAACCTTTGGCGGGACGAAACCGTCGGCCGCAGCTATTCCCTGGCCAGCCTGCCGGGAAGCGACCCCCATTTGCACCTTCATGTGCGGCGGGTGCCGGACGGTCAAGTGAGCGGGTGGGCGCACCGCACCCTGGCGCCGGGCCAGACCGTGCAACTAAGCGGCCCAGCGGGCAACTGCTTCTACACCGCAGGGCGGCCGGAACAACCCCTCCTGCTGGTCGGAACCGGCTCCGGGCTCGCGCCCTTGTACGGCATCCTGCGCGATGCCCTGGCGCAGGGGCACGCCGGCCCGGTTCGCCTCTACCACGGCAGCCGCGGGCCGGAGGGACTGTATCTGCTGGACGAACTGCGCGCGCTTGCCGCCCGGCATGCCAATTTCTCCTACGCCCCCTGCCTGTCGGGCCCGGCGGCGAGCCCGGGATACGCCGCCGGGCGGGCGCTGGACGTGGCCTTGGCGGAAAATCCGCGGCTGTCGGGCTGGCGCGTCTTCCTGTGCGGAAACCCAGAGATGGTGAACACTGCTAAAAAGAAGGCGTTCCTGGCGGGCGCTTCCATGAAGGACATCTACGCCGATCCGTTCACGCCGGCGCCCGCTTGAGCGGTGGTGAAGAAACCGTCGCGAGCGGCCGGACCGCTCAATCCATAACGTCAACCAGAACAACTTGCGGGCGGGGAAAACATGCTGCAAAGGGTGTTGTCTTGCTTGGGGGTCGAATTCACCCCGGTCAGCCACACGGAACGCATCGTTTCCGCCTTGGGCGGTTTCTTGGGGATTCTGGCCGTCACCTGGGTAAGCGCGGATTTCGTGGGGACCCGGAGCTACGTCCTTATCGTCGCCTCCATGGGCGCCTCGGCCGTGCTGCTGTTCGCGGTGCCCCACGGCTCCCTCTCCCAGCCTTGGCCCACCGTCGGCGGGCAGGTCATCTCCGCCTTCATCGGCGTCACCTGCTACAAGCTCGTTCCTTACGAATTCCCGGCCGCCGCCCTGGCCGTCGCTTCGGCCATCGCGGCCATGCATTACCTGCGCTGCATCCACCCGCCCGGCGGAGCAACCGCCCTGGCCGCGGTGGTGGGCGGCCCCGGGGTGCATGCCCTGGGATACCACTACGTGCTCACCCCGGTCCTGTTGAACGTGACGATCATCGTCCTGATCGCATTTTTCGTGAACTATCCCTTTCTCTGGCGGCGCTATCCCGCCAGCCTGGCGCGCCGCAGCCATCCCCAGCCGACGGAAGCCGCCAAGCCGGACCAGGAAACGGAGATCTCCCACGACGACCTGGAATACGCCCTCAAACAAATGGGGTCGTTCATCGACGTGACCGAGGAAGACCTGGTCAGCATCTACCGGATGGCCAGCGCGCACGCCCACCACGCCCTCCTTGAGCCGTCCCAGATCGAATTGGGACGCTGCTACAGCAACGGGCTGTATGGCGAGAACTGGGCGGTGCGGCAACTGGTGGACCAATCCGGCGGCGGTGACCAAGACAGAGTGATCTACAAGATCATAGCGGGCAAGGGCAGGCGCAATTCCGCCGTTTGCACCCGCGAAGAGTTCGCGAAATGGGCGAAATACGAGGTAGTCCTCAACGAGAATTCCTGGCAACGGCCGCAATAGCAACCGCCGTACCCGTTCTTTCCCGCCTTTCTCCGCCCGTGGTGAAGACCAACTCGCCGAAGCGGCGACGTCCCCCGCCCCCGAGAAACGTTCCGAGCCCGGCGTCCGCGTCGGGCGGGCGGCGACGAAACGGGGATCGTCGCCTGGGGCGTTGTGCCTGGCCTTGAGGCCAATCCTGGCACAAACGGGAAGCCGACAGATTCAGGACGCCCGCAGGCAGGGCTGTGTCCTTTTGGCGTCGGCGGGTCTTCCTCGCTGATCCGTCTCAACACCCGGCTTCACGCGGCCATATACCACTTTCCCATCCCCGGTTTAGGCCGCCGCCTAAAACTTGCGGGCTAGGCATTTGTGGGCGGTGAACGTATTATCCTGAAACCGGCGTTTCGCCGTACAGGAAGTGGAGGGAACTCGAGGGGCCGGTGAGTGATGGCGGGCCGCCCGCCGGGTAGGCGCGTGATCATAACCGTCCGATTACTCTTCACCCTCCGCAAGTCAATGACTTCTTGTAGAATAAGCGGCCTTGCTGCCAAGACGTGTCGCGGTCTTAAAGAATCGCTCTGGATAAGGCGGAACGACTACACCGCGTGCCCGCGTAGCGATTCCGCTGAACAACCCGGCCGGAGGCAAATCAGGGCAGGCCGAAAAAATAAAGGACAGTAATGAAATGTGTGAATGACTTCCGCCTTCGATTCGGCAAGCAGGAACTGGTGCCGATCATTATCGGCGGGATGGGAGTGGATATCTCGACGGCCGAGCTCGCGCTCGAGGCCGCACGCCTGGGCGGAATCGGGCACATCTCCGACGCCATGATCCAGACCGTAACCGATCGGCGCTTTAAGACACACTTCGTCAAGGAAAAGCTCAAGTTGTACAAGTACAACGTCGCCAATCCGGACAAATCCGATGTGCTGTTCGATCTGGGGCGACTTGCGGAAGCGACGCAGATGCACGTGGGCCGGGCCATGGAGGCCAAGCGCGGCGACGGCCTGATCTTCATCAACTGCATGGAAAAGCTCACCATGAATGCACCGCGGCAGACGCTGCGGGTGCGGTTGAGCGCGGCGCTGGATGCCGGTATCGATGGCATCACGCTGAGTGCGGGGCTGCATCTCGGTTCCTTCGCGCTGATCGAGGACCATCCGCGCTTTCGCGACGCCAAGCTCGGCATCATCGTCTCGTCGCTGCGGGCGCTCCAGGTGTTCCTGCGCAAGAACGCCAAGCTCAACCGGCTGCCGGACTACGTCGTGGTGGAAGGACCTCTTGCCGGAGGCCACCTCGGTTTCAGCATGGATTGGGCGAAATACGATCTGCGCACCATCATGGCCGAGATTCAGCAATACCTGCAAGCGGAAAAATTGGATATCCCCCTCATTCCGGCCGGTGGCATTTTCACCGGCAGCGATGCCGTGTCGTTTCTGGAGAACGGCGCCGCGGCGGTGCAGGTGGCGACGCGCTTCACCGTAACGCACGAGAGCGGCCTGCCGGAAAAGGTGATGCAGGAATACTTCAAGGCGAGCGAGGACGACATCGAAGTGAACACCATTTCGCCCACCGGCTATCCGATGCGTATGCTGAAAAACAGCCCGGCGATCGGGTCGGGTATCCGTCCCAACTGCGAGGCCTTCGGCTATCTGCTCGACGGCTCCGGCAATTGCGCCTACGTCACCGCTTACAACCGTGAGGTGGCTGCCCACCCGGCGGCGAAGAAGATATCGGTGAAAGACAAGACCTGCCTCTGTACCCATATGCGCAACTTCGACTGCTGGACCTGCGGGCATTACACCTACCGCCTCAAGGACACCACATCGCGCCTGGCGGATGGCAGTTACCAGGTCTTGAGCGCAGAGCACGTGTTCCGCGACTACCAGTTCAGCACGGATCAGAAAATTGCGTTGCCGCTTCCGTAAGCCGCTTCCCATGCTCCTGGCCGAACAGGATATCCAAGAATCCCGTTCGGCCAGATCAGGCCGTTGTGTTAATGGTGGTGGTGGCGCTGCTGGCGGCCACCTCCTGGGAAGAACTGCCCGCGACTGCCGAAGCCGTCTGGGAATTCCCCGTATTGTGGTGGTGATGATGGCCCTGGCGGACGGCCTGCATATTCTGTTGCAGCGATGCAAAGGCCTGCTGGGCCCCTTGCAGGTCGCCCGAGCTCAGGGCGGTTGCCAGCGCGCTGAGGTCTTGTTGAGATTGAGACTGGATGCTGGCTACGCCCTGCACGCCATTTTGCCCGCTTTGCCTGGTTCCGCTGCCGCTAGAGCCTCCGTCCTGGTCGACCCCCTGCCCGCCTCTGGCCTGCTGGATGCCTTGAATATCCTGCTGCAGCGATGCAAAGGCCTGCTGAGCCCCTTGAAGATCCCCCGAACTGAGAGCGCTCGCCAGTGAAGTGAAGTCCTGCTTGCGCTGTTTGAGCGCGCTCGACATGCTTGACTGGGGTTGAGAGTTTTGCACGTACGGGTTCGAACCGAAAGAAACACTATTCACCGTCATGATGGACCTCCGTTGTTGTTGCCCTTAAATGAATAACCACGACACCTGGCCTACCCAATCGGATGGAACCGGCTGTTAGGTTATCGGTGTCATCATACAAAAATTTAGGATAAAAAGTAAAAAAATATAATTGTGACAATATGTTACACAATGTTACCTGTAAGCGTTGCGTAAGGTTTTCGGGATGCGCACAAAGGGCATCGGTGAGCGCGAACGTTGTTTGAACAAGACGAACACGACTTATGAAGACAACCGAAGACAACAAGCGCCAAACCGAAGACAAGAAATAGTGACCGCCGTGCCATATTCATAATGTGCGTGAGTCAAACGGGCGATTTATTGGAATACGTACCTTTTGAGGGGCCCAAGGAGTGGCGCCGACCTCGACTTTTTCCCACAAAATGCGCTATGGCGCAAGACCGCACACCCCAACCCGGTCAACGGCCGTTTCTAGCAGCCTGTCGGACTTACCCCCTTTGATCCGGTAAAATCAGTCAGTTCATTGCACATTCGACAACTATGGCCCGCTTCCTTCCGATCGACCGAGACAGCATCCACCTCTTCCCGCCATCGGTG
>JAJZUU010000037.1 GCA_021848325.1 Pseudomonadota bacterium | reverse complement strand
ATATTCGGCGGCACCGTGTTTTCCACCGCCATCGGCACATTGGAAATGTCCGTGGACGCAGCGCCGGCCACCTCTATGGTTTGACCGAGAATGATGCCGCAGACCATCGCGCCGACCAGCGCCTTTTGCCAAAACCGATGGGTTCTCATTTTGCTCGCTCCTAAGTTCGACGCCAGACGGTCGGATTTTCTCAATCTAAAAGCTAATGGGTCAGCATGGCCTGAACCATGCTGACGGTGTTCCGCGGCCCCGTCACCCGCACGGTTACCCGATAGTAGACGGCGGTTGCCGACGAAAACACCACGGCGCCGGCTTTCTTGCTGCCGCCGCCAAGGGGAACGTCGGTAACGCAACTGGCTTGCACGTTGGTGACCGGCGTTGGGCCGTTGCACATCCGGTCGATCACATATTGCACGCTGTAGCTGGAACTGCCGCAGGTGACGACGTTTCCTGCCGTGTCGCGGCAGGGGACGTTGGACCAGTTGATGGTGGTCGGCACGCCGTTGCTGTCCACCGGCTGGATCGTGGCGAAGTACTGTCCGGCGATGTCCTGGTCCAAGCTGGTGGAGATGATCGTGGGCAGCGCATTGAAAGCCGCCTCGACCCCGATGTCGCTGCTTTCCAGGGCGCTTTGCTTGAAGGCCAGGTTGCCTGAAATGACGTTGGACGTGTCAACCGAACGGACCAGGGCGATGCCCGCCAGGGTAAGAACCACCAGGGCGATCAGGGCAATGAACAGAACCACGCCCTGCTGGCCCGCGCGAGGCGTGTGTCGGCACCGGCCTGGGAAGACGGGGGCGGACGGGATATTCATAGGTTGGCCCATAGCACGTTGCGCAGAGGTATGATGGTTTGGTAGACCTTGTAGCGGTAGCACTGCCAATTGGGCAGGGTGGTTACGTCAATCGCCGGTCCACCCGGCCAGGAACTGGGGTAGTTCGGCGCCGCGGCGGACGGGGTGGCCGCGCACACACCGTTGACAGGCTTTTCCGGCTGGCTGCTGCGTACCACGACGGCAAGCCGTATCGCCTTGATCCGGGCAATGTCCGCATCGGACGGGGTCTGCCAGTCGTCGGCGTCGCAGGCGTTGGTACCCGCCCCCGTGGCGTTAACCCAGCATGTCACCGACTGGCTGTGGGGCGGGTTGGCGGCGGCGATCCCATACTGCGCCTGGATGTTGACCACGTTGTTGACGAGTCCGGTGGCATTGGTGAAGGTCACCGGATTGTAGGTGCATGAAGGCGCGCCTTGGGTCTTGAGGTCTGAAACCGTCAAGGAATTGCAAAGCACCTGATACTGGTTGTTCACCAGGGAGCCCATGTCCTGCACATAGGACTGGGGGCTGACGGTATATCCGCCGAAAGGGAACAAGGTGCCGTTGAAGCCGCCCGGGGGGTCGTAATTGGATTGGCCGGAACTGGACAGGATGTTCACGCCGTTGGCCTGCGTATGGGGTTGGCCGGTCGCCTGCATGACGGTGCAGGCGTTACCTGAGCCGGGGGTTGAAAGCAATACGATGTCGCCCTGATAGGCGTTCTGACTGGCGGCGGTACTGTTGACGCAGTTCGCGGTGTTTACCGTGATGACGTTGGAAGGGGTGGGCATGGCGGCCTGCAGGCGCATCGGGCCGCCGGCGCAAGCCGAGTCGCTGTATGCGATTGCGATGGCGTCGGGGGCACCAGTGGCGCCGCCGTCAGTGATGGTCACGGGGGCGAAAGACTGGTTCAACGTGACCGCGCCACTCACGTATTTGTTGACCTTGGTGCAGCTTAGCGCACCGTTCGTTATCAGACCCGCTCCAGCCATGCGGATGTCCGATTCCAGGGTGTGCAGTGCGACGAGGCCGTTTTCCTGAGCGGCAACGCTGCTGGTGGTGGTCCGCTTTTGCCCTTCAAAAGCGGTATAGGACTGCATGATCACCAGTACGGTAAGCAGCCCCACCACCATGCCGACCATGATGTCCACCAGGCTGAAACCCGCCTGTCGCGTCGGAAGCTTGAATTTCGGATACGTCATCGGAACCTCTGGTTCAGCCCTGGATTTGCGCGGTTGTGGTGAAGTTGTGCTGGGTGTTGTCCTGGGGGGCCTTCCAACATACGGTCACCGTCACGAGATTGTTCGCCCCTACTGCAATCTGCTGGCTACTTGCGGTGGCGCCCGGCAAAGCGCTGCCGACATCGGTCAGCCAGCTAGCGACGTTGGCATTGGCGGATGCGGCCCCCGTAGGCTGACATACGGCGCCGGCGCCGGGGTAGTGGGCGTAGCTGCCCAGGTTCTGGCGATCCGCCCACATCTGCCCGATGATCTGGTTGGCGAGGTAGCTTGCATCCGCACGGTACTTGGCGTCCGAGCTGTTCTTGATCGCCGCGGCCTGCAGGCCGACCAGCGCCAGTATGCCCATGGAAAAAATCAGGATGGCGATCAGCCCCTCGAGGAGCACCGACCCTTGCTGCTTGGCGGATGTGGGGGAGGTTGTCGGGCGCATTGGCAGTCCTAATAAGAGCAACTTTGCGGGTTGGAAGACGGCAGCGCCGGATCGCAAAGGCGTATTTGCCCGCCAACCGGCGCTACGACATTGAGGCACCGCATGCCCCCCCCGGCGCTTTGGCAGGCGCCGCCCGAGGGGTTTGTAACCGAGATGGTCACGCCGGCCGAGGTTACCCTGCCGAGGCCGTTGAAAGTCACCGGATTGGTGCCGGCGGTCGGATTGAGGCTGGCCTGAGCGTTGGGGGTGCCTTCCGTCCCCGCCCGGCTTTGAATCACCTGGGCGGCGTTGACATCCTGCACCGTCCATGAAGTGGCCGGCAGGCTCGTGAGCTGGAATTGCACCGAACTGTTCCGGCGAACGGCTTCGGTTCTCGCCAACTGGAGGCCGTCGAGGATGGACTGCGCGGCTGTCCGGATTTGGCTGCTTTGGATCCAATCCCGGTAGCTCGGCACGCCGAATCCGAGCAGCAGGGCGAAGATCGCCATGGCGATCATGAGTTCTATCAGCGTAACGCCCCGCTGCCGCTCGATGGGCCCGAAGGTCAGCATTGTCCGCCTTTCTTGGTTACCCAGCAGGTGTTGGGATTAGGCGCGCTCCATCCGGAAAGATTGTTCGGCACCGCGCTGGTCCGAGCGTTCTGCTCGTTGATCGTGTAGGCAAACCCCGTTGTCAGGCCGCCCGAGCCATTGGCGGTCAGCGTGAAGCTTTGGCCGTTGTTGGCCGTCTGGCAGGTGTATTGGAAGTATTGGGTGTTGGCGCAGGCGACGCCGCAAGCCCCCCCGCACTGGTTCCCCGCATAGGTCCGGTTGTCCTGGTAGAACTGCTCCATTTGCACCCGCAGGTTCGCGAGCGCGTTGGTCGCATCGGTCAGTTGCCCGCGCCGCACGTAGTCCTGGTAGCTGGGTATGGCGATCGCGGCCAGGATGGCGACGATCGCCACCGTGATCATCATCTCGATCAGGGTGAATCCGCTTTGCTGTTCGCCGCAAGCGGCGGCGCCGTTTTCCCGGATTGTCTGCGTCGAGGGGGCGAGTGGCAGCCTGTTTTCCATGGGGGTCCTCTCCAATATTCGGTTTTTCGATGCTTATGTTAGCGGCATGGCCGCGCAATTGCCACGACGAGCCGACGGTCGGTCAATTTGGTAGAATGAGCGGTCGAATTGTTATGTCTGGAGCATTGTTTGAAGGCGGATTTCGCGGTAATCGGCGGGGGCGTGATCGGCTTGGCCAGCGTATACGAGCTGGCGCGGCAGGGGGCTACGGTGGTCGTGCTGGAGCGGGGCGGGGTGGGCGCCGAATCGTCCTGGGCCGGGGGCGGCATCCTGTTTCCGCTCCTGCCCTGGGACTACGGGGAGCCGGTCACCCGTCTCACCCGGTGGAGCGGCCGGTTGTATCCAGAATGGGTGGTGGAACTGCAGGCCCGGACGGGGATCGACCCGGAGTACCGGGTCAGCGGCATGGTGGTGCTGGATGCCCCCGATCCGGCCGGCGCCCTCGCCTGGTGCGCCGCGCATGGCGAGCCTGCCGAGCGGGTGGAGGTCCGCCGCGTCATGCCGGACTGCGGCCCGGGCGGCGAAGGGCTGTGGCTGCCCGCCGTCGCCCAGGTGCGCAATCCCCGCCTGGTCAAGGCGCTGGCCCGCCGGCTGGAGCTTGAGGGGGTGCGCATCGTGGAACGGGCGGAAGCGAGCCGCATCCACGTGGCGGGCAACCGGGTGACGGGGGTGGAGACCCCCCGCGGGACCTTTACCGCGGGGACTTACGTGGTGGCCGCCGGGGCGTGGAGCCGTATTGTCCTGGGGGAGTTGGCGCCCACCCTGCCGATTGCCCCGGTGCGGGGCCAGATGCTGCTGTTCAAGACCGATCCGGGGAGGCTTGCGCCCATCGTGCTGCGGCACGGGGTCTACCTGATCCCCCGCGGCGACGGGCATATCCTGGCAGGCAGCACGCTGGAGGAGGTGGGCTTCGACAAGGGCACCACCCCGGCCGTCGCGGCGCGGCTCCATGCCGCCGCGGCGGAGATCTTTCCGCCCCTCGCGGCCCTTCGTCCGGTGCGCCACTGGGCGGGCCTGCGCCCCGGCTCCCCGGGCAATGTCCCGGTGATCGCCCGTCACCCCTCGGTGGAAAACCTCTATCTCAACAGCGGCCACTTCCGTTACGGCGTGACCATGGCGCCGGGCAGCGCGCGCCTGCTGGGCAACCTGCTGGCGGGCGGGGAGCAGCCGTTCGACGTCTCCCCTTATCGCTGGCCGGGATGAGGCCGCGCCCTCAGAGGTTGTAAATAAACCTGCTGCGCGACCGGATTGCTTCGTTGCTCACTCGCTTACTCCTCGCCTATCCGTTTGATATGTCTCGTTGTGCGCATCGTTCACGCCTCGCACTCCGGCCGCTCGCGACGGTTTTTTCACAACCTCTCAGAAGCCCTCGCCCTCCGCCAGGTAACGCCACTGGCCGGGGGGCAGCCCCCCGAGGTGGACGCGGCCGATGCGCACCCGCTTCAGTCCCGCCACCTTGAGCCCCACCAGTTCGCACATGCGGCGAATCTGGCGGTGTTTTCCCTCCGTCAGGATAAAGCGCAACTGGTCCCGGTTTTGCCAGGCGACCTTGGCCGGGCGCAGGGCCTGGCCGTCCAGGCTCAGGCCGTGGTTGAGCAGGCGCAGCCCTTCCTCGCTCAGCTTTCCCTCCACCCGCACCAGGTATTCCTTCTCCACCTGGGAGCGGTCGCCGATCAACTGCTTGGCGATGCGCCCGTCCTGGGTCAGCACCAGCAGCCCCTGGGAGTCGATGTCGAGCCGCCCCGCCGGCGCGAGCCCCTGCAATTGGCCGGGGGAAAAACGCAGGGGCGAGTCGTCGCCGCGAAAGCGGGATTGCGCGCTGACGAGGGAGACCGCCGCCCGGTAGCCGTGTTCCGGCTGGCCCGAGACGTAGCCCACCGGCTTGTGGAGCAGGAGGGTGACGCGCCCGGCCTGGCGGGCGCGGGCGAGCTTGTCCAGGGTGACGGACTGGGACGGGGCCACCTTGGTGCCGAGCACGGACACCTGCACCCCGTCCACGTAGACCCACCCCCGCTCGATGAAGGCGTCCGCCTCCCGCCGGGAGCACAGTCCCCGTTCCGACATCAGCTTCGACAGCCGGACCTTCTCCACCGCGCCGCCCCCGGGGCCTCTAGAGGATATCCAGCAGTTCCACCTCGAACACCAAGGTGGCGTTGGGCGGGATCACGCCGCCGGCACCGCGAGCGCCGTAGCCCAGTTGCGGCGGGATGGACAGCTTGCGCACACCCCCCACCTTCATGCCCTGGACCCCCTCGTCCCATCCCTTGATCACGTGGCCGGCTCCCAGCGGAAACCGGAATGGCTGGTTGCGGTCCTTGCTGGAGTCGAACTTGGCCCCGTCCGTCAGCCAGCCGGTGTAATGCACGGACACGGTCCGCCCCGCCCCGGCGGCGGCGCCCGTCCCTTCGGAAATGTCTTCGTAAGCCAAACCGCTGTCGGTGGTGATCTCGGCCATGGGATGCCCCTGAATCGAGTTGGAAAGGCTGAGATTATAACCCGCCTTTAACGTGAACATCGCGAAGCGACACCACATCACTCTCCCCCGCTGGGGGAGAGGGAGCCCCGTGGAAACGCGCGGACCGGTTTTGGCCCAAGTCATCCAAGAGGTCGACCGGCCCCGCCCATTCGGGGGATATGTGGGGGAGGAAAGCGACGAGGCGCTGGTCGCATTCTACAGCGTTGCCAAGATGAGCCCGATCCTGGGGGGCGACCGCTTCAAGGCCAAGGTGCTGGCGGGCGGCGAGACGGATATCGACCGGCCCGAACTGAGGGCGGCGCGGGTGCTCCCCTCGTTGCAGCAGATCGTGGGCGCCACCTGCCGCTGTTTCGGGGTGGAAGAAGCAGAGATATGGCGCTCGAGACGGGGCCGGGGCGCGCTGTCGCCGGCGCGCCAGGTGGCCATGTACCTGTGCCAGCGGATCGGGGACATGCGGCTGTCGGAGATCGCCCGCATCTTCAAGCTGTCGAGCTATGGGAGCGCCGGCCGGTGATCAGGGCGCCTTAATCCAAGGACCGATAGCGCACCGCCACCACTTCCAGTTCCTGCACGCCGCCCGGCGCGCGGAAAGTCACCGCATCCCCCTCGCGCGCCTTCAGCAGTGCCTTGGCAATCGGCGATATCCAGCTCACCCGGCCCCGCCCGGGATCGACCTCGTCCATGCCCACGATGCTGTAGGTGTGCGTCTCGCCCGCCGGGTCCAGCACGGTTACGGTGGCACCGAAAAACGCCTGGTCGGAGTCGCGGGTGGCCGGATCAATGACTTCGGCGTTGTCGATACGCCTGGTCAGAAAGCGGATGCGCCGGTCGATCTCCCGCAGCCGACGCTTCCCGTACTTGTAGTCCGCATTCTCGGAGCGGTCCCCGTTGGAGGCGGCCCAGGCGACCGTGCGTACCAGCTCCGGGCGCTCGACGTTCATCAGGTGCAGGAACTCCTCCCGCAGCCGGGCATACCCGGCCGGCGTGATGTAGTTCTTGACCCCCGGCGGCAGTTTCGGGCCGGGTTCGAGGTCGTCGTCTTCTTCGTCGTCTTGCGATTCCTTGGTGAAAGCCTTGCTCATCGATGCGATATCCCAAAGGTGTTTCGACAATGCCAAGTTGCGGCCGAGATAATCACGGCATTGACAGATAATATCAGAGTTGACCCTTTTGCTTTTAGGGCGGGGGCGGCCCCACGCTGGACAGTTGCGCGTAGCGCAAACACCGTGCGCATCCGTTGTTCGCCCAGGTTCCACCCGGAGTCCCAAAAAAGCAAAATCGCCCCACAAGGGGGCGATTTTGCTTCGGTTGACTACTCCGACGTTAGCAGCAGGATTACGCCGCTATATGGAGCAACGGTATGATCAACAAGGCCACGATGTTTATGATCTTGATCAGTGGGTTGATCGCAGGTCCCGCGGTGTCCTTGTAAGGATCGCCTACGGTATCGCCGGTCACCGCCGCCTTGTGGGCGTCGCTGCCTTTGCCGCCGAAATGGTTGTCTTCGATGTATTTCTTGGCATTGTCCCAGGCACCGCCGCCGGTGGTCATGGAGATCGCCACGAAGATACCAGTCACGATGACGCCCATCAGCACGCCGCCCAGGGCCTGCGGCCCCAGGAACAGGCCAACCAGCACCGGAACCAGCACCGGCAACAGGGACGGGATCATCATTTCCTTGATGGCGGCCTTGGTCAGCATGTCCACCGCCTTGGAGTAATCCGGCTTGGCCGTGCCTGCCATGATACCCGGGATCTCCTTGAACTGGCGACGCACTTCCACCACCACCGAGCCCGCGGCGCGGCCTACGGCCTCCATGCCCATGGCGCCGAACAGGTAGGGCACCATGCCGCCGATGAACAGCCCGATGATCACCATGTGATTGGAAAGATCGAACATGGTTTCAACATGCAGGTGCGCGGCCAGCCCGTGGGTATAGTCCGCGAACAGCACCAGAGCGGCCAGACCGGCGGAGCCGATGGCGTAGCCCTTGGTCACCGCCTTGGTGGTATTGCCCACGGCGTCCAGGGGGTCGGTAATATTGCGGATTTCATCCGGCAGTTCGGCCATCTCGGCGATACCACCCGCGTTGTCGGTCACCGGACCGTAGGCGTCCAGGGCCACGATGATACCGGTCATGGAAAGCATGGCGGTCGCGGCGATGGCGATGCCGTACAGTCCCGCCAACGCGTAAGCCCCAAAAATGCTCGCGCACACCGCCAGCACCGGCAGCGCGGTGGACTTCATGGACACACCCAAGCCGGCAATCACGTTGGTGCCGTGGCCGGTCGTGGAAGCCTGGGCGATGTGCTGCACCGGGCCGTATTCAGTGGCGGTGTAGTATTCGGTGATGAGCACCATCGCGGCCGTCAAGACCAAGCCGATCAGCGCGGAGAAATACAGCTGCATCAGGGTATAGCTGCCGTTATCCGCCATCAGCCACTGGGTTACCGGATAGAAGGCGATGGCCGCCAGCACGCCGGCGACGATCAGCCCGCGGTACAGGGCGTTCATGATCTTGCCGCCCTCTCTCGCCTTGACGAAGAAGGTGCCGATCACCGAGGCAATGATGGAAACGCCGCCCAGGACCAGGGGGTAGAGCACGGCGTTGACGCCGGCATTCTTGAGCACCAGTCCGCCCAGCAGCATGGTGGCGATGATGGTCACGGCATAGGTTTCGAACAGGTCGGCCGCCATGCCCGCGCAGTCGCCGACGTTGTCGCCCACGTTGTCCGCGATCACGGCAGGGTTGCGCGGGTCGTCCTCGGGGATGCCGGCTTCCACCTTACCCACCAGGTCCGCGCCCACATCGGCGCCCTTGGTGAAAATGCCGCCGCCAAGACGGGCGAAGATGGAGATCAGCGAACTGCCGAAAGCCAGACCCACCAGCGGGGTAATGTCCACTTCCGTGCCTGCGGGCGTCATGCCGCTCAGCACCGCGTAGTAGCCGGCCACCCCCAACAGCCCCAGCCCGACCACCAGCAGACCGGTAATGGCGCCGCTGCGGAAGGCCACCTGCAGCGCTGCGTTGAGGCCTTCATGGGCCGCCTGGGCGGTGCGCACATTGGCGCGCACCGAGATGTTCATGCCGATGTAGCCCGCGGCCGCGGAACACACTGCACCGATGACGAAGCCAATCGCGGTAAGCTTTCCGATGAACACGAAAATCACGACGAGCAGCACGATACCGACCATACCGATGGTGCGATATTGCCGGTTAAGGTATGCAGACGCCCCTTCCTGGATCGCTGCGGCAATCTCCCGCATGCGGGCATTCCCGGTGGGCTTTGCCAACACCCACCTGATGGAAAATACCCCGTAAAGTATTGCAAGCCCGGCACAGGCCAGCGCGAAAACCAGACCTTGAGACATGAATATCCTCCTTTTATCTACACACCTTGTTTCCAGGCCAGTTCGGGCCGGCCATTAAGCCCTGCTTCGTAATATTCGAAACTGTTAATTTTTATCCCGGAAGGAATCCGGCGAGGCCGCGCGCGGCGCCTCACCAGTACTTGTCCTTGATCGCCAGCCCGCCTTCGAACCGCGTACCTGGTTCGAAGCCGAAGATTCCGGTGAGGTCAAGTTCGCGGATCATCTGGTCCACTCCCGCCTGACCATGCTCCCGCTGCACCTCCGCCAGGATCAGCTTGGCCGAATTGGCGTTGTAAAAACCGCCGAAGTCGGCCTGCACCGCCAACAGTTGTCGCGCCCGTTCCAGCGTCATCCCCGTATCCTCTCAAGTTCTGAAATCGAGGGCGCAACATTATATCATCAGACCTTGAATTCTTCCTTCAGCTTCTTCGCCACCGCCACATTCTTCAGCTTGACGTAGTCCGGCAGGCCATTCTTGTACGGCGGGTAGTCCTCGCCCTTGATCAGCGGCGCGAGATAGGCGCGGCATTTCTCGGTAATGCCGAAGCCGTCCTTGGTAATGAAGTTGCGCGGCATGAATTTTTCCTTGTTCGCCACGTCCTTCAGTTCGGCCACGCCGACCTTCCACTTGTAGGGTTTGTCGGCCACCCTGGTCACGGCGGGCATCACGGAATTCCTGCCTTTGAGCGCCAGTTCCACGGCCGCCTGTCCCAGCGCGTAGGCCTGCTCCACGTCCGTCTTGGACGCGATGTGGCGCGCAGCCCGCTGCAGGTAATCGGCGACCGCCCAGTGATATTTGTAACCCAGGCTGTCTTTGACCATGTTCGCCACCACCGGGGCGGCGCCGCCGAGCTGGGCGTGGCCGAATGCGTCGCGGCTGCCCGCCTCCGCCAGGAACTTGCCGTCGGGCCACTTGGTGCCCTCGGAGACCACCACGGTGCAATAGCCGAAGGTCTCCACCTTGTCCTTCACCTTGGCCAGGAATTTCTCCTGATCGAATTTCACCTCGGGGAACAGGATCACGATCGGGATATCGTGCGTCTCGTCGCTGGCCAGCCCGCCGGCAGCGGCGATCCAGCCGGCGTGGCGCCCCATCACCTCGATCACGAACACCTTGGTGGAGGTCTTGGCCATGGAGGCCACATCGAAGCTCGCCTCCCGGGTGGAGACGGCGATGTATTTCGCCACCGAGCCGAACCCGGGGCAGCAGTCGGTAATGGGCAGATCGTTGTCCACCGTCTTGGGCACGTGGATGGCCTGGATCGGATAGCCCAGGGTCTCGGAGAGCTGGGACACCTTGAGGCAGGTGTCGGCCGAATCGCCGCCGCCGTTGTAGAAGAAATAGCCGATATTGTGGGCCTTGAACACCTCGATCAGGCGCTCGTACTGCGCCCTGCTCTCTTCCAGGCCCTTGAGCTTGAACCGGCACGAGCCGAAGGCCCCGGACGGGGTATAGCGCAACGCCGCGATCGCCTTGGCGGATTCCTTGCTGGTGTCGATCAGGTCCTCGGTGAGGGCGCCGATGATGCCGTTGCGGCCGGCATATACCTTGCCCATCTTGTCTTTGTGTTTCCGCGCCGTTTCAATAACTCCGCACGCGGAGGCGTTGATGACGGCGGTCACCCCGCCGGATTGGGCGTAAAAGGCATTTTTCTTGGCCATGGTGCAAATGTCTCCTGCGGTTATTGCCTCGACAGCACGGCGATGCGCTCGTTTCTTACTTATATGAAGCCGCTACCGGAACGGCGGACCCACCCCCCGGGATTCCCGACGAACTCCGGAGGCGCCCGGCTAGCGCCGAGTGGGTTCACCCCCGGCAACGGCGCGCTTGGCTTCATGGTCGGCCTGCAGGCGCAGCAGGGTGAGCACGCAGTCGGCCAGATCGTCGTACTCCTGGCGCCCGGTGCCGTACTGTTCCCTGGCAGAATAAAAAAACAGGCTACGGTAGCGGTTTTCGGCCACCTTGCACAACACAAAGCTCGCGCCCCGCTCCTGCCAGAACACCGTCGGACACAGGGTGAGTTCCTGATCGTCCGGGTGCAGGCGCAGTTCGCTGTCGGCAAGTTCCACTTCGAGGTCCTTGCCGTAACGCTCTTTGAGCGCGGACTTGATGACCCACAACTCCGCGTCGCCAAACTCTGGGATACCGCTCATTTTCCAGACAGGGCGGCGAATATCCCGTCGCGAATGTTTTCTACCG
This sequence comes from Pseudomonadota bacterium, assembly GCA_021848325.1. Taxonomy (GTDB): domain Bacteria; phylum Pseudomonadota; class Gammaproteobacteria; order Burkholderiales; family JAJZUU01; genus JAJZUU01. Next base: position 17,778 of record JAJZUU010000037.1, on the reverse strand, counting down.
ATCCGACACCCGCGATCTTGGCGTACTTGGGCGCACCCGGTTGACCGGAGTTGGCCCACTTGGAATAGTACTCCACCAGGGGTTCGGTCTGTGCGTGGTATACCTCGAGGCGCTTCTTGACGGTCTCTTCCTTGTCGTCGTCGCGCTGAATCAGGTCCTCGCCGGTGGCATCGTCCTTGCCTGCCGCCTTGGGCGGATTGAACACCACGTGATAGGTGCGGCCCGAGGCGACGTGCACGCGGCGGCCGCTCATGCGCTTGATGATCTCGGCGTCGTCCACGTCGATCTCCACCACGTAATCGATCTTCACGCCCGCCTCTTTCATCGCCTCAGCCTGAGGAATGGTGCGGGGAAAGCCGTCGAACAGAAAGCCCTTGGCGCAGTCCGGCTCCTTGATCCGGTCCTTGACCAGGCCGATGATGATGTCGTCGGAAACCAGTCCGCCCGCGTCCATGATCTTCTTGGCCGCCAGGCCCAGGGGGGTTCCTGCCTTGACCGCGGCGCGCAGCATATCGCCGGTGGAGATTTGCGGAATCCCGAATTTCTCCTTGATATAGTTCGCTTGCGTGCCCTTGCCGGCGCCGGGACCTCCCAATAGGATCAAACGCATAACCTTACCTCCTCGTGAAATCTGTGTTGTTGAAACCGCGGCGACAATACCACCGAATCCTTCAAGGTTATTTTAAATACCGGCCGATTAACATTTAATTTTTTTTATCCGGCCATAAGCGCATTTAACCCGTAATGCCGCGACCCGGCCCAGGCACCGCGGCCGTCGGATTTACCCGGCCTCCAGCGCCTGCCGTACCCGCTCCAGGTCGCCCGGGGTATCCACCCCGGCAACTGGCGCGCCCTCCGTCTGGGCGACGCTGATCCGGTAGCCGTGCCACAGCGCGCGCAACTGCTCCAGGGATTCGAAGGTCTCGATGGCCGCCGGCTGCAACTGCCCGTATATTTTGAGGAATGCGACGCGGTACGCGTAAATGCCGATGTGGTGGTAGGCCGGCAGGTCCCGGGGAAACGGGTCGATCTCGCGGCAGGCGTCCCGGGCAAAGGGTATGGGCGCGCGGCTGAAGTAAAGGGCATAGCCCATCCGATCCAGCACGACCTTGACCACGTTGGGATTGAGCAGGCTTTCCCGCTCATGAACCGGATGGCAGGCGGTGGCGATGGATGCCTCGGAATGGCCGGCCAGATTCGCCGCCACGGCGCGGATAAGCTGCGGCGCGACCAGGGGCTCGTCGCCCTGGACGTTGACCACGATCTCGCCCTCGCCCCAACCGAGCCGGCTCGCCACCTCGGCGATGCGGTCGGTGCCGGTGGCGTGGGCGGCCGAGGTCATCAGCCCGTTGTAGCCGTGGTCCCTCACCGCGGCGAGCACTTCCCGATGATCCGTCGCCACCCAGACCTCGCCCGCCCCGCTCGCGGCCGCCTTTTCCGCCACGAGAACCACCATCGGCTTGCCCGCGATCTGCAGCAGCGGCTTGCCCGGCAGCCGTGTGGACGCGTAGCGGGCGGGGATGACGACCTTGAAATCGACCATGGCGACCTGCCCGGGGGTCAGGCCCCCCTCACCCCTCAAACCTCCTCTTCCGCCGGCAGCCTGCGCGCCTCCTCCTCCAGCATCACCGGGATATCGTCCTTGATCGGGTAGCCAAGGCGGCAAGGCTTGCATACCAGTTCCTGCTGCGACTTGCGGTGCACCAGGGGGCCCTTGCACAGCGGGCATACCAGGATCTCAAGCAATTTTGGGTCCATCGCGCTTCCTCATCTTGTCCAATAGCCGGGCGCCCAGCCCCGGATCGACTTCGGGCTCCACCGCGAGCGCCCAGCAATCGCCGCAACCGAATCGGGCGCACTTCACCGCATCCTTCTCCGTCATCAGAATGGCATCCGCGTGGGCAAAATGCAAATCGCCGGGACAGTACGGATGGTGATCCGGAAAGGCATGTTCCGTAACGGCAAGACCGAGATCCCGAAGAAAATCGAAAAACCTTTGCGGGTTCCCGATCCCTGCCACGGCATGCAGCCTTTTGCCGCGCAGTTCTTCCGGGGCAAGCCGCAACTTCGGCTGTGCGAGATTATAAAACATCCTCCCGCGCAGCCCCATGGAATACTCCCGTCCGCGCCCGGGGCCGGGCCTCTCGGCCGGATCGTTTCCCAGGTTCACCACCACGGCATCCACCGAGTCAAGCCGCCGCACGCCCTCCCGCAGCGGCCCCGCGGGCAGCAGCAGGCCGTTGCCGAAGCGGCGGGCCCCATCCACCACCGCGATCTCCACGTCGCGCCGCAGCCGGTAATGCTGCAGACCGTCGTCGCTCAGCAACACATCGCACTCGCGATGGGCACGCAGTAGCGCCTGTGCCGCCGCCACCCGGTCTCGCCCCACCCACACCGGGCAGCCGCCGCGCCGGGCAAGCAGAACGGGCTCATCGCCCACCTGGGCCGGGGCGCTGTCGGGCGTCACCGGCTGCGGGCGGGCGCCGGCGCCGCCGTAACCGCGGCTGACGACGCCCGGGTGAAACCCGTTCCGGCGCAGGAAGGCGATCAGCCACAGCACCAGGGGCGTCTTTCCGGTGCCTCCGACGCTGATGTTGCCCACCACCACCACCGGCACCGGCAACGCCACGCTTTTCAGCCACCCCAAGCGGTAGAGGGTGCTGCGCAGCCAGACCAGGCCGCCGAACAGCCAGCTCGCCGGCAGCAGCGGGACATGCCAGAACGACCGCCGGTACCATAGCCTCTGTAGCCGCCCCTTCATTGCTCACATGCCCGTCGCAAGCCCGTTCGGCCACCTGCGGGCAGAGCGGGGCGGCGCAACCGGTCCGCTCATTTTTCCGGCTTGGACTGGGTGGCGAACGTGATGTGGCTATACCCGGCCAGGCGCGCCGCCTCCATGACATTGATCACGGACTGATGGGGAGTGTTGCCGTCCGCATCGATGATCACCACCGGATCGGCAACGCTGCCGGCCGCCCGCCGCAACTCCAGGCTCAACCCGTTCACCCCGGTAAAGGCTACCGGATTGCGATTGACCATGTAGTGGCTTGCCGCGTCGATGGACACAGTGACCGAGGCCGGCTTTTCCTGAAGCTTTTCCCCCTGCGCCTGCGGCAGGTTGATCTTCAACTCGGAAAAACTGGAATAACTGGTGGTGACCATGAGGAAGATCAGGATCACCAGCAGCACGTCGATCATGGGGATCAGGTTGATCTCCGGCTGTTCCCGCTGTTTTCCCCGCTGGAAATTCATACTCTGCCCTACTGCCGCTCGCCGTGCACGATCTCCACCAGCTTGACCGCCTGCTGTTCCATTTCCATCACCAGCGCATCCACCTTGGCACGAAAATGGCGATAAAAGATCATGCTTGGAATCGCCACGATCAGCCCGAAGGCGGTGTTGTAAAGTGCCACGGAGATGCCGTGGGCCAGCACGGCGGGGCTACTGCCGGAGGGGGTCTGCGCCCCGAATATCTCCACCATGCCGATCACCGTCCCGAGCAGCCCGAGCAACGGGCTGATGGAGGCAATGGTACCGAGGGTGGTGAGGAAGCGCTCCAGTTCGTGGGCCGCCGCGCGCCCCGCCTCCTCGATGGACTCCTTCATTACCTCCCGCGAACTTTTGACGTTTTTCAGACCGGTGGCAAAGATCTGCCCCAGGGGCGAACTCCGCGCCAGCCGCGCCAGCATCTCCGGGGTCACCCCTTGCTGCCTGAACTCCTGGACCACGCCGGACAACAGGCCCCGCGGCGCCACCAGCCCTTGGCGCAGGGACCACAGGCGCTCGGCGATGATGCCGAGGGCGAGCACGGATGCAAAAAGAATCAGCCAAATCGGCCAGCCTGCTGCCTCGATGATTTCCTTCACGCGGTTTCTCCAGGGGTATGCCGGTGCGGCACAGGCGCAACGCCGCGCCTAAACCTGTTAACTGTAGCCTGCCGAATCGTTTTCAGCAAGCCCGGCACCCTGGAGCCCGGGCCAAGGCGGAGCGCGCCGCCGATTCGCCGCCCGCCGCGCCGCACAAAAAAAGCCCCGGGCGGATGGCGAACCCGGGGCAAAGCGGAGCTTTGAAAATCGTCGGCCCGGCCTACCGGGCCCTCTCGCGACGCTCAATGTCATTGTAATATCATGGGCCGCAATGTCAACCGCACTTTTCATACCAGTTTCATACCAGCGCACCGTCCCGCCGGCAGGCCCCGGCACGTCCGCGGCCGCGGGGGCGAGGTTCAAGGTATAAAAATAACGGGGCGTCGCGGCTAACCCACTGCCCCGGCATCGCTTTTTTCGATTCTCCACAGCATCTGTGGATAACTTTGTTGACAGTCTATAAACAACCGTTCTAAGTGGGCCGTGCGAAAGGAAATTTCCGTCGCGCTGAAATCTTGCGCAGCATTGTTTGTTCCTATCAATCATAGAGTTGCAAATTATGCAAGATATATCAAAGAAATAGGGTTGCCGAGGCAATGAATTTCGCCGCAACAAATGTCCAAATTATTGTTTCTCGACGCCTAATGTTAAACTTTAGTGCATGTCTTCCCCGTACCCATCGGCGCCGCGGCCCGAAGTCATCACGGTAGGCGAGCTCAACCGCGCCGCCAAAAAGGTTCTGGAACAGGCGTTCCCGCTGATCTGGGTCGCGGGCGAGATCTCCAACCTGACCCGCGCCCCCTCCGGCCACTGGTATTTCTCCCTCAAGGACGATCGCGCCCAGGTGCGCTGCGTCATGTTCCGCCACAGGAACCAGTACCTGGACTTCGCACCGGAAGGCGGCATGCAGGTGGAGGTGCGCGCCCTGGTCACCCTCTACGAGCCGCGGGGGGAATTTCAGGTCTACGTGGAGGAGATGCGGCGTGCGGGGCTGGGCGCGTTGTTCGAGGCCTTCGAGAAGCTGAAGGCGCAGTTGGAACGGGAAGGCCTGTTCGACCCGGCGCGCAAGAAGCCGCTGCCCGCCTTTCCCCGCCGGGTCGGGGTGATCACCTCCCCGGCCGCCGCCGCCCTGCGCGACGTGCTCACCACCCTGCGCCGGCGCATGCCCGGGCTGCCGGTGATCGTATACCCCACGCCGGTGCAGGGCGAGGGCGCGGCGCAGAAGATCGCCGGGGCGATCCGCGGCGCGGTCCGCCGCGCCGAGTGCGACGTCCTCATCCTGTGCCGGGGCGGGGGCAGCATCGAGGACCTGTGGCCATTCAACCAGGAGATCGTGGCCCGGGCGGTGTTCGAATGCCCGATCCCCATCGTGTGCGGGGTCGGCCACGAGACGGACTTCACCATCGCGGACTTCGTGGCCGACCGCCGTGCGCCCACGCCCACCGCGGCGGCGGAGATGGTGAGCCCCAACCGGGTGGAGCTGGCTCAGAGGCTGGCCAGCATCGACGCCCGCATGTCGCGCCTGATCGCCCGCGGGCTGGAGGCGCGCATGCAGCACCTGGACCATGTCTCCCGCCGTCTGGTCCATCCCGGCAGCCGCCTGGCGAGCCAGTCGGCCCAATTGCTGCATCTCCGGCAGCGCCTGGAGAGCGCCTACCACCGCCGCCTGGACAACGAGCGCTGGCGCCTGCAACAGGCGGCCCATCGCCTGCAGGCCGTCCGGCCCGACCTGGACGGCCTGCTCGCGCACCAGCGGCAACTGGCGCAGCGCCTGGGGCAGGCGGCGGCGCACCGGCTGGAGAGCACCGCCGCCACCCTGGGCCGGCTGCAGGGAAACTTGCAGCATCTCAATCCCGCTTCGGTGCTGGAACGGGGCTACAGCCTGGCGCAAACCCGCGCCGGGCGCATCGTGCGGGATAGCGCCGAGGTTGCCGTGGGCGATGAGCTGAAGGTGGTCTTCGCCCGGGGCTGGGCGAAGACCCTGGTGACGGGCAAGGACGCGGAGGGTTAGGCGTCGAGCGTCCGGGCCAGATAGTCGAGCACCCGGTCCGTGAGCCGCCCGTCCAGGCAGTCGAAGCTTTCCACCCCTGCCATGGCCCTGAGCCAGGTGAGCTGGCGCTTCGCCAACTGGCGGGTGGCGGCGATGCCTTTCTCCCGCAACGCCGCCAGGTCGCATGCCCCGTCCAGATATTCCCACGTCTGGCGGTAGCCCACGCAGCGCATGGATGGCATGGCCAGGGACAGGGGGTAGCGGGCCCGCAGTTGCTCCAGCTCGCCGACCAGGCCCTGCTCCAGCATGGCGTCGAAACGGTCGGCGATGCGCCGGTGCAGCACCGCGCGCTCGCCGGGAACGAGGGCGGCGACGATGACCCGGTAAGGCAGATGCGCCCGGCGTTCCTGCCCGAGCAATGCGGACATGGGCCTTCCGCTCAGTTGGCAGACCTCCAGGGCGCGCTGGATGCGCTGGGCGTCGGTGGGCTCCAGGCGCGCCGCGGTGTCCGGATCGATCTGCGCCAGTTCGCGGTGCAGGGCGGGCCAGCCCAGGGCTTTCCCCCTTCGGGTGAGTTCGGCGCGCAGCCGGGCGTCGGCCTGGGGCAGATCGCTCAAGCCCTGGCTCAGCGCCTTGAAGTACAGCATGGTGCCCCCCACCAGCAGCGGAATACGGCCTTGCGCCGTGATTTCCGCCATGGCGGCCAGGGCATCTTGGCGGAAGCGGGCGGCGGAGTAGCTGTCGGTGGGTTCCAGGAGGTCCACCAGGCGGTGCGGCGCCCGGGCCAGGGTCCCGGCATCCGGCTTGGCGGTGCCGATGTCCAGGTGGCGGTATACCAGCGCCGAGTCGACGCTCACGATCTCGCACGGCAGGCGGCGCACCAGTTCCACCGCCACCCCGGTCTTTCCGCTGGCGGTGGGGCCCATGAGGAAGATGGCCGGCGGCAGCTCCCCGGCGTGGGACGGACTCATGGGCAGCACCGAACGGCCGGCGGGCGCACATGCCGGGGATTCATGGTTGCACGTGCACCCCTCATTTGCCGCGCATGAACATCTTGTCCAGTTCCGCCAGGGTGAGCTGGAACCAGGTGGGGCGCCCGTGATTGCACTGCCCGGAACGCTCGGTGGCCTCCATCTCCCGCAGCAGCGCGTTCATCTCCGGCAGGGTCAGCGCCCGGCTGGCGCGCACCGCCCCGTGGCAGGCCATGGTGGCGAGCAGTTCGTTGCGCCGCTCGGTCAGCGCGCGGCTGGCGCCGAATTCCCGGATATCCTGCAGCACGGCCCGGGCCAGTTGCTGGGCGTCCGCGTCCTTGAGCATGGCCGGCAGCGCCCGCACCGCGATCGCCGTGGGGGACAATGGGGCCAGTTCGAAACCCAGTTGGCGCAGGGTCTCGCCGTGCTCCTCCAGGGTAGTCACGTCCAACCGGTCGGCGTTGAAGGTCACCGGGATCAGCAGGGGTTGCATCGCCACCGCCTGCTGGTCCATGGCCGCCTTCAGCCTTTCGTACACTACCCGCTCGTGGGCGGCGTGCATGTCCACGATGACCAGCCCGTGCGCGTTCTGCGCCAGGATGTAGATCCCCTGCAACTGGGCCAGGGCGAACCCCAGGGGCGGAACTTCCGCCTCCCCGGCCGTATCGGGCACCTCCGGCTCGGGCGCCCTGTCGTCCCGCCGCCCGAACAAGGTCTGATAAAACCCCTCCGGCTGGGCCACCCCCAGCCCCGTTCCAAGCCGCCCCTGGACGCCCGCCGCAGGAAAAGCATAGGGCCGCGGCGCCGCTGCCTGGTAACTGGCGCCTTCGAACGCGGGGGCAGCCGCGGCGGGGGCGGCCAGACCCTGGCTGAGGGCGTGGAAGATGAACTGGTGCACGGCGCGCCCGTCCCGGAAGCGCACCTCGATCTTGGTCGGGTGCACATTGACGTCCACCGCCCCCGGGTCCAGTTCCAGAAACAGCACGAACGCCGGATGCCGCTCCTGGTGCAGCACGTCCCGGTAGGCCTCGCGCAGGGCATGGGCGATCAGCTTGTCGCGCACGAAGCGGCCGTTGACGAAGAAATATTGCGCATCCCGCGTCCCCCGGGAGAAGGTGGGCGATCCCGCCAGCCCCCACAGCCGCAGCCCCGCCGCCTGCTGCTCCAGACGGACGGCGGACCGGGCGAATTCCTCCCCCAGCACCGCGGCCACCCGCACGTCGTGCCGCTCCGGCGCGGCGCGCAACTGCCGCTGCACCCGGCCGTTGTGGTGCAGGGCGAAGCCGACGTCGGGCCGGCTCAGGGCGGCCCGCTTGAACACCTCCTCGCAATGGGCGAACTCGGTGGCCTCGCTTTTGAGGAACTTGCGCCGCGCCGGGGTGTTGAAGTACAGGTCCCTCACCTCCACGCTGGTGCCGGCGGCCAGGGCGCCGGGTTCGGGGCCGGCCGGGGCGCCGCCCTCGCAGCCGATGCTCCAGGCGTGCCGCTCCTGCGCCCGCCGGCTGGTCAGGGTAAGGCGGGAAACGGCGGCGATGCTGGCCAGCGCCTCGCCGCGGAACCCCAGGCTGCGCACCTGTTCCAGGTCGTCCAGGGAGGAGATCTTGCTGGTGGCGTGGCGCGCAAGGGCCAGCGCCAGTTCCTCCCGCGAGATGCCCGCGCCGTCGTCCGCCACCTGTATCAGCTTGCCGCCCCCCTCCAGCAGCCGCACCTCGATTTCCGTCGCCCCGGCATCCAGGCTGTTCTCCAACAGTTCCTTGAGGGCCGAGGCGGGGCGCTCCACCACTTCGCCGGCGGCGATCTGATTGACGAGAAGGTCGGACAGGACTCGAATGGCGGACATGGAAGCGGGGATGACAACACTGGAAGGAAAGGGCGATTATAGCGTTCTTTGACCGGCGGTTTCACGTTCGACGGCGGGACGAAGCGGTTGCTTCGATCTTTCCGCCTTTCGAGCCGATACCGCGCCCCGGTCCTGTTGCCGCAGGCGGCGCGGCGCGCCTTCGCCACGCCGACACCCCGGCCCCCTGGGGAACTAACCGCCGCAACCGCCCTCTCTAAAGGTAGGATTGGCTTTTCGGAGGGACGGGTGTGATGTTGGCGAGCATCAAGGAATTTTTCGAAAGACATGTCGGCCTGATGACGGACGGGGCGGGCGCCGTCTCGGAGCGCGGCGTACAGTTGGCCACCGCGGCGCTGCTGCTGGAGATGATGCGCATCGACTACCAGACCTCGGAGGCGGAAAGGCGCACGGTGCTGGCCGGGTTGGAGGAATCCTTTGCCCTGTCCGAGACCGAGGCGACCGACCTGTTGTCCCTGGCCGAGGCCGCCGGGCCCGCCACCGACTATTTCCAGTACACCTCCCGCATCAACAAGTCCTTCACCCTGGAGCAGAAGATCAGGCTGATCGAGCACCTGTGGGAGGTGGCCTACGCCGATCACCGCCTGGACAAGTACGAAGACCATCTGGCGCACAAGATCGCCGACCTGTTGTACGTGCCCCTCCAGGCGCTGATCGCCGCCAAACAGCGGGTCCGGGGCGCCGCCGGCGAGACCCCGGAAGCCTCCTGAGGGCGGGTTGCCGGGCCGCCGCGGGCCGTGGTATAAAGCCGCAACCCCCAAGACTCGGCCATTCCTTCCGCTGCACCCGACCCATGAAAATAGACGGCATCCCCTACCGCACCATCTGGCCCTGCGACGACCGGCGCGGGGTGCACATCATCGACCAGACCCGGCTGCCCCACCGGTTCGCCGTGGTCCGCCTGGACCGCCTGGAGGACGCCGCCCGCGCCATCCGCGACATGTGGGTGCGGGGCGCCCCGCTGATCGGGGCCACCGCCGCCTACGGGGTGGCGCTGGCGATGGCCGCCGACCCCGGCGACGCCGCGCTGGAACAGGCCAGCCGGGTGCTGGCCGCCACCCGCCCCACCGCCGTCAACCTGCACTGGGCGCTGGAGCGCATGGCCGCCCGGCTTGCGCCCTTGCGGCCCTCGGCCCGGGCCGAGGCGGCATGGCGCGAGGCGGCTGCCATCTGCGACCAGGATGTGGAGATCAACCGTGCCATCGGCGGCCACGGCCTGCCCCTGATCCGCGCCATTTGGCAGGGCAGGCAGGCCACGGTAAACCTCCTCACCCACTGCAACGCCGGCTGGCTCGCCACCGTGGACTGGGGCACCGCGCTGGCGCCCATCTACATGGCCCACGACGCCGGCGTCCCGGTGCACGTGTGGGTGGACGAGACGCGGCCGCGCAACCAGGGCGCGAACCTTACCGCCTGGGAATTGCAGCGGCACGGGGTGCCTCACACCGTGGTGGTGGACAACGTGGGCGGACACCTGATGCAGCACGGCCTGGTGGACATGGTGATCGTCGGCACCGACCGCACCACCGCCTGCGGCGACGTGTGCAACAAGATCGGCACCTATCTCAAGGCCCTGGCCGCCCGGGACAACGGGGTGCCGTTCTACGTGGCGCTGCCCGGCCCTACCGTCGACTGGCAGATCGAGGATGGCCTGCGGGACATCCCCATCGAGCAGCGGGACGGCGCCGAGGTCTCCCGCGTGAGCGGCCGCACCGCGACGGGGGAGGTGGTCGCGGTGGCGGTCACCCCGGAGGGCAGCCCGGTAGCCAACTATGCCTTCGACGTGACCCCGGCGCGGCTGGTCACCGGGCTCATCACCGAACGGGGGGTGTGCCCCGCCTCCCGGGCCGGCCTGCGGGGGCTCTATCCGGAGCATGGGGCGTGAGCCCGCAGCGGCTGCGCCGGCAGATCTGCGAGACGGCGCGGGAACTGGAGGCCCTGGGCCTCAACCGGGGCGCCTCCGGCAACATCGGGGTGCGCTGCGGGACGGGCTTCCTGGTGACCCCATCGGGCCTGGCGCCGGCGGAGACGGCCCCGTCCGACATCGTGGCCATGGACTTTGCCGGCCATCCGCAGGGGCGGCTGCGACCCTCCAGCGAGTGGCGCTTCCACCGCGACATCCTGGCGGCGCGGCCGGAGATCGAGGTGGTGATCCACACCCATTCCACCTTCGCCACCACCCTGGCCTGCCTCGGGCGCGAGGTCCCGGCCTTCCATTACATGATCGCGGCGGCGGGCGGCAACAACATCCGCTGCGCCCCCTACGCCACCTTCGGCAGCCAGGCGCTGTCCGACCATGCGCTGCACGCCCTGGAAGGCCGCAGCGCCTGCCTGCTGGGCAACCACGGCATGATCGCGCTGGGCCGGACGCTGCCCCAAACCCTGGCCCTGGCGGTGGAGGTGGAGTCCCTGTGCGAGCAGTACTGGCGCGCCCTGCAGATCGGCCCGCCCAATCTGCTGTCCGACGCCGAGATGGACGTGGTGCTGGAGAAATTCAAGGGCTACGGCAAGCCGGCAAGCGGCGGCTAACCCGCTCGGACACGGTTGAACGGCGCCGCCCTCGGTCCATATTGCCGAATTTGCGCCTGCCACGCCCAGCCTTGTAAAAGCATTTCCCGTTATCTAAATTTGAAACTACCTTCACCTGAGCGGTCCCGTTCCCTGGCCGGGGACGGTCCGCGCGAGGGCCGCGAGCGGAAGGCGCTACCGCATCCGAACAGGGCAAGCCCGAAAGGAGCCTCACCATGAGTACCAGAGATCCGGACGATCTGTGCATCAAGACCCTGCGCTTCCTGGCGGTGGACATGGTGGAGCGGGCCGGCTCCGGCCATCCCGGACTGCCCATGGGCTCAGCGGCCATGGCCTACACCCTGTGGACCCGCTTCCTCAAGTTCAACCCGCAGGACCCCCTCTGGCCCGACCGGGACCGCTTCGTGCTGTCGGCGGGCCACGGCTCGGCCCTGCTCTATTCCCTGCTGCACCTCACCGGCTTCGACCTGCCCCTGGCCGAGCTGCAACGCTTCCGCCAGTGGGGCAGCCGCACCCCCGGCCATCCCGAATACGGCCTCACGCCGGGGGTGGAGGCCACCACCGGGCCCCTCGGCCAGGGCCTCGCCAACGCCGTCGGCATGGCCATCGCCGAGGCCGCCCTGGGCGCCCGCTTCAACCGCGCCGGCCACGACATCGTGGACCACCATACCTACGCGCTGGCCAGCGACGGCGACCTGATGGAGGGCCTCTCCTCGGAGGCCGCCTCCCTGGCTGGCCACCTGCGGCTGGGCAAGCTCATCGTGCTGTACGCGGACAACCACATCTCCATCGAGGGCGGCACCGAACTCACCTTCACCGAGGACCGCCTGGCGCGCTTCGACGCCTTCCACTGGCAGGTACAGCAGGTGGAGGACGGCAACGACCCGGCCGCCGTGGCGGACGCCATCGCCGCCGCCAAACGCGAGACCCGGCGCCCTTCCCTGATCGCCGTGCGCACCCATATCGGCTACGGCAGTCCGCACAAGCAGGACAGCGCGGCGGCCCACGGCGAACCCCTGGGCACGGAGGAGGCCCGGCTCACCAAGCAGGGGGCGGGCTGGCCCCTGGAGCCGCCTTTTCACATCCCGGATGAGGCCCTGCAGCACTTCCGCAAGGCGCTGGATTTCGGGCAGGCGTGGCAGTCGGAATGGAGCACCCGCTTCGCCGCCTACGCCGCCGAGTTCCCCAAGCTCGCCGCCGAGTTCGAGCGGGCGCAGCGGGGCGACCTCCCCGCCGACTGGGACGCGGACCTGCCCGGCTTTGCCCCGGACCAGGGGCCGCTGGCGACCCGGTCCGCCTCCGGGCGGTGCATCAACGGCCTCGCCCTGCGCCTGCCGGACCTGATGGGCGGCGCCGCCGATCTCGCCCCCAGCACCCGCACCCGGATGGAGCAGGAAGGCGACTTCACGCCCCACCACCGGAGCGGGCGCAACCTGCACTTCGGCGTCCGCGAGCACGCCATGGGGGCCATCCTCAACGGCATGGCCCTGCACCGGGGCCTGATCCCGTTTGGCGCCACCTTCCTGATATTCAGCGACTACATGCGCCCCCCCATGCGGCTGGCGGCCATGAACGGGCTGCGGGTGATCTACGTGTTCACCCACGACAGCATCGCCCTGGGCGAGGACGGTCCCACCCACCAGCCGGTAGAGCAGTTGCTGGGCCTGCGCTCCCTCCCCGGGCTGACGGTCATCCGCCCCGCCGACGCCAACGAGACCGCCGCCGCCTGGCGCGTCGCGGCGCAGTACCGGGAAGGCCCGGTGGCCCTGGTGCTGGGACGGCAGAAGGTGCCGGTGCTGGACCCGGCGCGCTTCCCCGGGGTAACGGAGGGAACGGCGCGCGGCGGCTATGTCCTGGCGGATGGGGACGGCCGGCCGCAGTTGATCCTGGTTGCCACCGGCGCCGAAGTGCATCTGGCGCTGGAGGCCCAGCCGCGTCTGCTGGGCGACGGCATCCGCGCCAGGGTCGTCAGCCTGCCCAGTACCGAGCTTTTCGCGCAGCAGCCCCGGGAGTACCGGGAGCAGGTGCTGCCCGCCGGGGTGCCGCTGCTGGTCATCGAAGCGGGCACGCCGTTGGGTTGGCGCTCCTACGTCGGTCCGTCGCCCGAGGTGGTCGGGGTCGAGGGCTTCGGTGCCTCCGCCCCCGGCCCCGAGCTGCTGCGCCGCTACGGCTTCACGGTGGAGAACGTGTGCGAGCGCGCCGCCGCCCTGCTCCGGCGACCGGAGAAGCGGTCCCAAGGACCTGTTAAGCATTAAGTGTTACACGCGTTACCCCCAGAAAGCCCGCAGGCAAGGCGCGGGGAGGAAGGCGTGGAATAATCTATTGACCAAAAAAGCGGCGAAATATGGACCGGTCAGGCGGATTTGCAGCCGATTTCCTTTAAGTCCGACAGGCTCCTAGCCATGAGTCCGAATCCTCGCCGCCGCGTGTAACACTTAATACTTAACAGATCCTAACGAGGAACCCACGCTCAAACGCCCGACCAGGAGCACCTTGCCATGAACCATGCTTTCCTTCCCCGCGACCTGCCCCCGGGCCTGGAGGCCCTCGCCGAACTGGCCCTGGACCTGCGCTGGACCTGGAGCCACGCCGGGGACAGGCTGTGGCAGACCCTGGAGCCGGGAGCCTGGAAACGCACCCGCAACCCCTGGGTCATCCTGCAGAACGTTTCGCGCCAGCGACTGCAGGAACTCGCCGGAGACGCAGACTTCAGGGGCGAGCTGGACCGTCTGGTGGCAGAGCGGGAGCATTATCTCAGCGACAGCGGCTGGTGCGACCGGGTCTATCCCGGCCATGGCATGCGCACCGTGGCCTATTTCAGCATGGAGTTCGGCCTGAGCGAGGCGCTGCCGCTGTACGCCGGCGGGCTCGGAATCCTGGCCGGGGACTTTCTGAAGGCGGCCAGCGACCTGGCGCTGCCGGTGGTGGGCGTGGGGCTGCTCTACCAGGAGGGGTATTTCCGCCAGTTGCTGGACAACGAAGGCAGGCAGATCGAGGCCTATCCCTACAACGACGCCACCAGCCTGCCGATCCAGCCGGTCACCGCCCCTTCCGGCGCCTGGCTGCACGTGCCGCTGGAATTCCCCGGCAGGACCCTGCTGCTTCGGGTATGGCGGGCCAACGTGGGCCGCCTCCCCCTGTACCTGCTGGACGGCAACGACCCCCTCAACAGCCCCGCCGACCGGGGCATCACCAGCAAACTGTACGGCGGCGGGATGGAAATGCGGTTCGTGCAGGAACTGGTGCTGGGGGTGGGCGGCTGGCGGGCGCTGGAAGCCCTGGGCGTCGAGGTGGACGTGTGCCACCTCAACGAAGGCCACGCCGCCTTCGTGGTACTGGAGCGGGCGCGCCGCTTCATGCAGCAGACCGGCCTGAATTTCTGGGAGGCCCTGTGGGCCACCCGCGCCGGCAATGTGTTCACCACCCATACCCCGGTGGCCGCCGGCTTCGACACCTTCCCTCCGGCCCTCATCGACAAGTACTTCCCCTATTTCCGCAATTACCTGGCGCAGCTCGGCATCCCCGCCGCCGACCTGCTGGGCCTGGGGCGCAAGGACCCCTCCGATCTCCAGGAACCATTCAACATGGCCTACCTCGCCCTGCGCGGCTGCTCCACCGCCAACGGCGTGAGCCGGCTGCACGGCATGGTCAGCCGCCGCATCTTCCAACCCCTCTACCCGCGCTGGCCCGAGGCGGAGGTGCCCGTGGGCCACGTCACCAACGGGGTGCACGTTCCCTCCTGGGACTCCCCCTGGGCGGACCGGCTGTGGACCGAGTCCTGCGGCAAGGAACGCTGGCTGGACACGGGCGAGGCGCTGGAAGAGGCCATCCGGGTCCCGTCCGACGAACAACTGTGGGCCTTCCGCGCCGAGGAGAGGAAAGACCTGGTGCACTACGCACGGCAGCGTCTGGCCAGGCACCTGGGGCAGCGCGGAGCCCCGCCGGAGGCCATCGCCCAGGCGGACCGGGTGCTGGACGCCAACGCCCTCACCCTGGGTTTCGCCCGCCGCTTCACCGCCTACAAGCGGCCCAACCTGCTCCTCGCAGACCCGCAGCGGCTGATCCGCCTGCTCACCCGGCCCGAGCAGCCGGTGCAACTCATCAGCGCCGGCAAGGCCCATCCCGAGGACCAGGAAGGCAAGCGCCTGCTCCAGGCCTGGGCCGCCTTCGCGCAGCGGCCCGAGGTGCGCAATCACGCGGTGCTGCTGGAGGACTACGACATGTCCCTGGCCCAGGAACTGGTGCAGGGGGTGGACGTGTGGATCAACACCCCGCGCCGGCCCTGGGAGGCCTGCGGCACCAGCGGCATGAAGACCCTGGCCAACGGCGGCATCAACCTGTCCGAGTTGGACGGCTGGTGGGCCGAGGCCTACTCCCCGGAGGTGGGCTGGGCCCTGGGCGACGGGAGGGAACACCCGGAGCCGGAATGGGACCAAGTGGAAGCGGAACAGCTCTACCGCCTGCTGGAAGAGCAGGTGATTCCGGAATTCTACCGGCGCGACGCCCAGGGCATCCCCCGCGCCTGGGTCGCCCGCATGCGCGCCAGCATGGCGCGGCTGGCCCCGCGCTTCAGCAGCAGCCGCATGGCCGGCGAATATCTGGATCGGCTCTACCTCCCGGCGGCGGACGACTTCCGCCGCCGCAGCGCCGACAACGGCCGCCTGGCGCAGGAACTCCACGCCTGGCAGCAGGGCCTGCGCGCCCACTGGCACACGGTCCGCTTCGGCAACGTCGAGGCCCGGGCCGCGAACGGGCAATGGTCGTTCACGGTCCAGGTCTACCTGGGGGAAATCGACCCCCGCTGGGTGCAGGTGGAACTTTACGCCGAGCCGGAGCAGGAGGGCGAAGCGCCGCTACGCCAGGCCATGGAGCGAACCACCGAGATCCCCGGCGCCCTGCACGGCTACCTCTACCAGGCGCAGGTCCCCGCCACGCGCCCCTCCCGGCACTACACCCCCCGCATCCGCCCCTACCACCCGGAGGTCAAGGCGCCCATCGAAACCGGCCTCATCCTGTGGCCCGGCTAGTGCACCCCGTAATCCCCCCGGGGGGGAGAGTTGGAGAGAGGGCCAACCGCCCCACGCCGCGAGGAACGCGCATGATGCCCGTAGCGCTAACCCGAGGAGAACGGAAATTGAGAAGAAACCGAGGCACCGTCTATCTGGTGGAAACAGCCAGCGGCAAGCGCATCCAGGACGTCCCCCTCGACCTCACCGGGCTCGACCCCATCGGCCGCTGGGAGCGGCTGCACTACGTCGAGGACGAACTGATGCTGGGGCGCGATCCCCGGGAATACCGGGTGGATTACAGCGAGTTGGAGTCCGGGTGAAGAAGGGGCTTGGTGCCATTGCGGCCCAAGCGGGGGTACACTATTCGGCGGTAAGTCGCGCGGTGCGGAAGTTTGAAGAAGACCGAAGGGAAATATTGTAATGCTATGATTGACCCTGCGCTCCAGAACAGGAGCAATAGAAAACCGGTGTCCATCCCTGAGGTTTCCCCTCATATTCACGCCCCATGACAAGCCTCCTGAGCCTGCCGCTGGAGTAAGGCGTCGAGAAATTCTCGTGCTCGGCAGCTTGCTTCTGTGTATACGTCCGTACATCTTCTCCAAGGGGTTCCGGCAATGCTGACCATGTCCTTCCCTCGGATGCGGCCAATCCGTTGCCAGTGGCGTTGCGTTACCAAATCAAACCAGGTCGAGCGAACGCCGGCATCGGTCATGATGATCGGGGTACAGCCTGCGGGCAGCAGTTTCGCCAGCCGAGCCAGGAATCGACGATGCACAGCGCGGTCTCCATATTTCCGTTGAGGATGAATCTCCTCGTAAAGCGTCACGCTGCGCCCCTCTACCGCCACACTGGCGCGCAACAGGTGCCACTGCTGATCGGCCGTTACGTCCGGCCAATCGATCACCACCAGTACCTGCTCAATCCCGGACAGCCACTGGTTGGCCACTTTCTGGGTGAACGCAAATTCAGGATTCAACCTAACGTGCTTTTCTTCACCGGGGCCGGCAATAACGGCGGCGGTTATTACCAGGGCACCTGGACCCCCATTTCCCTTGCCGTCTCGGGCACCATTTACCAGGCTCAGGATTTCGGACACTCCGTCGGCCAGGGGAGCCGGCCCTACGACAGCACCTCGATCCCCCCGGACGAGGCATGAACATTTTGCTGGGCAGCAATACCCGACCCGGCGGAGAACCCCCCAGTTGCGCGCCAACCAATCCCGAGGTCACCCTCGCCGTGCTCGACCCCCAGAATAACCTGCTGGCCTCCGAGACCAGCCGTTGCCCGTTGCTGGAGCTGTCCTACTCGAACCATACCGGCGCCATGCAACGGATCCGGATTGTCATTCTGTTGAGGGGCGACTCGCCCGTCCCCGGTCTGGCATTCAAGATGGCGGTGATCCAGGCAGGGGAAGTCGGCACCGGCCCGGTGCAAATCCGCTATGGCACCGGCGGCGGCGCAGGCAGTTCCGCCACCGAGCCCGGACTGATGGCGGTCGCGGCCGTCGATCCGAACACCGGCCGCCACGGTCGCTTCATGATCGAGGATTACGCCA
>JAJZUU010000036.1 GCA_021848325.1 Pseudomonadota bacterium | reverse complement strand
CATCGGCTTATGTCCTGCACCAGCAACTACGGCAACTGGCCCTGCAGGATACCGTTCTGGCAACGGCTTACCCCAAAACGATCATCCTCTCGCTGTTCAGGATTGCGGCGCGAGTCAAACAGTACAAGGACAGAGTCATGCTGCATCTTCCCGCTTCCTGCCCGGTCAAGGCGTTGCTGGTTCAGGTCTGCCGGCGGCTTTACCTGAACAAAAAGTCGTCTTCCATGCTGGCTTCACCCTGACCTGGCACGTCTGGCCCACGCGACGGCGCCGCCCGCCCTGATCAGCAACCAATTCACGCTTCACCCCGCCAACGGGGGTAGGGGGAGGTTCCCCTGAAAATTAGAGAAATGGGGCGGTTGGCGGTGAAATCGACCGGTTGAAAATTTATGCAACATTCAGGTTATGTGACCCCTTTTTTTATCTGGTTGGATTTATCTTGAGGGCACCTCTAAAAATTCAAATTTCCGTCATTCCCGCGCAGGCGGGAATCCAAATGTTGCTGATTTACTGAGTTTTATAACCGCTGGATTCCCGCCTGCGCGGGAATGACGAATTATTAGAGGTGCCCTTGATATATATCCATAATATGGATATTTTGTGTATATACTTTGTTGGGGACTTGCACATGACTATGCGCGTAAATTTATCGCCTGAAATGGAAGGCTTCATCAAAAATAAAGTCGCAAGTGGCTACTATGGCAATGCAACCGAAGTAAGCAACGCTTTAGGGAGGCGAAATGAGCGAACTGACGCAACCTGCATTTTCGGCCTTGTCGACGGTTCTTACCGTTGCGCTGGCGGTTTGGGTGGTCTGGCTGTTGAAGGACAAGATTCGCGACATTGTCAAAACCGCCGGGGTGCGGGAGTTTGAGCTGACAAAGACCGGTGTAAAAGCGAAGTTCGACCCTGAGATCTTTGCGGAGGAAGCCTATCGCAAACAAGGCATGGGTAAACCGTCACCTGAAGATGTAAAAGAGGTTGGGGCGATCGTCGAGTCATTCGCACCGCTGATAGCAGGGCGGAGAGTCTTGTGGGTGGACAACCATCCGGCAAACAACTTGCTCGAGAGTTCCGCATTGGTGAAGTGGGGTGTGGACGTGCAGATGCGCCGTACTACCGAAGAGGCGTTGACCGAACTGCGTGATGACAAGATTGCCATCGACTTGGTGATCTCGGACTGGTATCGCGGCGGCCGTGAAGAAGGAATAAGGCTTGCAGAACAGATGTGGCAGTCCGTTCCACCGGTGCGTGTGCCGATCATTTACTACTTCAGCGCGGACACGCCAGAGAATTTCCAGAAGATTAAGCGCAAAGCAGAAGAGTTGAGCGCCATCGGTGCCACAAGCAGTCCCCGTGAACTACTGAAATGGACGTTTGCGGAGTTGGTGCGCGCGACAGTGCTCAATGCAAAAGCCTAATGAGAGGGCAAGGGGACGACCTGTGTCACAGCAACAGCACCGGGGTCTTTCCTTTTGCCTGCACCGGCTAATGGGCAAAACGAAATACCTGGGTGGATTCACATTCCAAGTGCACCACGCTTAGCTTCAAGGAAGACCTCATGAGGCGTCCGGTAGCCGAGACACTTGCGCGGTCGATGATTCAGTTTTTTTACGGCGGCTGCAAGTGTTTCTTGGGTAACCTTTCCAAAGTCTGAGCCTTTTGGGAAATATCTTCGCAGCAAGGAGCCGGCGACGATCATCGCACGGCTGCGAATTGCTTGCTTGCGGTGGTCCAGAGTCAAGCCCATGAACGATGCGCTTCACCCACCAGGCGCGGGAGGATAAGTAGCCGTGGCTCGATCCGACAAAATTAAGTGCCCCCCGGCCGGGGGTTTACCTCACTGAATTACCCATTCCGGGTACGAGGGCAGGGATGGCAGATCAATCGAGGTTATCGCCCTTTCCCGCTTGAGCATCCTCCCGCTCCGCCCCCGGGCTCATCCCCACGCCGTCGATGGAACTCCCGCAATCGGGGCAGCGGTCTTCCCGCAGCCGGTTGGCGCGCACATGGAAGCCGTAGCGCTCGATCAGCAGGGCGCGGCAATGGGGGCAATAGGTGTTTTCCCCGGCCTCGCCCGGCACGTTGCCTTCGTAGACGTAGCGCAAGCCCGCGGCGCGGCCGATCTCGGCGGCGCGGCGCAGCGTCTTGAGGGGGGTGGCCGGCCGCTCCAGCATCTTGTACGCGGGATAGAACTGGGACACGTGCCACGGCACCTCCGGGCCCACCGAGCGCACGAAGCGGGCGATGTCGGTGAGTTCTTCCTCGGAGTCGTTGATCCCGGGGATGACCAGGGTGGTGACCTCCAGCCATACCCCCAGTTCGTGGTACAGGCGGATGGCATTCAGGATCGGCCGCAAGGGGGCGCGGCTGATGCGCCGGTAGCTTTCCTCCTTGAAGAATTTGAGGTCCACGTTGGCCGCATCCAGCACCGTGGCCAGTTCCCGCAGGGCCTGCTCGCCGATGAAGCCGTTGGTCACGAAGATGTTCTTGAGTCCCTTGGCGCGGGCCAGCACGGCGGTGTCGTAGGCCAGTTCGTAAAAGATGGTGGGCTCGGTGTAGGTGTAGGCGATGGAGCGGGCGCCGCTGGCCAAGGCCGACTCGACGATCTCCGCGGGGGTGACGCGCTCGCCGGGGATGGCCCCTTCCAGGCGCGCCAGGGCCGGGCAGACGGGCTCGTCCGCCGGGCTTCCCTTGATGCCCCGGGGCAGGTAGTCCCTGGGCCACTGGGAGATCGTCCAGTTCTGGCAGAAGGAGCAACGCAGGTTGCAGCCCGCGGTGGCGATGGAATAGGCGCTGGAACCGGGGAAGAAATGAAACAGTGGCTTCTTTTCCACCGGGTCCAGGAAACGGGACACCAACTTGCCGTAGGTGAGGGTGTAGAGCTTGCCGCCGTGGTTGTAGCGCACCGCACAGGCGCCCCGCGACCCTTCCGGGATGCGGCAGTCGTGGGGACACAGGGTGCACAGCACCCGCTTGTCCGGCAGCGGCTCATAGAATCTGGCTTCATGCGGTCCTTCCACTGGGCACCTCTGCCTTTTCGAATAAGACGGTTACATCCCCATTCCGCCCATGCCCGCCGGCGGCATGGGGGTTCCCTCCCCGGGCAGCTCCGCCACCATGGCATCGGTGGTGAGGATCAGCCCGGCCACCGAGGCGGCGTTTTGCAGGGCGTAGCGGGCCACCTTGGTGGGGTCCAGCACGCCCATCGCCACCAGGTCGCCGAACTCGCCCGTTTGAGCGTTGTAGCCGAAGTTGCCGGAGCCCTCCAGCACCCGGTTCACGACCACCGAAGGCTCCTCGCCGCAGTTGGCCACGATCTGGCGCAGGGGCTCTTCCAGGGCGCGCAGAACGATCTTGATGCCGCAATCCTGGTCGTGGCTCTCCCCCTTGACTTGGGCCACCTCGTCCCGCACCCGCAGGAAGGCGATGCCGCCGCCCGGCAGGATGCCTTCCTCCACCGCCGCCCGGGTGGCGTGCATGGCATCTTCCACCCGCGCCTTCTTCTCCTTCATTTCCACCTCGGTGGCGGCGCCCACCTTGATTACCGCCACCCCGCCGGCCAACTTGGCCACCCGCTCCTGCAGCCTGTCCCGGTCGTAGTCGCTGCCGGTCTCCTCCATCTGGGCGCGGATCTGCTTGATGCGCGCCTCGATCGCCTGGGTTTCGCCGGCCCCGTCGATGATGGTGGTGTCCTCCTTAGCCACCTCGATCCGCTTGGCTCGGCCGAGGTCGGCCAGGGTGGCCTTTCCCAGGCTGAGCCCCATCTCCTCCGCGATCACCGTTCCCCCGACGAGCACCGCGATGTCCTCCAGCATGGCCTTGCGCCGGTCACCGAAACCGGGGGCCTTCACCGCGCAGGTCTTCAGAATGCCGCGAATGCTGTTCACCACCAACGTGGCCAGCGCCTCGCCGTCCACTTCCTCGGCGATGACCAGCAAGGGCTTGCCCGCCTTGGCCACCTCCTCCAGGACCGGCAGCAACTCGCGGATATTTGAAATCTTCTTGTCGTACAGCAGGATGTAGGCGTCTTCCAGGAGCGAGACCTGCCGTTCGGCATTGTTGATGAAGTAGGGGGAGAGATAGCCGCGGTCGAACTGCATCCCTTCCACCACCTCCAGCTCGTTGGCCAGTCCCGAACCGTCCTCCACCGTGATGGCGCCTTCCTTGCCCACCTTGTCCATGGCCTCGGCGATAATCTTCCCGATCTCGGTGTCCGCGTTGGCGGAGATGGCGCCCACCTGGGCGATTTCCCTGCTCACGGTGCAGGGCCGGGAAAGTCTCTGGAGGGCCGCGATGGTGGCCTCCACCGCCTTGTCCACGCCGCGCTTGATATCCATCGGGTTCATCCCCGCGGCCACGTACTTCATTCCTTCCCGTACGATCGCCTGGGCCAGCACGGTGGCGGTGGTGGTGCCGTCGCCGGCGACATCCGAGGTCTTGCTGGCGACCTCCCGCACCATTTGCGCGCCCATGTTCTCGAACCTGTCCTTCAGTTCGATTTCCTTCGCCACCGATACCCCGTCCTTGGTGATGGTGGGCGCCCCGAAGGGCCGTTCCACCACTACGTTGCGGCCTTTCGGGCCGAGCGTCACCTTGACGGCGTCGGCCAGGACGTTGACGCCGGACAGTATCTTGTGGCGGGCGTCGTCACCGAACTTCAACTCTTTTGCGGCCATGGCATTCTCCTCAACCGTGGGGCCGATCCGGCGGGCCCCGAGATGCGCCTTCGCTGGGACACATGGGACAAACGGAACGGTGCCGGATCGTTCCCCTGCCCGGACGGAAGGACTATTTTTCCAGCACCGCCATGATGTCCTGTTCGCGCATCACCAGCAATTCATCGCCCCCCACCTTCACCGTCTGGCCGGAATATTTGCCGAACAGCACCCTGTCGCCGGCCCTCACCGCAGGACTGCACAGTTCGCCGTTCTTCAGCAGCCTGCCTTCCCCCACGGCGACGACTTCGCCCTGCTCGGGTTTCTCCGCCGCCGTGTCGGGGATCACGATGCCGGAGGCGGTCCTGACGGCTGCCTCCAAACGTTTGACGATTACGCGGTCATGCAAGGGACGGATCTTCATGCTTTATTACCTCTCCTGTGGGCTGCGGGGACGCCCTCGGCGCCGGGCGCGGGTGCTTCAGTTATAGATTGAGAGCGGGGCCGCCGCAAGGGCCGGGACCATGGGGGGCGTGGCCGCACTATGGGAAAGGGCTATACCTTATTCCAAGCCCCGGCCACCAACCCGACCAGGGAGATCGCCATGCCCAAATCAGCCGTAACGATCCTGGCCCTATGCGCCCTGGCGGCGTTGGGGCCTCGCCAGGCGCTCGCCGCCCAGACCGACGCCTTCGACGCCTTCGCCCAGCCCAAGGTGGTGGGCGTGCAGCAGCGGGGCTATGCCTGCATCCGCTTCTAGCGGGGTGTCGCCGAGGGCAGGCGGATGACCAATGGAACTGAAACAGTTTGTTACCAAACCCCGACCCGCTGACACACACCGCTTACAACCCCATGCTCTAATCCTTGGCTGGGCAGAACTTGCTTGCGCCCTGCCGACGGGCATCCGCGCCCGTTGGCCCACACCCCTGCCCACGGCCCGGCCGATGAAGCTTTACTATTGCGACAACTTGAACAATTTCGGCGATAAGCTGAACCCCTGGCTATGGCAACGTCTGATCCCCGGTTACCTGGATTCCGACCGGAAGACCCTGTTCGTCGGGATCGGGACACTGCTCAGCCGGCGAACGCCGCAGCCGCCCACCAAGATCGTCTTCGGTTCCGGGGTGGGATACGGCGAGCCGCCCAAGGTCGACGGGCGCTGGCGATTCTACTGCGTCCGGGGTCCGTTGAGCGCGCGGGCGCTGGGCATCGGCGCGGACAAGGCGATCAGCGACGCTGCGCTGCTGCTGCGGACGCTGGATTTCCCGGTGGGGGACAAGGTCCATTCCGTTTCGTTCATGCCCCACCATTTGAGCGCGCGCTATGCGGACTGGGAGGCCCTGTGCCGTTCGGTCGGGGTGAACTACGTCGACCCCTGCGCCCCGGTGGAAACCACCCTGAAGCACATCCGGGGATCCAGGCTGCTGATTACCGAAGCCCTGCACGGCGCCGTCGCGGCCGATGCCTTCCGTGTGCCCTGGATTCCCATACGCTGCTATCACCACATCCTCGAATTCAAGTGGGAGGACTGGTGCGCCTCGCTCCAGATTCCCTATCGGCCCGCCTTGATGCAGCCGCTCTGGGATATCGGGCGCTACGGCAATTTGTTGACCAGGATGAAAATGGGCGCAAAAAGGGGGCTCGCATCCATCAACATCGCCCACCGGAGATGGTCCCCTCCGCATCCGCTGAGCAGCGCCCCGGCCGATTTTGAGCAGGCTGCCAGCCGGCTCGACGATCTCGCAAACAACTATCCGCCCGTGCTGAGCAGCGAGTATGATTTGGAGTCGGCGACATGCCGCCTGCAAACCGCGTTGGAGCGCTTCAAACGGGAATGGCGGCCGGCTTCCGCGGAGGCAGGCCGCAGCCTCCGGAAACATGGCTGTTACGGCTAGTGATGCAGGGGGGGGGATCGCCCTGGCAGGGCGTTTCCGCATTCGCATTTGAATCGAATGGAGAGGTGTATGGGAAAGAAGCTGGCGCTCATGGTTTTTTCCATTGCGTTGCTGTTACCGCAGGCATTGCGGGCCGAAGACGTCCATTCCGAAAAACGGGCCGACATCCGCAAGTTGGTCGAGCTTACGGGGATGGCCGGCATGGTACGGCAAATGATGGGTACCATGGCCGAACAATTCGTTTCCACGCTCAGAAGGCGCAGCCCGGATATCCCGGAAGGTGCCATCGTCATTGTCAGAAAGGACACCGAGGAGGTGATGTCGAGCCACATAGAGGGCCCCGGCGGGCTTGTGGACAGGGTGGTCCCTATTTACGACAAATACTTTACCGGCGAGGAACTGAAAGGGCTGATCGCTTTTTATCAAAGCCCGCTCGGCAGGAAGGTCATAGCGGCCATGCCGCTGCTGATGCAGGAGTCCATGGCGGCCGGCCGGGAGTGGGGCAAGGGCCTGGCGCCGCTGCTGCTGCAGAGAATCCGAGCGGATCTGGAACAGGGGGGATACATCAAACGCAAGCCTTCGCCGCGGCCGGGGACGATTGGACCGGATACGGTTTGACCGGGCCCCACCAGGGGCGCGTCCCCCTCAGAGGTTGTGAATAAACCTGCTGCGCGACGGTTTCTTCACAACCTCTCAGTGGAAAAAGCTCCTGGCCGCTTCCAGGCGTTTTGCGTAGTAGTCGGACTTGAGGCTGCCTATGGTTATCTTGCGGTTGCTGTTGGGGGCATGAATGAAGCGCCCGCCGCCGATATAGATGCCCACGTGGGAATACGGGCGATCCATGGTGTTGAAGAACACCAGGTCACCCGGCCTGAGCGCCGACGGGTCAATTGCGCGCCCCATCTGGGCGATCTCGGAGGCATTGTGGGGCAGTATGATTCCCGCTGCGTTCCGATACACATAACTCACCAGACCGCTGCAGTCCAGGCCGCCTTCGGGGTCGTCCCCGCCGTAGCGGTAGTCGTCCCCCATCAGCGAGAAGGCGTACATGACCACCTCGTCGGCTTGCGCGCTGCCCCCCGTGGGGGCGGAATGGTCGGTTTCGGCGGATACCTTGCTTCCCTGTTGCGGGGACATGGCCGCGCACGAGGCCAGCAGGACGAGCGGCAGCGCCAGCAACAAGCGCGGCGTGTGGGCAAAAGCGGTGAGCATCTTCGCCATACGTTCCCCTTCAGGCTTGCGCAAAGGATAGCATGGCGGCCCGCCCTTTGCATATCGGGCCCCTATAGGCAGGACGGGGGTCGATACAGTATCATTGGAACGACCGATACTGCGAGGCCGGCGGGGCGGCGGAACCAAGGGCCGCCGGTCCCGGCAGCGATCTACGGAGAAGTGGCAGAGCGGTCGAATGCGGCGGTCTTGAAAACCGTTGAAGGGCAACCTTCCGGGGGTTCGAATCCCTCCTTCTCCGCCAGAATCCCCGCGGGGCGGTTCATTGTTGCGGAAGCCGATGCCTCGGAACGACATGCAACCCGTAAAGTGTAGCCTGCGCCCGTACCCCGGCGGGCGGGGATATTGTCAAGGAGTGGCGCGCTGCTCGCCACGCGGCGGGATGGGATGGAGACCGCGATGACCGACCATATGCTGAAATCCTATGAAATGGAACTGGGTAATTTGCGCCAGAAGATTCTGCATATGGGTGAAACGGTGGGGGGCATGATCGCTCACGCGGCTCAATATCTGTTCGAGGGGAATTTCGATCTTGGGGCCCATACCATCGAAAAAGACCGTGAGGTCAATGCCATCGATCTGGAGATAGACCGGCTATGCATCGATATTCTGGCCCGCTATCAACCGGTTGCGGTGGATCTACGGGCAATCAGCACTGCCATGAGGGTTTCCTTCGATCTTGAGCGGGTCGGGGACGAGGCGGTCAACATCTGCGAGCAGGCCGCCGAGTTGGGGAAGCAAGTGCTGCCGGACGGCTTCTACAGCTTGCCGGAAATGGCAGGGGCGGCGCAGGGGATGTTCCGCGACGCCATGGCGGCATACGAGAATCACGATAACGACCTGGCGCAGAGGGTGTGCGATTCGGACAAGTCGGTCGACGAGTTCCACGAGGACACCGTGCGACGGTTGTCCAGCCTGGCGGCGGAAGGTTCCGTTCCGTGCGGCGCGGCAACGCGGCTGATGTTCGTCTCCAAATATCTGGAACGCATCGCGGACCACGCCACCAATATCGCGGAGATGGTGATATACCTCGAAAAAGGCGTGATGGTCCGCCACGCGACGGAACACGCCAGGGAGCCGTGAACGGCCCCGGGGCGGGGAAGGGATGTGAAAATGCTTTCCCTTTCCGCGAACCAATCGACCCTGCAGAACTCAAACGAGGCGAGAGTCTGTCGGGTTCCGTGACGACACCGAAAAACGGTGGACACGCCGGCCTGTTTATATAAAGTAAAGTGTCGTGAAAGCCGCACAGCCGTATTCCCCTCCGTTCCGACCCATTGGCGCAACACCCGGCGAGGGATGCGTCGTTTTGGCTGGACACCAGCCCGGGGGTCTTCCCTGGAACACAACGCGCCCGAGCGCGATGGCAGGGCAAAAACCTTTCCCGACCCCGCCCAGGCGCCACGCCTCATCCCGAATCCGGCAGCCCGCACGGTGATTGTGCCCATCGGCAACCCGTTCGCGTTCCCGGATTCGACCGAATTGCGGGTTCCGCGGGTAACACCGTCCGTTTCGTCTATGCCCCGGCGCCGCCGGGCCCCGGCTTGGCGGCAATGGCTGCTGGTTTTCGCTCTCGCAACGTTTTTGAGCGTCCTCTCCACCGCCCTTACCCACTTCCACAAGAACGCCTCGGAAGATCTGGACTGTCCCATCTGCCACGTTTTCGGGCATCAAGGGCTGGACTGCCCTAACCCGGACGTCAGCATCAGTGCCGGACTGGTTCTTTGGTTCATCCTATCCTGCCTCATCCTCTCTGCGGGGGTCATCAGCGTCTCTCCCGAGCGCCGCCCCCCCTCCCGCGCTCCTCCTCGGTTCGGCATGCTCTGAATTTCAGCCCGCGCCGCGTTGCCACGCGGCACGATAGGGCGTCACGCACTGTTCCGGTCGGAATTGCACGCTAGCCGTGCACTTCGCTTGCCGGTTGCAGCGTGAGTTTTGTGCCGAGAACAGGAGAAACCATGAAAATCGTAAGGACACGCAAGCATTCAGCCGCCTTGTGGTTGCTGGCGGTGCCCCTTGCAACCGCCGCGCCACTGCCCGTCATGGCGGCCACCGCAAGCGCCGGGCGCATCGTAGGTACCATCAAAAACGCTTTGGGGCAGCCGCTGGCGGGCGCGCAGTTGCAAGCACAAAGCCCGGACGGGCGAATCGTGGGTAATGCGTCGAGCGAGTCGGACGGAAGCTTTACGTTTCCGGGGATTCCCCCCGGCACCTACTCCGTCACCGCCAACAAAGCGGGTTTCCGCACGGGCGTGGCGATCGTGACGGTATCGCCGGCTGGCGGGCATACCACCATCGTGCTGGCTTCGGTGCAGGCCCTGAGCCTCACCGTTGCCGCGCAGCGCTTGGATCAGGCGCGCAATGCGCTGTCGCCGGAAACAGGCACCAGCACCTACCGCATCAGCCACGAAGATATTCAGTCGCTTCCCCAAGGGGACAATACCCCGCTGAACCAAGTGGTCCTGCAAGCGCCGGGGGTGGCGCAGGATTCGTTCGGCCAGGTGCATGTAAGGGGCGATCACGGCGATCTCCAGTACCGCATCAACGGCGTGCTGTTGCCCGAGGGCATCAGCGGGTTCGGCCAGACCTTGGATACCCGCTTCGCCAACCAGGTGACCCTGCTCACCGGAGCGCTGCCGGCTCAGTACGGCGACCGCACGGCCGGGGTGGTCGATATCCGGACGAAGAGCGGCGCCTTTGCCCAAGGCGGGAGCATCGATATTTACGGCGGCAGCCGCAACACCCTGCAAACCAGCGTCGAGGCCGGCGGCTCCCAAGGGGCGCTGAACTATTACGTCACCGGCAGCTACTTGCAGAATAACCTGGGAATCGAATCGCCGACGCCGGGTGCCGACCCGCTCCATGACCAGACCCGCCAAACCAAGGGATTCGCTTATTTATCCTATCTGCTCAATCCGACCGCTCGTCTGAGCGTCATTCTCGGAGATGCGGCCAGCCACTTCCAGATCCCCGATACAGCGGGATTGACACCTAGTTTCCAACTGGCCGGGGTAAGCGACTACCCCTCGGCGAATCTGAACGAAAATCAGACGGAGCGCAACCGCTACGGCATCGTCGCGCTACAGGGCAGCAGCGACAAACTCGACTATCAACTGGCGGGATTTTCCCGTTACAGCAGCGTGCTTTTCGAGCCGGACACCATCGGCGACCTGTTATACAACGGCGTGGCGTCCCGGGTCTACCGCAGCGGCTTCAGTAACGGGCTGCAGGGCGACGGCACCTACCGCCTGAACGGCACCCATACGGTCCGGGCCGGATTCGCGGTGACCGCGGACCATGGGGTGAGCGACAACACATCCACGGTGTTCCCGGCCGACAACTCGGGCACCCAAACCGGCACCCAGCCCTTCCCCATCGAGGACAACCAGAGCAAGACAGGTTGGCAATCCGGCGTCTATGTCCAGGACGAGTGGGCGGTCAATTCCAAGCTGACGGTCAATTACGGCGCTCGCGCCGACTTTTTGAACGCCTACGTGAATGCGAGCCAACTGAGCCCCCGCGTCAATGCCGTCTACAAGCTGACAAACAAGACGACCCTACACGGCGGCTATGCGCGCTACTTTACGCCGCCGGCCCTGGAATTGGTCGCCCCCACGGACCTGGCCCTGTTCCAGAACACAACCAATGCGCCGGCCTCGAACCAATCGTCGGATGTGATACCCGAGCGGTCGGACTACTTCGACGTCGGGGTCACGCACCAGGTGACGGCTGCCTGGCAGACGGGCTTGGACACCTATTACAAAGACATACGGCATATGCTGGACGAAGGCCAGTTCGGCCAGGCCCTGGTATTCACGCCTTTCAACTACAGCCGGGGCAAGATTTACGGCGCGGAGCTCTCCAACACATACAAGAAGGACGATTTTTCCGCGTATTTGAACCTCGCCGTTTCCAGGTCCCTGGCCAAAGGCGTGGAGTCGGGCCAGTTCAACTTCAGCCCGGCGGAACTGGCCTATATCGACAACAATTGGGTCCACACGGACCACGACCAACTGGTCACGGCCTCCGGGGGCATCGCGTACCAATGGCGGGGCGCCACCTGGAGCGCGGATGCCATGTACGGATCCGGCCTGCGCAGCGGGTTCGCCAATACCCAGCATCTGCCGGGCTACGTACAGGTGAACCTGGGCGTCAGGCGCGCGTTCGACCTGCCCCAGCTCGGCAAGGTCACAGGACGGCTGTCCGTCATCAATGCCTTCGACCGGACGTATGAGATTCGCGACGGTTCCGGGATCGGCGTATTCGCCCCGCAGTATGGGCCGCGCCGGGCCTTATATGCGGGTTTGAGCAAGTCCTTCTAACATGCGCGGGGGCGACAGCGACCGCCTCCGCGTAGGTATTCTTCTTTTACGGAGTAAAACTCATGCACGACCTTCAAGCTCTATTCATGGCCCTGCGTTTCGGCGGCGTCATGGTCTATCCCCTTCTGCTGCTGGCGGTATTGGCCATCGTCGTCCTTCTGGACAAGGCTTACGTTTTCTGGCGCTATGCCCGCGTGCCGGCGTCCATGGTGCAACTGGTCGAGACCTACGGTTTTACCTGGGGCGACCTCGGGCAGCAAATCGGCGCCTTCGGCCCCAATCACTACTTCAGGCGCTTCTTCCAGGTGATCATCGCCAATCGCGACCAACCGGCGTGGTGGGTCGAATCCCGGGCGGCAGACGAGGCGAGCCTGATCGAAAAATCCCTGGGACGCGGGCTGTGGGTTCTGGAGACCATTGTCACCGCTGCGCCGCTGCTGGGGCTGCTGGGCACCATCACCGGGATGTTCGGCGCGTTCAAGCTATTCGGTTCGCAGGGGCTGGTCAATCCGACCGGGGTGACCGGCGGCGTGGCCCAAGCGCTGGTGGCCACGGCATTGGGTCTTTTTATCGCGCTGCTCGCCCTGTTTGCCTTCAACTACTTCTCCCGGCTGCACGCGCAAGTCATGGACGAAATGGAACGCCTGGGCACCCGTCTCGTCGACCATATCCGCCTCGATCAGCAGGAGCAGGAGGTGGCCCGTGAAGCTGCGTAAATCCCGCGCCTCGCGCCGGGGCCGCATCGAGATCATCCCGATGATCGACGTGATGTTCTTTCTGCTGGTCACCTTCATGCTGGCGTCGCTGTCCATGCAGCGCCTGAATTCCCTGCCGGTCAACCTGCCGCAGGGCAACGCCGCTCCCATGCAGGCAAGGCAACCCGTCACCCTCACCGTCACCCGCGACAGCCGTATTTTTCTCAACAAGACGCCGGTAACCCTCAGGGATCTGGCAGGCATCCTGCGGCCCATGATGAAGGGAGCGGGCGCCTCCGTCATCGTGTCCGCCGACAGCCGAGCACCTCAGGGGATTGTCGTGCAGTCCATGCTCCACGCCCGCGAAGCGGGCGCCGAGCATTTCCTCATCGCCGTCCAAGCGGAATGACCGCCATGACCCACGCAATGCCTTCCGAACAGCCATGGCGACGCCTGCTGTGGGAGCTCCCGGGAGCGATCCTGCTGTGCGGATTGGGTGTCGCCGCGTTTACCCAATTTCTCCGCGACCCCGTGCAACCGCCTCTGCCGCAGAAGCCCATCGATGCGCGATTGATCGTCCTGCCGCCGCCGCCCAAGCCCGGGCCCATCCATCCGGTCCGGAAAAAGGTGGCGAAGCCGGTATCCAAGAAGATCGTGAAAACACCGCCGGAGCGAAAAGAGGAGAAAGCCGTTCCGGTCAAGGCCGCGCCCGTGGCGCTCAAACCGCCCCCTGCCGCAGTGCCCCCGCCGCCCCCCCGGGCCGTGCCCAAGCCGCCGCCTCCGCAGGCGACCACCAGTACCTCTCCGCCAGGCGGCGGGAGCATGGGGGCGCGGGCGATATATCAACCGGCGCCGCAGGTCCCAAGCGCCCTTTTGGGGGAGGACATCAACACCACCGCGATGGCGCGCTTTCACGTGGCGGCCGACGGCACCGCCACCGTGGAATTGGTGCAAGCCACGGACGAACCCCGTCTAAACCGGGCGATTCTGGATGCCTTGAAGCAGTGGCGGTTCTTCCCGGCGATGAAGGATGGAACCCCCGTAGCATCCGTTATCGAGATCCGCATCCCGATCCGGGTGCAATAATCCGGCCATGAGGGCACCGACGGAAAATAGGGGGAACGGAAGCGGTGGCAAAGTGCCGGACTGGGGGCCGTGACCCTGCTCGCCGCATGCAACTATTTGTATATGGAATATATTTTACCCGTCTGCGGCGCGCCTTAGCCCTTCTCAACCCGGAGAGCCTTGCGCCTGGACGGCTTGGCAGACCGGAAGCCAAACGCGGAACGTTGTCCCCGAGCCGACTACGCTTTCCATATCAATGCGACCGCCGTGTTTGCTGATGATGCTATGGGAGATCGACAGCCCGAGACCGGTGCCCGTACCCACAGGCTTGGTTGTGAAGAATGGATCATAGATTCGGTTGATATTTTCGGGCGCGATTCCGACCCCGGTATCGGAAACGGAAACGCTGACCCAGTCTCTTTCATGTCCGGTACGCAGGACGATCTGCCCGCGCTCGGCGATGGCGTGAGCTGCATTCACCAGCAAGTTCATGAATACTTGGTTGAGCTGGGACGGTATGCACTCGATCTCCGGGATTTTCCCATATTCCTTGACCACGTCCGCCTTATACTTGATCTCGTTCCAGACCACGTTGAGCGTGCCATCCAGGCACTTGTGCACATCGGCCCATTGCCAATCGGTTTCTCCGACACGGGAGAAATCCTTGAGATCCTGAACGATGTTCTTGACTCGGTCCAATCCGTCCTTGCTCTCGCGAATCAACTGGCGGATATCGTCTTTGACAAAATCGATGTCGATTTCGCGTTTCGTGTCCCGAATCCCGGCCAACACTTCCGGGTGTGGCGCAAGACATTCCTCCGCCTGCTCGTATAGGTCGAGCAGCCGAGCCCAATCGCGCACATATTTTTCGAGGCTGCCCAGATTCGAATTGACAAACCCGACCGGGTTGTTGATCTCGTGGGCCACCCCCGCGGCGAGTTGCCCGATCGAGGCAAGCTTCTCTGATTGCAGGAGTTGGTTGTGCGCTTCTTCGAGCTTTTTTATCAGGATACGCTGTTCCGATCTTTCCGCTTCGAGGTCCGCGATTGCGGATTTAAGCCGCCCCTGATACAAAGCGGTATCCGTATAGTCGAATATGGTTACGCACACATGATTGACGTTTTCGCCATCGCCCCTGACCGGAAGGAAGGTGCAGTTCTGCTGCATGGTATCGATCCCGCCCGTGATCGGCCGGTTGTGGTGGAACCGAAACAGATAGGGGCGATGTTCCCAGGACGTAAAGGAATAATTCTTAAGGACAAACACGCTTTGAATCTTCTTCTCAAGCCACTTCCTGGGCAATTCTGGGAAACAGTCGAACAGATTCTGCCCGAGCACCTCATCCGCCGCCCGCCCGCTGTGCACCGCCATGAATCGATTCCACAGCGTGACGCGCATTGCCTGGTCTACCGCGAAGATCCCCACCTCGACCCGGTCCACCACGAATTTGAGCAAAGGGAAATTGTCCGGATGAATCATTATCAGAGCGTTTCCATGAACCAGTCGAGCGCCTTGCCAACGGCCAGGATCTCTTCCTCCGGCATCAGTGCGATCAGGTGACAGGCAAAGCTGCGTCCTTCCAGGGCGAAGTTCACTTCGACAAATAACGCCCAGGCCGAGCCGACTTCGTCCGGGGATATGAGACGGCCTGCGGGGATATGTTCCGCCATGATCGAAGGAGCGGAGAAACCGATATCGGCCCTTATTTGCTCGGCAACCCCGCCCAGGCACGCACCCACCAGAATATTCGTCACGTCGAGAATCAGCTCGTACTCCTCCACCGTGTCGACATCCGGATCGTAGCCCATCAGATCGGCAATATCCGTATGCGATTGGTTACGGTAGATTACGATGGCTTCCCCGCGGAAGGCCCCGTGGAATGCCTGGCGCACGGCGGACACTTCTGCGTCCCCGACCAGGCTCACAATGCTGGGGGAGATCTCGTCCGCACGCAGAATGAATATCTTGGGAACGGACAAGTGCACGAATTCATTGAGAATCGTCGCAATCGACGCGCCGGCCTGGCCCATGCCAACGTTCGTGATTTCCTGCAGCGCTTCCCGCTGCTCGTCGGTTAGGATGACCGCGCTCATACCAAGATCCCATATTCTTTGAGCACAGATTGAACGTCCGCTGGCTTTACGGGTTTCTTGACAAACGCAATCGCCCCCAATTGCCGAACCCGCTGCTGGGCACCGGGCTGGATATCTGCCGATACCACGATGACCAGGCAATTGAGGTCTTCTTTGCGGAGCGTCTCCAGCACTTGATAACCGTCCATCTCGGGCATCGTCAGGTCGAGGAACATCACGTCGACTGTGCCGGTGCGATAGGCAGCCAACGCCTCTATACCGTTTGACGCCTGCGTGATTGTCACATCCCAGGACGGCGGCAGCGCCTTAATCAACATTTTGCGTGCCATAGGTGAATCATCGACTACCAGTACCGAAACACTCATGACCGCCCTCAATCTCATCAAACGGTTGAACCATTTTTCCCCTCCCGGCCACGCGCATGCCGACGGCGTTGCGCGTCAAGCACGTTAACGGACTCATCGGCGAATTCTTGAAAACCAATCACCCGCCCTCGATCGAGGGAACGGCGATTGAGCGCCGCATCAAGCGGTCAACGGCAGGATTCCGATAGGCGTCGTCATGGCTTGGATTCGCCCGGCTGGTGAATCCGCTACGGGGTGGGGAGGCGCACGGAGCCCGATGATCCTCCGGGGTACCGATCGTCGGTGAACGAAAAAAAACCCGGCCATGCCGGGCGCCGGCGGGTCTTGAGTCTGCCGGGAGCTATTTTTCCACTACGCACTCGTGGCTGAGTTCGACCCCGCCGTCTTCGTGCACCGTCTCCAGACGCACCGTAAAACCCCACAGGCGGGCCACATGCTTCATCACCTCGTCGGCCGAATGGTCCAGCGGCCTGCGGCTGTGCATGGTGTGGCGCAGGGTGAGAGAGCGGTCGCCGCGGCGGTCCACCCGGTACACCTGGATGTTGGGCTCCCGATTTCCCAGGTTGTAAGCATCGGCCAGGGCCTGGCGGATGGCGCGGTATCCCCGGTCGTCGTGGATGGCGGAGATCTCCAGTTGGCTGTGACTATCGTCGTCCAGCACGGCGAACAGCTTGAGGTCGCGGATCACTTTGGGGGACAGGTATTGGGCGATGAAGCTCTCGTCCTTGAAATTGCGCATGGCGAAATCCAGGGCCTTGAGCCAGTCGCTGCCCGCCAGGTCGGGAAACCATTCCCGGTCCTCCGCCGTGGGCTGCTCGCAGATGCGGCGGATGTCGCTCATCATGGCGAAGCCCAGGGCATAGGGATTGATGCCGGAATAGTATTTCTTGTAGTAGGGCGGCTGGTACAGGACGTTGGTGTGGGCCTGGAGGAATTCCAGCATGAAGCCGTCGTTCACCAGGCCCTCATCGTACAGCCGGTTCAGGATGGTGTAATGCCAGAAGGTGGCCCAGCCCTCGTTCATCACCTGGGTCTGGCGCTGGGGGTAGAAGTACTGGTTGATCTTGCGCACGATGCGCACCACCTCCCGCTGCCACGGCGCCAGCAGGGGTGCGTTCTTCTCGATGAAGTACAGCAGGTTCTCCTGGGGCTCGGGGGGGAAGCGTTCCTCTTCCCGGGACCCCGCCTGGGTTTGCCGCTCGGGCAGGGTGCGCCAGAGGTCGTTCACCTGGAATTGCAGATATTCCTCCCGCTCCTTTTGCCGGGCCTGCTCCCGCTGCATGGACAAGCTCGCCGGGCGCTTGTAGCGGTCCACCCCGTAGTTGGCGAGGGCGTGGCAGGAGTCCAGGAACAGTTCCACCGCCTCCTCCCCGTAGCGTTCCTCGCAGGAGGCGATGTAGTTTTTGGCGAACAGCAGGTAGTCGATGATGGCGTCGGCGCTGGTCCAGGCCCGGAACAGGTAGTTGCCCTTGAAGAAGGAGTTGTGGCCGTAGGAGGCGTGGGCGACCACCAGGGCCTGCATCATCATGGTGTTTTCTTCCATGAGGTAGGCGATGCAGGGGTTGGAGTTGATCACGATCTCGTAGGCCAAGCCGCTCTGGCCCCGCTGGTAGCTCTTCTGGGTGGCCAGGAACTGCTTGCCGAAGGACCAGTGGTGGTAACCCACCGGCAGCCCGACCGAGGAATAGGCGTCCATCATCTGCTCGGAGGAGATGATCTCGATCTGGTTGGGATAGGTGTCCAGCCCGAAATCCGCGGCCACCCGGGCGATCTCCGCCTCGTAGCGCTTGATCAGGTCGAAGGTCCACTCCGAGGTCTCGGATAGAAGTTTCTTGTCGCTCATGCCGCCTGCTTCCCGAACAGTTCCCGGAACACCGGGTAGATGTCCTTCACGTCCTCGATCCGCTGCATGGCGAAGTGGCCGAACGCCTGCGCCACCTGCTCGTATTCCCGCCACAGGTTCTGCGCCGGGTCGGGGGCGATCTCGATGTAGGCGTAATATTGCACCAGGGGCATGATGGAGCCCGCCAGCAAGTCGCGGCAGAGGGGCGAGTCGTCGTCCCAGTTGTCCCCGTCGGAGGCCTGGGCGGCGTAAATGTTCCAGAGCGAGGTGGGGTAGCGTTCCCGGATGATCTCCAGCATCAGATCCAGGGCGCTGGAAACTACCGTCCCGCCCGACTCCCGAGAGGTGAAGAAGTCGTTCTCGTCCACCTCCTTGGCGATGGTGTGGTGGCGGATGAACACCACCTCGATGCGCTCGTAGGAGCGGGTGAGAAACAAGTAAAGGAGGATGAAGAAACGTTTGGCGACGTTCTTCTTTTCCTCGTCCATGGAGCCGGACACGTCCATCAGGCAGAACATCACCGCCTGGCTGGTGGGGCGCGGCTGGGGGATGCGGTTGCTGTACTTGAGGTCGAAGGTATCGATGAACGGGATGGCTTCGATCTTTTCCCTGAGTTGCCGGATTTCATCCAGCAGCGCCCGGACCCCAGGGTCGTCCTCTTCCGTCCGCCCGCGTAGCGCCTCCAGTTCCTCTTCCGCCTCCCGCAGGCGCGTCCTGCAGGGCGAGGCGAGGACCAGCCTGCGGCCCAACGCCCCCTTGAGGGAACGCACGACGTGGATGTTGGCGGGGTTGCCGTCCGAGCTGTAGCCGGCGCGTACGCTCTTGTACTCGGGCACCGCCGTGAGTTGGGTCTTTACCAGATTGGGCAGCGCCAGGTCCTCGAAGAAGAACTGCAGGAACTCCTCCTTCGACAGCTCGAACACGAAGTCGTCCATGCCCTCGCCGTCGTTGCCGGCCTTGCCGCCCTGGCCTTCAGCGCCGCGCGGGCGGTCGACCGTGTCGCCAGCGACAAAGTCGGTGTTGCCCGGGTGCACGATCTGCCGGCTTCCCCCGGGGCCGTGGTGGAAGATCGGCTCCGACATGTCCCTGGCGGGGATGGAAACCTTTTCCCCATTTTCCACGTCACTGATGGAGCGTCCGGACACGGCATCCGACACCGCCTTCCTGATCTGGCCCTTGAAGCGGCGGAGGAAGCGCTGCCGATTGACGGCGCTCTTGTTCTTGCCGCTCAAGCGACGGTCGATGAGCTGGGTCATTGTGCCCTCCTACGAGGCCTTGCGCGCCCTCAGGTACCACTCCGCCAACAGGCGCACCTGTTTCTCCGTATAGCCCTTTTCCACCATGCGGTTGACGAAGTCCTGGTGCTTCTTCTGCTCATCCGAGGAAGCCTTGGCGTTGAAGGAGATTACCGGCAGCAGGTCCTCGGTGCTGGAGAAGATCTTCTGCTCGATCACCACCTTGAGCTTCTCGTAGCTGGTCCACACCGGGTTCTTGCCGGCGTTGGCGGCCCGCGCCCGCAGCACGAAGTTGACGATCTCGTTGCGAAAGTCCTTAGGGTTGCTGATGCCGGCCGGTTTTTCGATCTTTTCCAGCTCCTCGTTGAGGGCGCCCCGGTCCAGCACCTCGCCGGTGTTGGGGTCGCGGTATTCCTGGTCCTGGATCCACATGTCGGCATAGGTGACGTAGCGGTCGAAGATGTTCTGCCCGTATTCGGAATAGGACTCCAGATACGCGGTCTGGATCTCCTTGCCGATGAAATCCACATAGCGGCTCGACAGGTATTCCTTGAGGTAGGACAGGTACTTCTGCTCCACCTCCGGCGGGAACTGCTCGCGCTCCACCTGCTGCTCCAGCACGTAGAGCAGGTGCACCGGGTTGGCGGCCACCTCGCTGTGGTCGAAATTGAACACCCGGGACAGTATCTTGAAGGCGAAACGGGTGGACAGCCCGGTCATGCCTTCGTCCACTCCGGCAAAATCGCGATACTCCTGCAGCGACTTGGCCCTGGGGTCGACATCCTTGAGGTTCTCCCCATCGTAGACCCGCATCTTGGAAAAGATGTTGGAGTTCTCCGGTTCCTTGAGGCGCGACAGCACCGCGAACTGGGCCATCATCTTGAGGGTGCCCGGGGCGCACGGCGCCTGCGACAGGGAGCTGTTGCGCAGCAGTTTTTCGTAGATCATGACCTCTTCCGACACCCGCAGACAATAGGGCACCTTGACGATGTAGATCCGGTCCAGGAAGGCCTCGTTGTTCTTGTTGTTCTTGAACGCCTGCCACTCGGACTCGTTGGAGTGGGCCAGGACCACGCCGTCAAACGGTATCGCCCCGAAGCCTTCGGTCCCCTTGTAGTTGCTCTCCTGGGTGGCGGTGAGAAGGGGGTGCAGCACCTTGATGGGCGCCTTGAACATCTCCACGAACTCCAGCAGCCCCTGGTTGGCCAGGCACAGCCCGCCGGAATAACTGTACGCGTCGGGGTCGTCCTGGGAGTATTTCTCCAGTTTGCGGATGTCCACCTTGCCCACCAGGGACGAGATGTCCTGGTTGTTCTCGTCCCCCGGTTCGGTCTTGGCCACGGCAACCTGCCCCAGCACCGAGGGGCGCAGCTTCACCACCTTGAACTGGGTGATGTCGCCACCGTATTCGTGCAGCCGTTTCACCGCCCAGGGGGAAATAATGGAATTGAGGTAGCGGCGCGGGATACCGTAGTCCTCTTCCAGGATCGGCCCGTCCTCTTCCGGCGAGAACAGGCCGAGGGGGGACTCGTTCACCGGGGAGCCCTTGAGGGCGTAGAAGGGCGCCTTCTCCATCAGGTATTTGAGCTTTTCCGCCAGGGACGACTTGCCCCCGCCCACCGGGCCCAGCAGATAAAGGATCTGTTTTTTCTCCTCCAGGCCCTGGGCCGCGTGCCTGAAATAGGACACGATCTGCTCGATCGCCTCTTCCATCCCGAAGAACTCGCGGAACGCCGGATAGACCTTCATTACCTTGTTGGAAAAAATGCGGGACAGCCGCGGGTCCAGCCGGGTATCCACCAATTCGGGTTCGCCGATGGCCATCAGCATACGCTCGGCCGCGCTGGCATAGGCGGAGGGATCTTGCTTGCAGATATCCAGGTATTCCTGGAGGGTGTATTCCTCGCTGCTTCTCTCGTAGCGGGACAGGTAGTGGCTGAAAATGCTCATGGGGTCCTCCCGTCAGGTTGTGCATCCTCGTACTGTGCCATGCGGGTTCCGAAACGCCCACCCTTCATGCTTTGACCAAGGTGCGCGACAGAAAGTGCCGCAAATTCTATGCCAGCAATCAAGGCCATGTTTACACGCAAAAAAATATCTTGGTCTCCCTGGCCTGGCACCGTCACGGTGCATCGGGCCGTCAGGGCGCACCATCAAAACGCCGGCCTTGCTCACCGGGGGATCACTCCGGAGGGCCCTCTGCTGCAACCAAATTAGAACCCGCCTGCAGCGGATAGTTGCCGGTGGTGCCGTCAGCGTTGCCGGGCCGTCTTGTCCCGGGCGTCGGCTGCCTTGTGAAGGTTATCGACCGATGGCAAAGGGGGCTTTAGGGATATTTGGCGCCATGGGCGGGACCGAAAGGTAGGATCTGTCCGGCGAAATGGTTGTGGATGTACAGCCAGGCCACGCCCACCACCGCGAAGGTGGCGTCCGGCAATACCAGCAGCTTCACCAGCAGCGCCCCCGCTCGAGCCAGGCGCCGGCAGGTGCAGAGGCGAGTTCCGGATCTGCCCGGGAGGCGGGGTCGGCGGGGCGACGGTGATGCCGTTGCCATTAATGGAACTTTGCAGGCGGTTGCAGGCGGATTGGCAACGGGGCCGGCTGCGCCGTAGTTGTACCCCGATGGTGCGCCCATGCCCCTGTCCTGCATCAAAGTCGGCCCGGACTGCAGAAAATGGAGGATGACGGCGATGCCGCACTTGTCGAGAATCTTTACATAGGCCCTCAGGTGGACCTTAAATGTACATTGCAAGTTACTGATGCATAATGATATGCACCGGGTTGGCGCGAGTCTTGCGTGGCTTGGTGGCCCGGTGTGGGCTCGCCATCCTTCCCGCCATGCGTATAATTGCGACAATCTGCGTCATCTGTCTGGCCGCTTACCTCTACACCCTAGGATTTGGCGGCGAACCCGATGCGCCCTATACCCTGGGCACGGCCCTTGCGCAATTGCTGTTCGTGATGTTCGCCTTCGCGGCCATCGTGCTACTGGCCCGCTCCATGGAAAAAGACGCCTTCTGGCCCTGGCGCTGGTGGATCAAGGGGCCGGGACGGTCGAACAGGGCTCCCGGCCCGCGGCATGGGGTCGGCTTACCGGCCTATATGGGGCCGGAGCGGCGCGGTGGACGGGACCGGCGCCAGGGGACGGGGGCGGGCCCGCCGGGTGCCGAGCGGCGGCGGGACGACGCGGACAGACGCCGGAACCGGGACTTGGGGCGGTCCGGGCAGGCGGCGCACTACTGACCCATTCTTCCCATGACGGATCACGCGTGAAACCTTATTCCGAGTCCTGCGAACGCAACCGGGAACCCATCCTGGGGGTGCTGCGCGAGGTGCTCCCACAGCAGGGGACCGTACTGGAGATCGCCAGCGGCACCGGCCAGCATGCGGTCCACTTCGGGACCGCGCTGCCGCACCTGACCTGGCAGACCAGCGAATTGCCGGGGCAGCACGACGCCGTTGCGGCCTGGCTTGCGGAGGCGCAACTGCCCAATGTGCTGCCCCCGGTGGCCTTGGACGTCCACCAGTCGGCATGGCCGGTGGAGCGGGCGGAGGCGGTGTTTGCCGCCAACTTGCTGCATATCCTTTCCTGGGAAGGCGTAGAGAGCATGTTCGAGGGCGTCGGCCGGGTGCTGGCCCCGGGGGGCGTGCTGTGCGCCTACGGTCCGTTCAACTACGGAGGGGGCTATACCTCCGACAGCAACGCCCGCTTCGATGACTGGCTGAAGGCGCGGGATCCACGGAGCGGCATCCGGGACTTCGAGGCGATAGAGGCCCTGGCGCGCGCCCGGGGGCTTTCCCTGTTTCACGACTTCGCCATGCCCGCCAATAATCGCACCCTGGTGTGGCGCAAAGTCCCCTGCGGGTAGCATCAGCCCGGCCGGCCCCGGGCCGGCATGGGCCTGCTGTACGACTGAGCGGGACTGGTTTGCTGCCAGGCGGATTAATGAAGTTATGACGGGGAGGGACCGTGTCGCAGCACAACCCCGGATTAGACATCGTTTAACGTCGGACAACCCCAGCCGCAGCGCGGGGCTTTTCATTGGAATAAAATAAGAGCTGCGAACCTTATAGGACCTATGATATTATATTTTCCGTCGGATCGGAACTTGGCTGATTTAAGTATGTCACTTCCATATCAAGTTTGATTTTAGGCGAGAAAACCATGAAGCTTTTCGAAAGGGTTGTGAACCCACGGGAGATACGACGCAAGCTGGGTTTGAATCAGCACGACTTCTGGACCAAGATCGGCGTGACGCAGAGCGGCGGCTCTCGTTACGAAAGCGGGCGCACCATGCCCAAGCCGGTCCGGGAACTGTTGCGCCTGGTGCACATCGAGCAGGTGGATCTTACCAGGGTGAAGAAGGAAGATTTCGAGATCATCGACTACCTGAAGGCCAGCCACCCCGATCTATACAAGAGCTTGAAAAAGGCGGTCCGCACCGGGAAAAAGAAAGAAGGCTCAGAACAGCACAGCACACCCGCCGAGGATGTGCGTTAGACGCTCAGCTTGACGCTGAGCCCAAGCGCTTCGATCTCCCCTGCAAAATCCTCCATCCACTCCCGGGGCAGCGGCGACAGTCGCTCCGCCCCCGGCTGCATGGAAGGCCTCGCCAACCCATAGAGCAACACGCCCTGGAGACGGGTACCGCCTTGCAAGAGTTCCGAGACGAATTGGCAATAGGCGCGGCGCTCTGAACGGGAAGGAGGCTGGGCGTCGAGGGCGAATGCACAGGTCTGCAGCCACGTCGGGCACAGCGTGGCTGCCGTACCCAGGTTTTCGCGCACTCGCTGCAGTGACAAGCGAGTCCCGTTGATCCTGCGCATCCCCTCCTGGGTGGCGCTGTCCAGCTTGAACCATACTTCGCCGCCCAGCGTGGCCATTCGGCGTATTCCCCGCTGCACACAGCCGCGATGAATCAGGCTGCCGTTGGTAATCAATATCAGTTTGATCTTGCCCGCCAGGCCAAACTCATGCATGACTTCCCAGATGAGCGCAATGACCTGGTCGAACTCCTTGGCGCTCGTAGGCTCGCCGTTGCCCGACAGGGCAATGTCGTTGATGCGCCTGGCTTCGGGCGGAACCCTCTGCTCCATGAAATCCCCGAGCAACAGGTCGCGCAGGAATCCGCGCAGTTCCTGCCCCAGTCGCTCCAGATCGATCACCGGCGCACCGCCGCGCTTCAGGTTCGGTACTTGGCAATAAACGCAGCGCCAGTTGCAGGCATTGTTGGGATTGAGAT
This sequence comes from Pseudomonadota bacterium, assembly GCA_021848325.1. Taxonomy (GTDB): domain Bacteria; phylum Pseudomonadota; class Gammaproteobacteria; order Burkholderiales; family JAJZUU01; genus JAJZUU01. Next base: position 4,776 of record JAJZUU010000036.1, on the reverse strand, counting down.
TCACCCCTACGGAAATGCCGCCGGCGCGCCGGGATACCACCGGATAGACATACGTCAGCCCGGCAGTTTCCCGGCTATGGTCGAGGGTAGTCAGGATCTTGGGCATCGTGGGCGCTAGCTCTTTAAATGTCGAATAGAAAAACTGGAGGATAGATGTTTACGGAGATTTTAACGCACTCTCATCCCGCCGGCCCAACGGTGCTATAATTTGCGGCTTTTATAGTCCCCACCGCCCCCCTATGCTGATCACGCGCAGGCTTGAGTTCGACGCCGGCCACCGCATTCCGCACCACAACAGCGCGTGCAGGCACCTGCACGGCCACCGCTACGCCATCGAGGTCACCCTCTCCGGGGACGTCATCACTACCGAAGGGGTTTCGGAGCAGGGGATGGTGATGGATTTCTCCCGGGTAAAGACCATTGCCCAGGAATCCCTGGTGGAGGCTTGGGACCACGCATTTCTGGTATACCGCGGCGACAAGGTGGTCCTGGATTTCCTCGACTCCCTGCCGGGGCACAAGACCGTAGCGTTCCCCTTCACGCCCACTGCCGAAAATCTCGCGGCGGAGGCCTTCCGCATCCTGGACAAGGCGTACCAGGATAGCTACGGCAGCAATCTGCACCTGGAACGGGTGCGCCTGTACGAGACCCCCAATAATTGGGCAGATGCCGCTCGCGGCAAGTTAGGCGTCGAGAAATAATAATTTAATTTGGACATTTGTTGCGGCGAATCCGCGATGGATGCAAGGCGCGAGCCGCGGCAAATGTCCAAGTTATTGTTTCTCGACGCCTTATGACGCGCTTGCGCTGTTTCCCCAAACGCACGGTTCGGGGCCTCGTATAACACCGGCCGCCCCGCCCTCTTTAGAATCCCCTCCCCGCTATGCCGACGCATCCCCGTTCAGCCGGAAAAATCGCCGCACGGGTTGAATTATTTGCGCCGCCGCATTATAAAGGAGAGCGACTGCCCAACCCCTCCCAAGAGGGGCATCGACATGCCTCTCCCAGGGGGTTAGGCTCCGCAGCCGTTCAGTGAGAAAAGGGGTGCCGAACAGCGCGCGGGCGGAATTCTGATGACTGTGACTGTAAAGATGATCAACCCTGGTCGGTTTAGCTTCCTGATACTGGCTGTATGCGTTTTGGCGCTCGCCGGTTGCACGACACTCCCCGAAAAACCCGCAACGGCAAGGAAGGGCCCTCCGTACTGGCCGGCTTTGCCGGACCAGCCGCGCTTTGTCTACGAAACCGATCTGCGCGATAGCAACAGCATCCGCGCGGAAACCGAAACGGATCGCTTCAAGCAACTGGTCACCGAAGGGAAGCCGGCGGTCCAGAGCTTCAAGAAGGCGTTCGCGGTAGCCGCCCGCTTTGGCTCGATTTACGTCACCGACACGGAAGACCGGGTGGTATATGTATTCGACGTGCCACTCCGAAAATTTTACAGTTTTGGCTATCGACCGGAAGGCGGGCTTAGAAAACCGTTGGGGATCGCCCTCGATGGCAAGATGAACGTCTACGTGGCCGATGCCAGCGAGCGCCGTATTATGGTCTACGACCGCCTTGGCCTTTTCCAGCGGGCCATAGGCAGCCGCGAGGAACTGAAGCGCCCGGTGGGGGTGGCCGTGAACCGGGCCGGCGACCGGATATACGTGGTCGACACGGGGGACGCCGAAAATGACGATCACCACGTTGTGGTTTACGACGGTGCCGGCACCAAGTTATTCACCATCGGCAAGCGCGGCAGTGCACCGGGCGAGTTCAACTTCCCCGTAGCCGCGGCAGTGGCGCCGGACGGCACCCTGTACGTGCTTGACGCCGGCAACTTCAGGGTACAGGCCTTCACCCCGGACGGCAAATTCCTCCGCAGCTTCGGAAGCGTCGGCAACGGTTTCGGCCAGTTTGCGCGGCCAAGGGGCATCGCCGTGGACGACGAGGGCAACGTCTATGTCAGCGACACCGTGTTCGGCAACGTCCAGGTATTCAATAGCGATGGCGAACTGCTGTTGGCCATTGGAGAGAGAAGCCTGGAAGACGGCCCCGGGAAGTTTCTGCTGCCCGCCGGGGTCGCCGTGGACGAGACCGGCCGGCTTTATGTGGTGGACCAGTTCTTCCACAAGGTGGAGGTCATCCGCCGCCTGACGGACGAAGAAGGCATGCGGATCGTTCGCGCGAACCGGTGAAGGGCGCGCGCGATGGCGGAATTTCCTTCTTGACAAATAGCGAGCTTCTACTAGTATTCGGATATCTTGATCTGTATAATGATATTGCCATGTTAAATTTGGGGGCTTGTTAGCGCACCCGCGTACCTCGTGCGGGCGGCTGGAATAGGCTGCGCCCGCTAATGAAAGCACGCCAGCGACCGCGTGGTGGCGCTATCGGAAAAACGGAGGGTATCATGCCAAACGCAAGACTGCTCGCTATACTTTTCGCAGTGTTCGGCGCGGCCTATTTTACCATGGTGTACGGCGGCGGGGACCTTGGGACCAAGTTCAGCTATCGGGACAGTGTCGCCAATACCCGGCACAACCTGACCCAGCGCCAACCCGGCGGCGGCGGGCCAAACGGCGTCATAATGGATCCCTACCGCAACAACTATAACGAGATCTGCGTCTACTGTCACACCCCCCACGGAGCCAACGCCAACGTCAAGGCGCCCCTGTGGAACCATACCATCAAGACCACGACCTACCAGACCTACAACCAACTGGGCACCTCCACGCTCACCCAGACGGTGTCCCAGCCCGGGCCCAATTCCCTGACCTGCCTGTCCTGCCACGATGGCCAGGTGGCGGTGGACTCGGTGATCAACATGCCCGGCTCCGGCCTCTACGACCCGAACCAGGCGACCAGCCAGAGCGACGCCTTCCTCAATACCTGGCCCTCCGCTTCTTCGGTCCACGGCGGTTTGAATCCCGGCCAGTGTCTTGCCTGTCACTCGGCGGGCGCAGGATTCGTGGGCGCGGGTGCCCCTGATTTCACCGTGGCCTTTATCGGCACGGACCTCCGAAACGACCACCCGGTGGGCATCACCTACCCCATCCCGGTGACCGGCAAGGATTTTAACGACCCGAATCAAAAGAAAGTCGGCATCGCCTTTTTCGACACGAACGGCAACGGCCGCGCCGACAATAACGAAATCCGGCTGTACGACACCGGACAGGGCTACAAGGTGGAGTGCGCCTCTTGCCACGACCCCCACGGGGTGCCTTCAGCCGGTCCCGGCAGCGTATTCAACCCGACCTTCCTCAGGGTGAGCAATGCGGGCAGTGCGCTGTGTCTAACCTGCCATATCAAGTGAGCGAGCCGAGCAGTACGACAACCCACAAGTTTCGCTATGTTCGACGCGCCCCGCATCGCCGATTGCATTGTCGATCATCCTCGCCATAGCTACGGCTGTGACTACGGAAGGGGCGCCTCGCCGTAGGCGACGTTGGCCGCTTCCGAGTCGTAAGGTGCGAGGGCTTTCCCAGCGCGCAGGCCCTCGACCCAGTCTGGGCGGTTCTTGATATCGAATCCGTTCCACTGGAAACCGGAAAAAAGCTTGCCGGAAGTCATGGCAGGTCCTTATCGATCTGGTTGTTTGGATGCGAGCGGCGGAACGCCGCTTCCACCTTAGCTTAGGGCCTCAGACGCCTCCGGCGTAGGCAGCCAGCGCCTCCCTCACCACTTGGTCGAAGAAGGCCGCGCCTATTTTCAGCGCCTCTTCGTCGAAGTCGAAACAAGAACTGTGCAGGGGGATATTTTCCCAGCCTTCCCGACAGGCGCCGAAACGCACATAGCAGCCGGGTATCTCCTGCAGGTAGAACGAGAAATCCTCGGAGCCCATGCTGGGGTGCTCCATGGCTACCAGCCCCCGTTCCCCCCCACCTTGAGGGCGGCCCTGCGGGCGATATCTGCCTCCAGCGGGGTATTTACCACCGGCGTATAACCCTCTTGCGCCTCCACCGAGACGTTGGCGCCGCGCAGTTCGCCGATGGCCCTGGCCATGCGCCGCAGGCCATCCAGAATGCGGGTGCGTACGTCCGGCCGTGTGGTGCGGATGGTGCCGTGCAGGATGGCGTCCTCGGCAATGACGTTCGGCGCGCTGCCCGCCTGCACCTTGCCGACGGTGACCACCGAGGGATACGCCGGATTGGTTTCCCGGGACACCAGGGTCTGAATCGCCATGACGAGCAGGGCGGCCACCACTACCGCGTCCACCGCCTCGTGCGGCCGGGCTCCGTGCCCCCCGCGACCGTGCACGGCGATGGTGAATCCGTCCGCGAATGCCGTAATCACCCCCACCCGCCACCATAACCTCGCCCACACCGTAGTCCCGCGCCACATGCCCGCCGAAGATGGCCCGCACGCCATGCAGCTCGCCTCCACCATCACCATGGCCATATGGCCGTCGTGTCCGCAGGCATGCATCTTGCCGGGGACTTGAGAGGCGAACGGCAGGCCGGTATTCTCGCTGCCGGGCAGCGCGTCCATTTCCACCCGCAGCGCCACCGTGGGGACGCCGGGCCGGCCGCTGCCCAGCCGCGCAATTATGCCGCCGCCCACCCCGCCGTACTCGAATGGGATGGCGAGCATCTCCAGTCCGGCCATGAGCCGTTGCGCGGTCTTCCGCTCCTCGAAGGCCAACTCGGGATGGCGGTGGATGGCCCGGCGCAGCTCCACCATCCAAGGGTAAATTTCCGATGCCCGTTCCAGTGCTTCCATCACCCTCGTCCGTGTCGCCAATCCGCCCGGGACAGTCCCGGATGCCTCTAGGATACGCCAAAACCCGAATTG
>JAJZUU010000035.1 GCA_021848325.1 Pseudomonadota bacterium | reverse complement strand
CTGTCGGTCACCGCCATCCTGGCTTGATAGACACCCGGGGCAGTGTAGGTAAACGCGATCGGTGCATTAGGATCTGTTGCGGTGAAATCGATGGCGCCATTTCCGTCAAAGTCCGCCTCGATTTTCTGTACCGGGTTACCGGTGTTATTGACGATCATGAAGTTCACCGTAAGAGGTGCGAGGCCACTCGCCGGAACGGCCTCGACATCCACGGGGGAAGCTCCCGTGCTGGTAACGCTGATGGTCTGTACCGCCGTCAGACCATCGGGGGTGGTGGCGGTCACGGTAATCGTATTGGGGCCTGGTTGCAAGGGAACGCCATCCGCGTAGAAATGATTGCCGTCCATATTCGCAGCCACGCCGTTCACCATGATGCCCGTATTGGCCGGCCCTTGGAAGGTACCCGTCACCAGGGCGGTGCCGCCATTGATAGCGGCGCCCGAAGCCGGGCTGGTCACAACAAGGCTGAGGGGATTATAGGCAAGATGCAAGGCGGCTCTCGTTTCATTGCCAGCTTTGTCTATTGCGACGAGATTGATCACGTTCAGCCCCGGCTTGAGGGTAAGCTGATAGTTGAAGTTCTGCGTTGCCGGATTCGCTCCGCTGCCGTTCCAGTTGCCCAGATTCTCCAGGACTACCACGCCTTGCGGATCATCGATATTGCCGCTGATAGCCACCATCGGTGTCGAAAAAACGCTTCCATCCGGCGGGCTGATGTGGATGAATTTCGGTGGAATGGTATCGATGGTGAAGGTTGATGTGATTTTGTTCGATAGATGGCCGAAGCCGTCCTTGGCTTGGGCAGTCCAGGTATTGACGCCCTCCGGCAAGCGGTTTGCGGGGATATAGCTCGCCTGGACGGTCTTATCGTCAAATTTGAACAGATTTTCGATCGACTGGCCGTCGAGCAGCGCGGTGAGGCTATAATTGCCGTAGTAAACTGGACCGAAGCCGCACGGCTGGCCGGAGCAGGTTGCGTCATAGCCGAGCGTGATCGTGGGCGTCGGGTTGTTGGTCAGCGCATCCCGGGGCGGCTGGATTAGCGCCAATACAGGGGTGACGATAAACGGCGGCGCGCTGATCGCTTCCACTTCCTTGCCGGCGGACAATGTGGCAGCAAGCGTTCCATCAAGCGAAAATCGGCTGACGCCGCGCTTGTGCCCCAACCAGAGGCTGTGGCCCAGGGAGTCGTATGCAAGCGCTTCGGGGTCGTTCATGCCGAGCGCATGGAGATCGACGGCCTTGATTAGGTTGCCATCCCGGGCATAAGCCGCCAACTCGTTCTTCGCAGCAATCCACGCCGTGCCGTTCCTGGGTTCGAGGGCCAAGGCCCTGATCTCTCCAGGCACGAAAACATTGAATGCCACCTGCCCGGAATCGGGATCGAGTTGGACAAGCCGTTTCTCGCCCGCGACCCAGAGCCGGCCACCCAAGGAATCCACCGCCAGCCACTTGGGTTCTTCCTTGATCTGCCCGCGCAAATCGAGACTCGCCAGCCGCGCCCCTTGCGCGCTGTAATGCCAAAGCTGCTTGTTCCCTAAAATCCAAATGCTCTGGTCCAGCGCTACGGCAAGCTCCCGGATCCTGCCGGGCGCTTCCCAGGAGCCGACCAGTTGGCCAGTTGCCGAGACGTGCGTCAGTTGTCGTTCATCCGAGAACCAGAGGCTTTCGTCATAGGGATCGACGGCAAGCTGGCGGGCATCATCAACCTTCTTACCCAGCGATCCCAAATCGATGCGTTGGATCAGACTGCCGTTTGAGTCATATTGAACCAACTGCCTTTGCACAAGCACCCAGACGCCGCAGCCCTCTGCGCCCATCGCCAAGGCATGCGGATCGTCAACGCCTATTTGCTGCGAAACTGTGCCGTCCTGAACCTGGTAGACAGCCTCTTCACTTGCAAACCAGATGCACGAATCGGCCTGTGAAAAACCCGGAAACGAAACCCAAAGCCAGAATGCCGCCAAGCATAAGGCACGCAACATTGTTCTGCCCCCCTGATCAAGCCGGAAGTGTTCTATAAATTACCAACTTATGAGCAAGACCACCCATGGCTTGTGGATGCCAATTGGCTTGTGGATGCCAATTATTATGCCAAAATGAGTAACGATCAGCAGGATATCTGGATATTGATAGTTGAGGCAAGTCCAAAATCTGCTGTAAATTTCCTTCAGATCGTTCGATGACATTTGGTTTTCGATCTAAAGCGATCTAAAGCGTCTCGATCTAAAGGACGATCTAAAGGGGACGGAGGGCAATGGCATTACCTTAAGCCAGGGGCATATATTGGTGACTGTTCAGCCCGTCGCTGGCTGAGGTGGTTGCCCGTCAACCATTTTTTTCTCAATTCCTTAGTAGGTGGGCCAGACGATGAGCGGATCGCCCTGCGCGGCCAGGAAAGCGTTGATGCGCGAAAACGGGCGGCTGCCGAGGAAGCCGCAGTGGGCGGAAAGCGGCGGGGGGTGTGGGGCTTCGAGTGTGAGATGGCGCTGCCGGCGCTTTCCACGTCGAGCACGAAGGCGCGGGTGATCTTGCCGCTGGGCTTGCGATGGCTCTTCCCGGTTGCCCATGTGCTTGTGGTCGCCCTTGCCGCGTTCGTTGTCGTAACCCACACCCGCTTCCCATCCACCACATAAACCAGGCGATACTTGTACGGGTGCTCAGAGGGCGGAACGGGCTCAGGCGTCCCTCAGCCCTCTTCAAATCGACCGGATGCCCTCAAAAGAAATCCTCCTCGCGCTGATGGCGTATGGCCAGCACGGTCACGGTCCGGCCATCTTCGATTTCAAACAAGGCGACATATCCATTCGCGCCAAAGCTGACAATCAGCTCCCGCAAAAGGGGATGCTCCGGCGATGCCTTGCGGCAACTAAACGGAAACGCGCGCAGAAACTCCATGCCCTTGGCAATGGCCGAACGGGCGCGCCTGGCCGCTTTCACATCCTGCGCCGCGAGAAAATCGAACAGCCGCTGCAAATCCTCCGCCGCGGCAGGGGTAAAGCGAACCGTGAAGTTCATCTGCGGACAGCCGCCTTGCGGGACCGCGCCAATGTTTGATCCAGCCCGGCCAGCACCTCGTCCGCCGACACATACTTGCCCGTCCGCCGCGCCTCGTCCCGCGCCGCAAGCCCACGCGCGATAAACTCCTGCTGCAACGCCCTGCGCTGGATGTTGAGCTGGATCGCCTCCAGCACAAAACCGGAAAGCGTCTCGCCTTCCATCAACGCGGCCTCGGCAGCGGCGCGCACCTCCTCGTTCACCCGCAACGGCGGAATGGTGGAGGTCTTCGTCACTGGTTTCATCGCTCACCTCGATTTGCATTGCATATGCGATGCAGTATCACTCCAACCGGCATCAAATGCAAGCCGCCGGCGGGGAAACCCCGCAGGCTTGCAGAGGCGCGCAACAAGGTCTATTCTCTGGTACACAATCTGGTACAGGAGATAATCATGGATTTCGTCACTGTTCGTGAGTTGAGAGCGGAGTCGGGCAAGGTATGGGAAAAAATCGAAGCCGGCGAAGAAATGATCATTACCCGCAACGGCAAGCCGTTTGCCCTCCTTGTCGGCACTGATTCGGCATCCCTGGAAGACAATCTGCTCGCCTTGCGCCGGGCCAAGTTCTCCCGATTGCTCGCGGAGCAGCACAAGCGCGCGGTTGAACTGGGGTTGGACAAGATGGCGATGGAGGAGATCGACGCCGAAATCGACGCTGTCAGGAAAGAGCGACGCGACCGTGCTGCTGGCCGTCGTTGACACCAACGTATGGGTATCCGCGCATCTGGCCCCGGATGGCACGCCCGCGAAATTGCTGAACGCTTTCGCGGATGGATTGTTCGTCCCCCTGTACACGCCCGAAATCGAGATTGAATACCGGGCCGTTTTGTATCGCCCGAAATTCGCCATCGGCCGGGAGGAGTTGGATCTATTCATGGCCCTGCTCGCGGAAACGGGTCGACTGATCGACCCTCTAAGGCTCGATGCACCGAGCCTTCCCGACCCCGACGACGCACCCTTTATCGCCGCCGCCCGGACCGCCGCCTGCCCCATCGTCACCGGCAATACACGCCATTTTCCACCCGAATCAGGGGCGGAAGTAATCAGCCCAGCCGTTTGTCTCGCCAGGTTGTTCACGAGATAGAATCCTTTGGCTCGTCGCCTTGGTACAATCCAAATGCCTGCCACAAGACAGCCCCGATAGACCAGAGTTAAGCAATGACCATGAAGCCCATTCCCGTCATTCCAGCAAATCGTTGTCTTGTCGCCATTCGGCGACGCGAAATTGACTCATAATACCATGTTTATTATAGAAATAATTCGCGCACTCGGATTGGATGTCGCCTTCAGGTGACAAATGAATTGCCGACACCCTGTTGCCGGATCGGAACATTTGACACAACAATATGTTTTTACGTCATTAATACCAATTGGAACGCTACTTGCTAAGGGATTGCTTGATGCCACGGCCAAAACCGGCACCACGATTTTTCGCCCACTCAATCTCATTGAAGGAAGCCGACCCATGCTCAGAAAGCTCATGCAGCCCGCACCGTCCAAGACCAGCCCCGCCACCCTGAGCAATCCCGCTATCGAACCCGCCCAAACGCCCGTGGCACTCAAGCCGGAGAACCAGGCACCCGCGCCGCGGGAAGAGGGCAGCAAGCTCACCGTGGGGCCAAATATCAAGCTGAAGGGATCGGAAATCACCGATTGCGAGATCCTGGTGGTGGAGGGCAGAGTGGAAGCCTCCATGAACAGCCGCGACATCCGAATCGCCGAGGGCGGCGTATTTTCCGGCAAGGCCGAGATAGACGTGGCGGAGATACGGGGGAATTTCGAGGGAGAGCTTACCGCGCGCAAGCGGCTGGTGGTTTACGCGACGGGCAAGGTCACCGGTCAAATTCGCTATGGCGCGTTGATGATCGAGGAAGGCGGCACCCTCTCGGGGGAGGTGGCCGCTCTACCCAAAGAGATTCAGTTGTCCAAACCTGCGGAAATCCCCGGGCGGGCGGAGGCGCCCCCGGAGGAAAGCCCAAAGGCTGAACGCACATACCCATCCCCGGTCCTGGGCCGCAGCCCCCTTGGCAGCCGTCGCGCTTGAGCGGCGGGGCGGGCGTGGCGCCGGGGAATTCGGCGCCGGCGATTGGGCAAATCAGCGCGGCTCCCCGGCCGGCAACGGGCTGTTGAGCATGGCGCCGCGGCTTTCCGGCGTCTCCAGGCTGATGCGGCCCAGGGCGCCGGTGCGGTAGTCCTTCAGCAAGGTGAGCGCGGCCGCCTCCAGATCCGGTCCGCCGCCCTTGAGGCGGAGGCCGCACCGCTTGGCGACGGCCTCGATCACGTCCACGGCATCCAGCCCTTCCGCGGCGCACCCGTAGCGGGCAGCAATCATGGCAGGATAGCGGGCGAGCAGGATATCCGCCAAAAAAGCGGCCACTTCCCCGTCGATGACGGCATTGCGTCCCACCGCATGGCTCGCGGCCAGCATGAGGCCGTCGCTCGGCTGCTCGATTCTCGGCCACAGCAAACCCGGCGTGTCGGTGAGGGACATCCGGTCGTTCAGGTCGAAGCGCTGCTGGCTCTTGGTCACCGCGGGTTCATCGCCCACCGCGGCCACCCGGCGCTTCAGCAGGGCGTTCATCAGGGTGGACTTGCCCACGTTGGGGATTCCCATGATCATCATGCGCAGCGGCTTCAGCCTGCTGCCGCGATGAGGGGCGAGCGCCTGGCACAGGCCGGGCACCTTGGCGACGTCGCCCGGTTTCTTGCAGGACAGCGCTACCGCCTTGACACCCTTCTGCCCGTTGTAGAAGTCGAGCCAGGCCCGGGTCACGGCAGGGTCCGCCAGATCGGCCTTGTTGAGGATTTTCAGGCAAGGACGCTGGCGGTGCAGGCGCAGTTCGTGGATGATCGGGTTGCAGCTTGCCTCGGGCAGGCGGGCATCCAGCACCTCGATGACGACGTCGGTCCACTCCATGGTTTCGGCCGCCTTTTTTCGGGCCGAGACCATGTGACCGGGAAACCAGTTAACGGACATGGCGGCTCCGGCGGTACCTCGCAGGGCTCAAACCAGCCCACCCAGCAGCCTCTCGGTGAGCCAAATGGAACCGATGCCCAACCCGATCAGGGTGACCTGCTGCACCGTGGCCAGCAGTTCCGGACGCTTGTGCAGCCCCGGGATGAGATCGGCCACCGCCACGTAGATCATGCTCGCGGAGGCGATGCCCAGGATGTAGGGCACCCAGGCCCGCAGCCCGCTCAGTGCGAAATACGCCAGCGTCCCGCCGACGATGGTGGCCAGACTCGACAATAGATTGAACAACAGCGCCTGCCGCTTGCTGTAGCCGGAATGCAGCAGGATCAGGAAATCGCCCACCTCCTGCGGGATCTCGTGGGCGATGATGGCCAGCGCGGTGATCACCCCGAGGTGGATATCCGTCAGAAACGCGGCGGCGATCAGGATGCCGTCCACGAAGTTGTGGAAGGTATCGCCCACCATGATCATCAGGCCGCTGCGGCCATGGTCGTGACCCTCCGCCGCGGCGCCGTGGGCCTCGCATTCGTCGCCGTGGCAGTGGCGCCACAGCACCAGCTTCTCCAGCACGAAGAACAGCATGATGCCGAGCAAAATGGTGGCGGCCATGCCCTCGATGTTTGTGGTCTGCTGAAAGGCGTGGGGCAGTATCTCCAGGAACGCCGCCCCCAAGAGCGCGCCGATGGCGTAGCTCACCAGCATCGGCACCCAACTGGAGCGGGCGGCGAAGGCGAAGAAGGCGGCGGCCCCCACGCTGAGGGCACCGCCCAGCAGGCTGGAAAGGACGATCCAATAAAGGAGGGACATGGCGGATTCTCGTTATGTTGGGGGAAAGGACCGCAGGCGCCCGTTATCCCGGTTTATCGCGGATTGCCATTATACGGCAACCGCCCGCCGAATCGGGCCTCATTCGTCGAGCCAGATCAGGGCCGCCATGCGCCCGGTCGCCCGGTCGCGGCGGTAGGAGAAAAAACGCTCTTTTTCGGTGTAGGTGCAGAAGCCGCCGCCGGACACCCGCTCCACCCCCAGGCGGGCGAGGCGCTGCCGGGCCAGCAGGTAGATGTCCGCCAGCCATTTGCCCGGCGCGGCGGGGGCGAAAGCCGCGGCGGCCTCCCGGTCGAAATCCGTGAAGGCTTGGCGCACCTCGTCCCCCACCTCGAATGCCCCGGGCCCGATGGCCGGACCCAGGTACACCATGAGAGAGCCCGGCTCCACCCCCATGGCCCGCACCGTGCGCTCGATCACGCCCGCCGCCAGCCCCCGCCAGCCGGCGTGGGCTGCGGCCACCACCGTGCCCGCCCGGTCGCACAGCAACAGCGGCAGGCAGTCGGCCACCATCACCGCGCACACCGTGCCTTTGCACCGCGCCACGCTGGCGTCGGCCTCCGCCTCTCCGGTCGCGGCGTCGGCCTCGGCCACCGCGGTGGCGTGCACCTGCTTCAGCCACTTCGGCTCGGCCGGCAAAAGCGCGCGCAGAATGGCGCGGTTTTGCGCCACCGCCGCTTCCGCGTCGCCCACGTGCCCCCCCAAATTCATCGCGTCGTAAGGCGGCAGGCTGACCCCCCCGTGGCGAGTGGTCACCAGGGCCCGTACCGCGGCGGGCGCCTCCCACTCGGGGACGATCCATTGTCCGCTCATGCCCACTCCTTTCCCACGCTCCCCAGGGCTTCCAGCAGTTGCGCCATGTCTTGCGGCAGGGGCGCGTGCCATTCCATGGCTTCCCGGCTCAGCGGATGAATCAGCCCCAGACGGGTCGCGTGCAACGCCTGCCTGCCGAACCGGCGCACGGCTTCCCGCGCCGCCGCCGGCAGGGCCGCCGTCCTGCCGCCATACACCGGGTCGCCGACCAGGGGATGACCGATGGATTGCATGTGGACCCGGATCTGATGGGTGCGCCCGGTCTCCAGCCGGCAGCGCAGCAGGGTGCAGCCCGCCAGCCGTTCCACCACCTGATAGCGGGTGACCGCCGGCCTGCCGCCGGCCACCACCGCCATCCGGGTGCGCTGCACCGGGTGGCGCCCTACGGGCGCCTCCACCATGCCGCCCCGGCCCACCTCGCCGTAAACCAGGGCCAGGTATTCCCGCTTTACGCTGCGGGCCTGCAACTGCCGCACCAGGTCGGTCTGGGCCGTCAGGGTCTTTGCCACCACCAGCAAGCCGCTGGTATCCTTGTCCAGCCGGTGCACGATCCCGGCCCGGGGAATGCCCGCCAGTTGCGGTGCGTGGTGCAGCAGGGCGTTGAGCAGGGTGCCCTGCCAGTTGCCGCTGCCGGGATGGACCACCAGCCCGGCGGGCTTGTTGACCACCAGCAATTGCTCGTCTTCGTGGACGATATCCAGGGCGATTTCCTCGGGCAGGAAAGGGCTCTCCGAGGGATGCACCTGGGGCAGCACCGTCACCCGCTCGCCGCCCCATACCTTGGTCTTTGGAGTGGCGGCGGTGCCGTCCAGGGTTACCCACTGCTCGCGGATCCACGCCTGCAACCGGCTTCTGGAATACTCGGGCAGCAGCAGGTGCAACGCCTGGTCCAGCCGCGAACCGGCGCTCCCCTCGGGCACGATCAGATCAATGGGCTTTGACTCCCCGGCATTTGGGTTATAATCGACTAATTTTTCCTCGGGTTTGGCCATGAAACGAAGTCTCGCTTTAGTCCTTCTTCTGCTGGTAACCGCCTGCGGCATGCTGCCGGAACAGCAGGACGAAACCAGGAACTGGTCCGCTCAAAAACTGTACGCCGCCGCCAAGGGCGAGATGAGCGACGGCAACTACGAAAAAGCCATCAAGTATTTCGAAACCCTGGAGGCGCGTTATCCCTACGGGCGCTACGCCCAGCAGGCTCAACTGGAGACCGCCTACGCCTACTTCAAGGATAACGAGCCGGTTTCGGCCATTTCCGCCGCCGACCGTTTCATCAAGCTGCATCCCAACCATGTCCACGTGGACTACGCCTACTACCTGAAGGGGTTGGCGAACTTCAACGAAGACCAGGGGTTGCTGGCCAGGCTGAGCGACCAGGACATGTCGGAGCGGGATCCGAAGGCGGCGCGGGAGTCCTTCGAGGCGTTCAAGGAACTGGTCACCCGCTTTCCGAACAGCAAGTATACTCCGGACGCAACCGCCCGCATGCGCTACCTGGTGGATGCGCTGGCATACCACGAGGTGCACGTGGCACGCTACTACGTGAAGCGGGGCGCTTATGTGGCCGCCGCCAACCGCGCCCAGTACGTGCTGGAGCACTATCCCCAGGCACCCGCCCGGGAGGATGCCCTGTGGCTCATGGCCCAGTCTTACGGTGCGCTGGGGCTGAACCAGTTGCGGGACGATTCGCTGCGGGTGTTGAAGCTCAACTTCCCCCACAGCGCCTACCTTTCCGGCGGACCCAAAACCGCGAAGTCTTCCTGGTGGAAGTTCTGGTAGGGGTGGCGGCCTCCTAGGAGCCTGTCGGACTTGAAGAATCGAAGCGAAGCGGGTCAGGCAGGCAAGCCGCGTAGCGGCTGCTCGCAAAATTCGGCTGGTCGAGGACAGATTTTGCCGATTTTGCAGGTCAATAGTCGTTCTATTGACCAAAAAAGCGGCGAAATATGGACCGGTCAGGCGGATTTGCAGCCGATTTCCTTCAAGTCCGACAGGCTCCTAGATCGCCGCCTCGCCGGTCTCGCCGGTGCGGATGCGCACCACCTGCTCCACCGTCGTCACGAAGATCTTGCCGTCGCCGATCTTCCCGGTGCGCGCCGATTTGAGGATGGCCTCGATGGCCGGCTCCACCAGGCCGTCTGCGATCACCAACTCGATCTTCACCTTGGGCAGAAAATCCACCACGTATTCCGCGCCGCGATACAGCTCGGTATGCCCCTTCTGGCGCCCAAAGCCCTTCACCTCGGTCACGGTCAGCCCGCTCACCCCGATCTCCGACAGGGCCTCGCGCACCTCGTCCAGCTTGAAGGGTTTGATGACAGCTTCTACTTTTTTCATTCGTTGCTCCTGAGTGGCGGGCCGAGCCCCGGATTCCCGGTTCCGCGGTAACGGCCCGAAACCGTGTGGGCTAATGGCGCGGCCTGTATTTGGATGTTATCGGATAACGCCGGTCCTTGCCGAAGCCGCGGTGGGTGACGCGGATGCCCACCGGGGCCTGGCGGCGCTTGTATTCGTTCAGGTCTATCATGCGCACCACCCGGCCCACGTCCCCTTCGCCGTACCCCGCGGCCACGATGTCCTCCGGGCACAGGTCCTGCTCCACGTACAACTCCATGATAGCATCCAGCACTTCGTAGGGCGGCAGGGTGTCCTGGTCGGTCTGGCCGGCCTTCAGCTCGGCGGAGGGCGCGCGGGTGACCACCCGCTCCGGAATCACCCGGTTGATGCCGTTGCGGTAGCGGGCCAGGCGGTACACCATGGTCTTGGGCACGTCCTTCAGCACCCCGAAGCCGCCCGCCATGTCCCCGTACAGGGTGGCGTAGCCCACCGCCATCTCGCTCTTGTTGCCGGTGGTCAGCACGATGGTGCGGTACTTGTTGGACAGGGCCATCAGCAGGGTGCCGCGGATGCGCGCCTGGATGTTCTCCTCGGTCACATCCTGGGGCAGCCCGCCAAACTCCCCCGCCAGACCGGCCAGAAAGGCCTCGAACACGGGCTGGATCGGGATCTCGCTGTAGCGCACCCCCAGGCTACCCGCCATGGCACGGGCGTCCTCCAGGCTGATGGCCGCGGTGTACGGGGACGGCATCATCACCGCGTGCACCCGGTCGGGCCCCAGGGCATCCACCGCGACCGCCAGGGTCAAGGCCGAGTCGATGCCGCCGGACAGCCCCAGTTCCACCCCCGGGAAGGCGTTCTTTTCCACGTAGTCCCGCACCCCCAGGCACAGGGCCTGGTAGACGCTGGCCTCCAGGGGCAGGGGCGGCGCGATCTCCCCCGCCAGCGGCACCGCGCCTTCCAGTTCGACCAGCAGCAGGGTCTCGCAAAAACCCGGGGCCTGGTGGGTCACCGCACCGGCCCGGGACATGACGAAGGAGGCGCCGTCGAACACCAGTTCGTCCTGGCCGCCCACCAGATTGCCATAGACCACCGCCAGCCCGGTTTCCATCACCCGTTCCCGCACCACCTGGTAGCGCAGCTTCTGTTTTTCCATGTGGTAGGGCGAGGCGTTCATCACCAGCAACACCTGTGCCCCGGCGGCCCGCGCCAGGGCGGCGGGCCCGGGCTCCCATACATCGGCGCATACGTTGAGCCCGAAGCGCACCCCGCCGAGTTCGAACACGCAGGGCTCGCTGCCGGGGCTAAAATAGCGCACCTCGTCGAACACCGTGTGGTTGGGCAGTTCGTGCTTGTGGTAGGTGGCCGCGACCCGGCCATCCTGCAGCACAGAGGCGGCGTTGTAACGCCGCTCCCCCAGCATCTGCGGGTGGCCCACCACCACGGTGATACCGCGCACCCGCCGCGCCAGGTCGGCCAGCGCCCGGTCACAGTTGCGGTAGAAACCCTCCCGCAGCAGCAGGTCCTCCGGGGAATAGCCGGAGATCCCCAGTTCGGGGGTGAGCAGCAGGCTCGCGCCCGCCTCCCGGGCGCGGTCGGCGGCATCCAGGATCTTGGCGGCGTTGCCGTCGAGGTCGCCCACCAGGCAGTTGATCTGGGCGACGGCGATCTTCATCCGGCCATGGCCCGGGCCACCGCGGCGCCGATCTCGGCGGGGGACTCGGCCACCGCCACCCCGGCCGCTTCCAGGGCCCTGATCTTGTCCGCGGCCAGACCGCTGCCGGCGGAGATGATGGCCCCCGCGTGGCCCATGCGCTTACCCTTGGGGGCGGTCTGCCCGGCGATGTAGGCCGCCACCGGCTTGCTGACGTGGGCCCGGATGTAGTCCGCCGCCTCCTCCTCCCGGGTCCCGCCGATCTCGCCCACCAGGACGATGGCCTCGGTCTCGGGGTCGTTCTGGAACATCTCCAGGCAGTCGATGAAATCCAGCCCCTTGATGGGGTCGCCCCCGATCCCGATGCAGGTGGTCTGTCCCAGTTTGAGTTGGGTGGTCTGATGCACCGCCTCGTAGGTGAGGGTGCCGGAGCGCGACACGATGCCCACCTTGCCCCGCCGGTGGATGAATCCGGGCATGATGCCGATCTTGCACGCCCCCGGGGTGATCACCCCCGGGCAGTTGGGGCCGATCAGGCGTGCGCCGTTGGCGCGGATGGCGGCCTTGACGTTGAGCATATCCAGCACCGGAATGCCCTCGGTGATGCACACGATCACCTCGATCCCGGCGTCCGCCGCCTCCAGCACCGAATCCGCCGCGTACAGGGAGGGCACGTAGATCACGCTGGCGTTGGCCCCGGTCTGCGCCACCGCCTCCCGCACCGTGTTGAACACCGGCAGCCCGAGGTGTTCCTGCCCGCCCTTGCCCGGGGTCACTCCGCCCACCATGCGGGTGCCGTAGGCGATGGCCTGCTCCGAGTGGAAGGTCCCCTGCTTGCCGGTGAAGCCCTGGCACAGGACCCGGGTGTTGCTGTCGACCAATATGCTCATCTGAAATCCTTCGATCTTGCCCCGTCTCGACGGCCGTCCCGTCAGACCGCCGCCTGCACCGCCCGCTGTGCCGCGTCGGTGAGCCCGTCGGCCGAGATGATCTTGAGCCCGGAGCCGGCCAGCATCTGCCTGCCGGCGTCCACGTTGGTGCCCTCCAGGCGCACGATCACCGGCACCTCGACCCCCACTTCCTGCACCGCCTTGATGATGCCCTCGGCGATGATGTCGCAGCGCATGATGCCGCCGAAGATGTTGACCAGGATGGCGCGCACGCTGGGGTCCGACAGGATGATCTTGAACGCCTTGGCCACGGTCTCCGCCGTGGCCGCGCCGCCCACGTCCAGGAAATTGGCGGGCATGCCGCCATGGAGCTTGATCAGGTCCATGGTGGCCATGGCCAGCCCGGCGCCGTTGACCATGCAGCCGATGGTGCCGGACAGGGCGATGTAGTTGAGCCCGGCGGCGTGGGCCGCCGCCTCCTTGGGGTCGTCCTGGCTGGAATCCCGCTTTTCCGCCAGCAGCGGCTGGCGGTAGAGGGCGTTGTCGTCCACGCTGATCTTGCAGTCCAGGGCCACCAGGACGCCCTCCGCGGTGACCACCAGGGGATTGATCTCCACCAGGGACAGGTCGTGCCGCTTGAACATGCGGTACAGCCCCTGCAGCAGCCGGGTCATGCCTCCCACCTGCTTGCCCCCCAGGCCCAGGGCGAAGGCGATGTTGCGGCACTGGAACTCCTGCAGCCCCAGCAGGGGATCGCACACCTCCCGCAGGATCTTTTCCGGGGCGCTGCGGGCGATCTCCTCGATCTCCATGCCGCCGCTGCCGGAGGCCACCACCACGATGCGCTCCCGCTCCCGGTCCACCAGCAGGCTCAGATAGATCTCCCGGGCGATGGCCAGGGTCTCCTCCACCAGCACCCGGGACACCACCTGGCCGTCCGGCGCGTTCTGGTAGGTCACCAGGGGCTTGCCCAGCAGGTCGTCCGCCGCCTCCCGCAGGGCGTCCACCGACTTCACCAGGCGCACCCCCCCCGCCTTGCCCCGCCCGCCGGCGTGGATCTGGGCCTTCACCACCCAGGCGTCGCCGCCCAGGGAGCCGGTGGCCACCTCCGCGTGGGTGGTGTTTTCCACCACCACCCCGCGCGGGGTGGTGATACCATATTCGCGCAGTAGTTCCTTGGCCTGAAATTCGTGCAGATTCATGTCGTGGTCTTCGGCGGTTCGTCGTAAGAGCGCCATTTTGGAGCAAAAACCCTGAATACGCCAGCCTCCCCGCCCCACGTCCGGGTACTGGATTCCCTTTCCGGAATCCCGCCGCCGCAGTGGAACGCCCTGGCCGGCGACGACCCCTTCCTGCGCCATGCATTCCTGGCCGCCCTGCAGGACAGCGGCTGCGTCTCCCCGCGCACCGGCTGGACCCCGCAGTTCCTCACCCTGTGGGACGGAGACACCCTGAGCGGCGCCGTGCCGCTCTACCTCAAGCATGATTCCTACGGCGAGTTCGTGTTCGACTGGGCCTGGGCCGACGCCTATGAGCGCCACGGCCTGCGCTACTATCCAAAGCTGGTGGCCGCCGTTCCCTTCACCCCCGTCAGCGGGCGGCGGCTGCTGGCGGACTCCGCCCCGCAACGCGCCCTGCTGCTGGCGCACGCCCTGAATCTGGCGCGGCAGATGGGGGGGTCGTCGCTGCACTGCCTGTTCCCCGAGCGCTCCCAGGCGGAAGAAATGGCGGCCCAGGGCATGCTGCTGCGCAGCGGCTTCCAGTTCCACTGGATAAACGGCGGCTACCGGGATTTCGACGCCTATCTGGCGGCCATGAGCCACGACAAGCGCAAGAAAATCAAGCAGGAACGGCGCAAGGTGCAAGAGCCGGGCATCACCTTCCGCCACCTTTCCGGGCGCGAGATCGACGAGACCCTGTGGGCGTTCTTCGAGCGGTGTTATGGGAACACCTACCGGCAGCACCATTCCCCTCCCTACCTCAACCTGGACTTCTTCCTGCGCATCGCGGCCGCGATGCCCGACAGCCTGCTGCTGGTGCTGGCCCTGCGCGACGGGCAGCCCATCGCCGCCGCCCTCAACTTTCTCGGCCCTCATACCCTGTACGGCCGCTACTGGGGCGCGACCGAGCCGTGGCCCGGGCTGCACTTCGAGACCTGCTACTACCAGGCCATCGAATACTGCATCGAAAACGGCCTCGCCGTGTTCGAGGGCGGGGCCCAGGGGGAGCACAAGCTGGCCCGCGGCTTCCTGCCCACCCCCACCTGGTCCGCCCACTGGCTCGCCCACCCGGAATTCGCCCGGGCGGTGGAGGAGTTCCTGGCGCGGGAGGAAAAGGGGGTGGCCCGCCACATGGACGAACTGAACGAAAGCAACCCGTTCAAGCGCCCGACCTGAGCGAGTCCCCACCGTTTCACCTGTCGCCCCGTCTCCGGCCTGTCTATACTGAACCAGGATCAGGCAAGGCCCCCCGATGACAGACCAATCCTACAGTTATTTCGACCACGACGCGGATATCGGAGTGAGCGGCCGGGGCGACACCCTGGAGGCCGCCTTCGAAGCGGCCGCCGCGGCCACCTTCGCCGTCATGGCGGACCTGTCCCAGGTGCGGGAGGAGCGTACGGTCCGCCTCGAGTTCGAGGAGGCCGACCCGGAATTCGCCCTGGTCACCTGGCTCAATCGCCTGCTGGCCGAGGCCCACGGCGAAGGCCTGGTGTTCTGCCGCTTCCGCCTGACGCGACAAGACGGGCGCTGGCTGGGCGAGGCCCGGGGCGAGCCCTGGCGCGCGGAACTGGAGCGGGGGGTGGAGGTCAAGGGGGCGACCCTGACCATGCTTTCGGTGCGCCGGACCGGCGGCCGATGGGAAGCCCGCTGCGTGGTGGACGTATGAGGACGGTGCGCGATGAATCTTGAAGGCCTGGAAAGAATCGACCCCTACTGCTGGAGCATCCCCCCCGGCCCCGGCGAGGAGCGCGCCCCGGTGATCCTGTACGGCAGCCGGCCGCTGCTGGAGACCATGGACGACAAGGTACGCGAGCAGATCACCAACGTGGCCCGGCTGCCGGGGCTGGTGGGGGCCGCCATGACCATGCCCGACGCCCACTGGGGCTACGGCTTTCCCATCGGCGGCGTGGCCGCCTTCGACCCGGAGCAAGGCGGCATCATCTCCGCCGGCGGGGTGGGTTTCGACATCTCCTGCGGCATCCGCTGTCTGCGCACCAACCTGAACCTCGCCGACCTGGCGCCCGATGCGGAGCGGATGGCCAGTTCCCTGTTCTACACCATCCCCGCCGGGGTGGGGGAAGAGGGGCAGATCAAGCTGACCTCCGGCCAACTGGACGAGGTGCTGCTGGGGGGCGCCGAGTGGGCGGTGGGGCGCGGCTTCGGGCTCAAGGAGGACCTGGAGTACGTGGAGGAGCGGGGCCGCATGGGCGGCGCGCTGCCGGGCAACGTCTCGGAATACGCCAAGAAGCGCCAGCGCGGCGAGATGGGCACCCTGGGTTCCGGCAACCACTACCTGGAGGTACAGGTGGTGGACCGCATCTACGACGCCGCGGCGGCCCGGGCCTTCGGCCTGGCGGAAGGGCAGATCGTGGTCTCCATCCACTGCGGCTCCCGCGGCCTGGGGCACCAGATCGGCACCGACTACCTGCTGAGCCTGGCCAAGGCCGCGGGCCGGCTGGGTATCCGGTTGCCCGACCGGGAACTGGCCTGCGCCCCCATCAACTCGCCGGAAGGCCAGGAATACATCGGGGCCATGAACGCCGCCGTCAACTGCGCCCTGGCCAACCGGCAGATCCTCACCCACCTCGCGCGGGAGGTGTTCTCCCGCATCTTCCCGGACAGCCGGCTCACCACCCTGTTCGACGTCTCCCACAACACCTGCAAGGCGGAAAAACACACGGTAAACGGCAAGGAGATGCTGCTCTACATCCACCGCAAGGGGGCCACCCGCGCCTTCGGCCCGGGCCATCCCAGCCTGCCCGAGCGCTACCGGGAGGCAGGCCAGCCGGTGATCATCGGCGGCAGCATGGGCACCGGCTCCTATGTGCTGGCCGGGACCCGCGAGAGCGAGGACAAGGCCTACTCCTCCGCCAGCCACGGCGCCGGCCGGGCCATGAGCCGCAAGCAGGCCCTCAAGCACTGGCGCGGACGGGAGCTGATCGACGAGCTGAAGGGCAAGGGCATCCTGATCCGCACCAAGTCCATGCGCGGCGCCGCCGAAGAGGCCCCCGGCGCCTACAAGGACGTGGACCTGGTGGCCGAGGCCACCGAAAAGGCCGGCCTCGCCCGGCGGGTGGCCTTCCTGCGGCCCAAGGTGTGCATCAAGGGCTGATCCGCCCCCTCCCGCAATTCGCCCCCCTTGCGGCCTACACCCCGCCCGCCAGGGGGGCGGGGATTTTTTTGGGTATCCGGAATCCGGTATGGGAACAGGGCAACTCGGAGGCCTGCGCCAAGCCGTTCGTTGTTGAAACGGGACTCGGCGCCTGGTGCGAGTAAAAGATTGAGTCCTCGCAAATATAGCGGTAATATTTATGGGTTGCCATATTTACGGAGACAGACATGAAGACCACTATCGAAATGCCGGACGACTTGTTCCGCAAGGCTAAAGCTGTTGCTGCTTTGCGTGGACTAAGCATGAAACAATGGATTACGGATATGTTGCGCAGGGAACTCGGCGACACCCCTATATCTGGCGAGGAAACAGAACGGAAAGCTGCGGCTGAAACTTTTGCGCGTGAGATCGAATCGCTGGCCGCGCAGGTGGGTAAAAGCTGGCAAGGCCCCCAAGACGCGGTCGCTGCAATCCGTGAGCAAAGGCGTGGCTGATGATCGTTGATGCGTCCGTTTGGGTTGCTTCATTTCTCCCCGATGAAAAGCATCATCAGGAGGCAAGCTTGTTCTTACGTCGCTTGGTCGAGTCGGGTATCCGGGTAGCGCTTCCAACCCTTGCCCTCGCAGAAATCGGCGGCGCCATCGCCCGGCATAGCGGAGACGAGCATCCGGCACCTAAAATCATCGCCTTCATGCGCACGCAATCCTGGGTCGAACTCGCAGCGATAGATGACGTTCTGGGAAATGCCGCTGCCCAAACGGCCATCCGCCAACGCCTGCGCGGCGCCGACGCAGTGTATGCCGCCCTGGCCGCAGCACGGCGACAACCTCTGATTACTCTCGACCGGGAAATGCTGGAGCGCACGAAAGGGGTAGTGGTCAGCGCAACGCCGGCTGCTTGGTTGAAACAGCAGTGATAAGCGATCGCCCCATGCCGGAAACTGAAAACGGCATCGAACGCCGCCAAACGGTTCAGGCCGCGCTACAGGCATTTATCAATGCGCCACTGGCAAGGGCTTCTGCCAACCGCCTGTGATCTCCGACTACCACGCCAAATACTTCGCCCACGAACTGACTCGCCGCTGCCCGCCGGACAGTGTCGAGAAGCTGGCCGGAGCGCTGGTCGATGCGCAGGTTGACCTGAATCCGCATCAGGTCGATGCGGCGCTGTTCGCTTTCAACTCGCCGCTCTCCAAAGGGGCGCTGCTGGCGGACGAAGTGGGCCTGGGCAAGACCATCGAGGCGGGCCTGGTGCTTTCGCAAAAGTGGGCGGAGCGCAAGCGGCGGATTCTGATCATCACGCCGTCCAACCTGCGCAAGCAGTGGTTTCAGGAGATGGCCGAAAAGTTTTTCCTGCCCTGCCGGATTCTTGAAGCCAAGTCCTACAACGCAGCCATCAAGCAAGGCCGGTTCCGCCCCTTCGAGGTGCCAGAGATCGTCATCTGCTCCTATCAGTTCGCCAAGAGCAAGGCGGGCGACGTTCATGCCGTGCCGTGGGACCTGGTGGTCATCGACGAGGCGCACCGGCTGCGCAACGTCTACAAACCGGCGAACGTCATTGCCAATACGCTCAAATTGGCGCTGGCTGGCAAGCACAAGCTGCTGCTCACGGCGACACCGTTACAGAATTCCTTGCTGGAATTGTTCGGCTTGGTGAGCTTCATCGACGAACACGCCTTCGGCGATCTGAAAAGCTTCCGCGAACAGTTCGCCAATCTGAATCAGGAGCAGGTATTCCAGACGCTCAAGGCGCGGCTGAAGCCCGTTTGCCACCGCACCCTGCGGCGGCAGGTCACGGCGTACATCCCCTACACCAAGCGCCTGCCCCTGGTGGAGGAGTTCACCCCTTCGGTGCGCGAAGACAAGCTCTATCACCTGGTTTCCGAATACCTGCAACGGGATAACCTGCAGGCCCTACCCGCCGGGCAGCGCAGCCTGATGACACTGGTTTTGCGCAAGCTGCTGGCATCCAGCACCTTTGCCATTGCCGGGGCGCTGACCTCGATTTCGAACCGGCTCAAGGCCAAGCTGCGCAAGCAAGCGCCAGCCGAATCCCTTGAAGACGAACTGGATCAGGACTACGAAGCGCTGGATGAAACCACCGAGGAATGGGCCGAAGACGAACCGGTCGAATTTCTCACCGAAGCCGACCGTCAGGCGCTTGAACAGGAAATCGCCGACCTCGACGCTTTCGCCGCTCTTGCGTCTTCCATCGAACACAATGCCAAGGGAAAAGCCCTGCTCAAGGCGCTGGGCGTCGCCTTTGCCAAGGCAAAAGAACTCGGCGGCGCGGAGAAAGCCATCATCTTCACCGAATCGCGCCGCACCCAGAGCTACCTGCTGCGCCTGCTGGCGGATAGCCCGTTTCGCGAAGGCATCGTGCTGTTCAATGGCTCCAACACCGACGATGGCTCCAAGCTCATCTACAGCCAGTGGCTGGAACGCCACCAAGGCAGCGACCGGGTCACCGGCTCGCGCAGCGCAGACATGCGCTCGGCGCTGGTGGATTATTTCCGCGAGCAGGGCCGCATCATGATCGCCACCGAGGCAGGGGCCGAAGGCATCAACCTGCAATTCTGCTCGCTGGTGGTGAATTACGACCTGCCCTGGAACCCGCAGCGCATCGAGCAGCGCATCGGGCGCTGCCATCGCTACGGCCAGAAGCATGACGTGGTGGTGGTGAACTTCCTCAACCGCAAGAACGCCGCAGACCAGCGCGTCTTCGAACTATTGTCCGAAAAATTTCAGCTCTTTGAAGGCGTTTTCGGCGCCAGCGACGAAGTGCTGGGCGCCATCGAATCCGGCGTGGACTTCGAAAAACGCATTGCCGCCATTTACCAGAATTGCCGCAAGCAGGATGAAATCCAGAGCGCCTTCAACCAGCTCCAGCTAGAACTCTCCCTGGAAATCAACGAATCCATGACGCGCACCCGCCAGCAATTACTGGAAAACTTCGACGACGAAGTGCGCGAAAAGCTCAAGGTGCGCGACGAAGCTTCCAAGGCATACCTCAACCGCTACGAGCGCCTGCTCATGCAGCTCACCCGGCACGAGCTGGATGGCCAGGCCGAGTTTCTGAACGAATCATCTTTCCGGCTCAATAAACTGCCTGAATGGATTCATCCGCAGATTACACAGATTTCCGCGGATCCCAGCCAGAATAATCTGCGTGAATCTGCGAATTCGCTTTTAGCAGGGCTTGTGGCGCAACCACAAACTCGCAAATCTGCGGATTCTCTTCAAGCCATCCCGCTGGGGTTGTACGAGCTGCCGCGCCGCTCCGGCGAAGCGCACCTTTACCGCCTGACTCATCCCCTTGCCGAAGCCCTACTGGCACGGGCGAAAGGCCGCGAACTGCCACCCGCCGAGATTCATTTCGACTACGGCCAGCACGACGGCAAGATCACGCTCCTGGAACCGCTCATCGGCAAATCTGGCTGGCTTTCTCTTTCACTTTTCAGCGTCGAATCGTTGGACCTGGCGGAAGATCACCTGATCTTCGCCGCAACCACCGACGACGGCCACACGCTGGACGAAGAAGTCGCGGCACGTCTGCTGACCTTACCCTGCAAGAACGATCCGCAGATTACGCAGATTTCCGCAGATTCCGGCCAGAACAATCTGCGTGAATCTGCGAAATCTGCGGATGGCGTTTTAGTCTCGATCACCCAACACCGCCAAGCCGCCATCCAGCGCGACGTTTCCGAGCGCAACGCCCGCTTCTTCGAAGCCGAGGCCGACAAACTCGACGGCTGGGCCGACGACCTTAAAGTCGGGCTCGAACGGGAAATCAAGGAAATCGACCGCCAGATCAAGGAAGCCCGCCGCGCCGCCACCACCGCGCTGACGCTGGAGGAAAAGCTCGCCGGACAGAAGCAGATCAAGGCTCTTGAAGCCCAGCGCAACCATAAGCGGCGTTCCCTGTTCGACGCGCAGGATCAGGTGGACAGGCAGCGCGAGGAATTGATTGCAGCGATAGAGGGGAAGCTGAGCCAAAAAACGCGAACTGAACAAGTGTTTTCGATACGTTGGGTTATCTCGTAACCGTGACGAAGTATCTGCTTGGTTGCTGAACCGGGAAAACAATTGCAACAGCAAGTAGAATGCAGGCTATTCCACCGTGAATGGAGTTATTTATGAATCGCACCAGAGCATTGCAACTACTCGCCCAACACAAGATGCAGTTGGCCGAACAATTTGGCGTAACCCGTCTGGCCCTGTTTGGCTCCACGGCGCGCGATACTGCCCGCGAGGATAGCGATGTGGACGTACTCGTGGCATTTGACGGGGCGGCCACCTCCAAACGCTACTTCGGTGTCCAGTTCTATCTGGAGGATTTGCTGAGGTGCCCGGTGGATCTGGTGACTGAAAAGGCGCTTCGTCCCGAACTGCGCCCGTTCATCGAACGGGAGATGGTCAATGTCTGAGCGCGAATGGCATTTTTACCTCGACGACATGATAGATTTCGCCGAGAAAGTGCTCGCCTATACCGAAGGGCTCGATCAGCAAGCGTTTATCGCCAGCGGCCTCAACTATGACGCAACCGTGCGCAATCTGGAACTGCTTGGCGAGGCCGCCACGCACATCCCCTCTGAACAGAGGAATGCCTGTCCTGCGATACCATGGCGGCAGATTATCGCAACCCGCAACCAACTGATCCATGGCTACCTGGGTATTGATAACGATACGCTTTGGAGCATCATTGAGGACGACATTCCCGGCTTGCTGCCCGAACTTCGGAAATTCAAAGAACAAGCATCGTGACCAAAAAACAGAAACTCGAACTCACCTGGATCGGCAAGGGAAACCGGCCCAAACTGGAGCCGCGCATTCTGCTGGAAGACCCGGCGAAGTCGTATCACAAAACCTAGGGCGAAAGATGTCGGAGAAACAGGAGATGACCAATAAACAACTGCCGGCCATTGGCAGCATGACTTTCGAGGAATCCAGGCAGACGAATGAACATGGCGCCGAATACTGGAGCGCCCGCGATTTGCAGCCCATGCTCGGCTACAGCCAGTGGCGGCGTTTTGAAGGTGCTGTCAAGCGCGCAATGGTTTCCTGCGAAGCCTCCGGCAACAACGCGGAGCATCACTTTGCCGGCGCCGGCAAAATGATCGAAATCCGGCACGGCTTTACTTCACCAGAAAACGGAAAAATTATAAAACTCCATGTAAAACAATATGTTGTTGTTTGCCGCCAATGAAACACTGGATCGCTAAAACAGTCACCACCCTTGAAGCCAGTCTTGGCTCCGTGCCGCACGAGCTTAACGAACTGGACTGGAAACACAGCCTGTCGCCCAAGAAGGATCGGCTGGCCCAGCATCTTTCGGCATTCGCAAATCATCCAAACGGCGGGGTAATGGTATTCGGGGTCGATGAACAGAGCGGCGTGCTTCGCGGCATCAGTCAGGCGGAGTCGGAAAGCATCATCGGGCAGTTGGCTAATCTCGGGCGCGAAGCCGTGGAACCGCCGGTGGGGCTCGATCATGCCATTGTGGATTTTCGCGGGGCGGCCCTACTCTTTGTTCAGGTAAAGGAAAGCAAGGTCAAACCCGTGCATCTACGCGGCAAGCCGCTCGATCATTGTTATATCCGTTCCGGCGGAAGTACGCGAAAGGCCTCGCGGCAAGAAGTCGGCGCATTGATGCTCAACAGCCGCAGCCCGCGCTGGGAAGAACTGCGCGCCACAACCCTGTTACGTTCCGATGCCATTCTGGAAGAACTCGATACCGAAGGCATCTTGCGCCTGCTCAACCGCCCGATTCCCGACAGCGCCGAAGAAACCTTGCAATGGCTGACCGGAGAAAAATTCATCGAACCCGATGGGGGCGGGTACTACATCACCAACGTCGGCGCAATTGCCGCCGCGCGCCGCCTCGCCGAATTCGATGGACTGGAACGCAAGCGCATTCGCGTCATCCGCTACAAGGGGCTCAACAAGGTCGAATCCATCGACGAGATGGTCGGGCAAAAGGGCTATGCGGTCGGGTTTGAAGGATTAATTGGCTACCTCAAGCGGATATTGCCCCACAGCGAAGTCATCGAAGCGGCGCTACGCCGTGAAGTGACCGTGTATCCCGAAATCGCATTGCGCGAGCTGATCGCCAACGCGCTCATCCACCAGGATTTCACCATTCCCGGCACGGCGCCGATGATCGAAATTTTTACCGACCGCATCGAGTTCACCAACCCCGGCGCGCTGCCGCCCTCCAAGAAAATCGACCGGCTGATCGGCACCACACCGGAATCACGCAACGAGATATTGGCCTCCGCGTTCCGGCGCTACCACATTTGCGAAGAGCGCGGCACCGGCTTCATGAAAGTGGTGGCTGGCGTCGAGCTTTATGGCTTGCCGCCGGTCGCCTTCGAACAGGGAGAGAACTACTTCAAGGTCACCTTGTACGCACCGCGAAAGTTTTCCGACATGTCGCAGTCGGAACGCATCGAAGCGTGCTACCAGCATGCGGTGCTCAAATATTTCAGTAGCGGCACGATGACCAACACCACGCTGCGCGAACGCCTCAAGATGCACGAAAAACAGCGCACCCAGGTTTCCAACCTCATACGTGACGCGATCGAGGCAGGGCGCATCAAACGCAAAGACCCTTCCTCGACATCCTCCAAGTTTGCGGAATACATTCCCTACTGGGCATAGAAAACGGATCAGGCATGAGCAAAAAACAGAAACTCGAACTCACCTGGATCGGCAAGGAGAACCGGCCCAAGCTGGAGCCGCGCATTCTGCTGGAAGACCCGGCGAAGTCGTATCACGCGAAGCATCGGGTGACGGACAACGACATCTTCGACAACCGGCTGATCTTCGGCGACAACCTGCTGGCGCTGAAGGCGCTGGAGGGGGAGTTTTCCGGCAAGGTGAAGTGCGTGTTCATCGACCCGCCGTACAACACCGGCAGTGCCTTCACCCATTACGACGACGGGGTGGAGCATTCGATCTGGCTATCGCTGATGCGCGACCGGCTGGAGATCATCCGGCGGCTGCTGTCCGACGATGGTTCGCTGTGGATCACGATTGACGACAACGAGGCGCATTATCTGAAGGTCTTGTGTGATGAGGTATTTGGGCGGGCGAATTTTATTTCCAATTTCATCTGGCAGAAAAGTTATGGTGGTGGCTCCAAAGCGCGCTGGTTTGTTGGTCTACACGAGCACATCCTCTGCTATGCCAAGGATATATCGCAGTTTCCTGACATGTGGTTGCTGCCTGACCCTGAAGCTGTAAAGAAGTACTACAAATATTCGGACAGCAAGTTTGCAGAGCGGGGCCCTTATCGATTGCAGCCGCTTGCAACGACAAGTATGGATGACCGCCCAAATCTCCGTTATCCGATTGTGATGAAAGATGGTCAGGAGATATGGCCAGAAAAGCAGTGGCAATGGTCTAAAGATCGTGTTGTACAGGCATTGGCTAATGACGAGATTGTCATCACCAACAAGTCAGGAAAGATCACCGTTTCATACAAACAATATTTACGCGATTCGTCAGGCGAAGAACGACGCCGGAAACCAGTAACAATTATTTCCGGGCATTACACGCAACACGGCACCTACGAGAGCATGGAGTTATTTGGTTTAGAAGATAAGTTTTCTTTTCCAAAGCCCGAAGGATTGATCCAAACGATTTTGGAAAGCTGCACCAATCCCAACGACCTCGTCCTCGATTCATTCGCCGGCTCCGGCACCACCGGCGCGGTCGCCCACAAAATGGGCCGCCGCTGGATCATGGTGGAGCTGGGCGAGCACTGCCACACCCACATCATCCCACGCCTGCAAAAAGTGATCGACGGCGAGGATCAAGGCGGCGTCAGCAAGACGGTGAACTGGCGGGGTGGCGGCGGCTTTCGTTACTACCGCCTGGCGCCCTCGCTGCTGGAAAAGGACAAGTGGGGTAACTGGGTCATCAATCACGAATACAACGCCACCATGCTGGCCGAGGCGCTGTGCAAGCTGGAGGGCTTCAGCTACGCGCCTTCGGATGCGGTGTATTGGCAGCACGGCCATTCCACCGAACGGGATTTCGTCTACGTGACCACCGCCAGCCTGACCCACGAGCAGCTTCAACAGTTGAGCGACGAGGTGGGGCCGGAGCGCACGCTGCTGGTGCTGTGTACCGCCTTCCGCGCCAAGGCGGATGCCTACCCCAACCTGACGGTGAAGAAGATTCCCAGGCAGGTGTTGTCGCGCTGTGAGTGGGGGCATGACGATTACTCCTTGCAGGTGGAAAACCTGCCCAAGGAACCGCCCAAGCCCGGCCAGCAGGGTCTTTTCGACGGGGAGGCATGACCATGGCCAAGAAGATGACTGCCGCCGCCACTCCCCCGCTCTATGGCCGGGTGCGCGAGATTCTGGAGGCGGCGCGCGGCAACATCGCTCGCACAGTCAATACGACGCAGGTTGTTGCCAACTGGCTGATCGGTCGCGAGATCGTCGAGGAAGAACAGAAGGGGAAGCGGCGGGCGGGCTACGGTGCCAAGCTGCTGACCGAATTATCCGAACGGCTTGGCCGCGACTATGGCCGCGGTTATTCGGTGGACAATCTGGAAGCCTTCCGGCAGTTCTACCTGGAGTATCCGGGCCTGATTTCCGAGACAGTGCCTCGGAATTTGGTTTTCCCGGCGATTTCCGAGACGCTGTCTCGGAAATCTGGTGAGCCGGATTCCGCGGGGTCATGGCAACCGGGCGTGCTGAATCCGAATTTGTCCTGGAGCCACTACCGCAGCCTGCTTCGCATCGACCGGCGGCCGGCCCGCGACTTTTACGAAATCGAGGCCGCCAATGGTGGCTGGACGGTTCGTGAGTTGTCGCGCCAGATCGGCAGCCTGCTGTTCGACCGTCTGGCCAAAAGTCGCGACAAGGCCGGGCTGATGCGGCTGGCCCGCCACGGTCAGGAGCTTGCGCGAGCCATCGATGTACTCAAGGACCCGGTGGTGCTGGAGTTTCTCGATCTGCCGGAGTCGCCGCGGCTGGTCGAATCGAAACTGGAACAGGCCTTGATCGGCAAGCTGGAAACCTTCCTGCTGGAACTGGGCAAGGGCTTTGCCTTCGTCTCCCGGCAGGAACGCATCACCCTCGATGGCGACCACTTCTATATCGATCTGGTCTTCTATCACACCGTCTTGAAATGCTTCGTGCTGATCGACCTCAAGGTGGGCAAGCTGACCCATGCCGACCTCGGCCAGATTCAGTTCTACGTCAATTACTACGACCGCGAACGGCGCACCGAAGGTGACAACCCGACGATTGGCCTGATCCTGTGCCCGGACAAGAACGACGCGGTGGTGAAGTACACGCTGGGCGAGCAGCAGGAACGCAATATCTTCACCAGCCGCTATCAGCTTTATTTACCAACGGTCGAAGAACTTGAAAACGAACTGCGGCGGGAACTGCGGTATTTGTCGCCGCCGACGGCCAAGGCTGCGCCCAAGATCAGGAAACCCAAGGGGCAATCATGAACCGCCACGTAAATGCCATTGAGGTTGGGCCATGAGCAAGAAACACGAAATTTCCCTCGTCCGCTCATCGGCTGCGGAATACCTGACCTTCGTGGCCGCCACCGGACAGGGTGGCGTGGAGGCCGTGTATGCGGACGAGAACGTCTGGCTGACGCAAAAGATGATGGGGCAGCTTTACGACGTGGAAACCCACACCATCAACTACCACCTGAAAAAGGTTTTTTCGGACAGCGAGTTGCAGAAAGAGGCAGTTATTCGAAATTTTCGAATAACTGCCGCCGACGGCAAAAGCTACGACACCCAGCACTACAGCTTGGCCGCGATCATCGCCGTGGGCTACAAGGTCAATTCCGAGCGTGCCGTGCAGTTCCGCAAATGGGCCACCGGCATCGTCGAGGAATTCGCCCTCAAGGGCTACGCGATGGACGATGAGCGCCTGAAAAGCGGCGGCTCCGTCCTGACGGAAAAATACTTCGAGGAACAGCTCCAGCGCGTCCGCGAGATACGCCTGTCCGAGCGCAAGTTCTACCAGAAGATCACCGACATTTACGCCACGGCCATCGATTACGACGTGACGGCGCAGGTCACCCAGCGCTTTTTCGCCACGGTGCAGAACAAGCTGCACTGGGCCATTCACGGGCAGACGGCGGCCGAACTCATCCACGCGCGGGCCGATGCCGAAAAGGCCAACATGGGGCTGACGACATGGAAAGATGCGCCGGGAGGAAAAATCCAGAAATTCGATGTGGTGATCGCCAAGAACTATCTGACCGAACATGAAATTGCGCAACTCACTCGGCTGGTATCCGCCTATCTGGATGTTGCGGAAAGCATGGCGCTACGCAAGATTCCCATGACCATGCAGGATTGGGAAACGCGCCTGAACCGCTTCATCGAAGCGACAGATCGCGAAATTTTGCAGGACGCGGGCAAGGTGACGGCGGAAATCGCCAGGGCCCACGCCGAAAGCGAGTTCGAGAAATACCGCATTGTGCAGGACCGATTGTTCGAGAGCGATTTCGACCGGGTGGTGAAGCAATTGGAGCACGCCGGAAAGAAGAATAAAGGGAAACCCGAATGAACCGCCACGTCAATGCCATTGCCGGTCGCCTGAGCCTGCGCCAGCCGCAACGCCGTTCGCTGGAAATTCTCGACCGCATCACGGAAATCGCGCCGCCCGGCAAGGGCGCCGATGTCGCGGCCCTTCTGGAGGTCATCCGCGGCGAATTCCCTTCGGTCACGGACTTCGAGCGCGAGTTTCCCTCGCTGTGCTTCGCGCTCGCTACGGGCGTGGGAAAAACGCGGCTGATGGGCGCTTTCATCAGCTATCTGCACCTGGCGCACGGCATCGACAATTTCTTCGTGCTGGCGCCGAACCTGACCATTTACAACAAGCTGATCGCCGACTTCAGCGACCGCAATCATCCCAAGTACGTTTTCCGGGGCATTTCGGAATTCGCCATCGATGCGCCTTCCATCATCACCGGCGACAACTACGACCAGCGCGACCCGATGAGCGGGACGCTATTCGGCGGCGTCAGGATCAACATCTTCAACATCTCGAAGATCAACTCCGAGGTGCGCGGCGGCAAGTCGCCCCGCATCAAGCGGCTTTCGGAATACATCGGCGAAAGCTACTTCGACTATCTGGCGGGGCTGCCCGACCTGGTGATGCTGATGGACGAATCGCATCGCTACCGCGCCAGCGCCGGGATCAGGGCAATCAACGAACTGAGGCCGATTCTGGGGCTGGAACTGACCGCCACGCCGTTCGTGGAAACAGCCAAGGGGGCGGTGGCGTTCAAGAACGTGATCTACGACTATCCCTTGGGCCGCGCGATGGCCGACGGTTTCGTCAAGGAACCGGCGGTGGTCACGCGCAAGAACTTCAACCCGGCGGGGATGTCGGCGGAAGAGATCGAGCGCCTGAAACTGGAGGACGGCGTGCGCCTGCACGAGAGCGTAAAGGTGGAGCTGGAGACCTACGCCCGCGAAAGCGAGAACCCCATCGTCAAACCTTTCCTGCTGGTGATTGCCCGTGACACGACCCACGCCGGGCAGCTATCCGAGTGGATCAAGTCGGACAAATTCTTCGAGGGGCGCTATCGCGACAAGGTCATCCAGGTCGATTCGAGCAAGACCGGCGCGGAAGAAGAGGAAATGATCGCGCGCCTGCTCAAGGTGGAACACACCGAAGAGCCGACGGAGATTGTGATTCACGTCAACATGCTCAAGGAAGGCTGGGACGTGACCAACCTCTACACCATCGTGCCGCTGCGGGCGGCCAATGCCCGCATCCTCATCGAGCAATCCATCGGGCGCGGCTTGCGCCTGCCTTATGGCAAGCGCACCGGCGTGACGGCTGTGGATAGGCTGAACATCGTTGCGCATGACAAATTCCAGGAAATCATCAACGAGGCCAACAAGCCTGACTCGGCGATCCACTTGCAGGCGGTGGTGCTGGATACGGAAGAGCTCGGGCAGAAGACCTCCACGGTGGTGTCGCAATCGCAACTGGCTACCAAGCTGGGCTTGAAGCCAGCGCAGATAACGAGCAGTACGACAATGGCCGGCCAGGATGAAGCGCCCGCGTTTACCAAGCCGGAAGAGCAGAAGTTGGCGCAGATCACCTATGAAGTCATCCGCAAGCTGGAAAACCAGCCGCAGACATTGCCCACCATCGAATATCTGAAGAAACCCGAAATCCAGGCCGCCATCGTCAAGGCGGTCGAGGAGCAACATCAGCCGGCGCAGTTTGAACTCGAAGGCATGGGTGAAAAGCCGGACATTGCCGCCGTGGTGGCGAAAACGGTCGAGCTGGTCACGCAGCAGTCCATCGACATCCCGCGCATTCTGGTGGTGCCCAAGGGCGAAGTAAAATCGGGCTTCAAGCCCTTCACACTCGCGCTTTCCACGCTGAAATACCCGGCGGTGTCCGACGAGCTTTGGATTCAGCACCTGCGCACCAACCAACTGGAAGTGGTTTCGCTGGACCGAGGCGGCATCGAGGAGCAGCGGCTGGAAGATTACGCGGTGAGCGGCCTGGTGGACTTCGACGATATTTCCTACGACGACCACGCCGAT
>JAJZUU010000001.1 GCA_021848325.1 Pseudomonadota bacterium | reverse complement strand
TCTACAACCGGCAACGGAAACAGGCTCGCCTCGGCTACCTGTCACCCGCTGCCTTCACGCAGCGATACTATGCAAAACAACTCGCCGCTTAACTCGTTGGACTCCACTATTGCCAACCGACCTCAGTACGCACAAGGGATGGGCGCTGGGTGACGAGCGGTTCAAGCAACAGGTCGAGACGTTGGGGCAGCGGCGTCCAGCATCGAAGGGTGTAGGCAGGCCGAGGAAGGCTCTAGAATGGAAATAACGTTAGGCGATGGCTCCTCTCGGTTCGGGCGCGGCTGCCGTTCGGCACCTCGTTTCATTCGTCCTTTCACGGTTCCCGGTTTTTCTCATCCGTTAAGTTATCCTTAAGAATCATGGCGTAGGATGTAAGTCGTGGCAAGGCAATGGTGCCGAGCCGCTTCTTTAGACATCATGACAGGAGCAACACCATGAACAGGAAACAAACCTTTCTCATCGGCGCCGCAGCGGCGGCAATCCTCGGCGCAACGGCATTCAACGTTCAGGCCTTCACGGGGGAGCGATATGCCAAGGAGGCAAAGGTCAGCTTGACCGAGGCACGCGCGACCGCCCTCAAGGCCTTCCCCGGCAAGATTGTCGACGAGGAACTGGAACGGGAAAAAGGCGGCAGCGGTCTGCGTTATTCCTTCGACATCCGGCGTGGGAAAGTCACCCAGGAGGTGGGAGTGGATGCCGCCACCGGCAAGGTGCTGGAAAACGACCCGGAGGGGCCGAACGCGGATTGAAGCGGGCGGTCGACGCTGTGGCGGGGTGTTCAGTCGATGTACTGGAACACCTCGACCACCTTCTGCACGCCGCCCGTGGTCCGGGCGATCTCCACCGAATCCGCGGCTTCCTTGTGGGTTACCAGGCCGAGCAGGTAGACCACGCCGTTTTCCGTTACGACCTTGACGTGGTTGACTTGGAACTTGCCCGCGTCGATGAAACGCGCCTTGACCTTGGAGGTGAGGTAGGCGTCGTTGCTGCGGGAAGCCAGGGAACTGGGGCCGGCGACGGCGATTTCGTTGGTGATGTGATTCACGTTGGGCACGCCCCTCACCACGGATTCGACACCCCGTCTAAGCTGCTCGCTGGGCGCTTCGCCGGTCAGCAGGACGTTCCGGTTGAAGCTGGTGACGCTAATGTGGACCTTGTCCCCAAACTTGTCCCCGATCCGGCTCCCGGCCTTGAGCTCGATCTCCTGGTCTTCGATGAAGGTCCCGCTGGTACGCCGGTCCTCGGCCATCAGCACCCCCGTTCCGACTCCGGTTGCGACCACGGGAAAGCAGCCCTGGAGGGCGGCGACCGCCGCCAGCAGCGGCACCAGCCATAGCAATTTGTTGCGCATTTATTCGACCCCCAATAGCAAGCAGTCTATGGCGTCGCATAGACAGTGGATGGTGAGCAGGTGGACTTCCTGGATGCGGGCGGTGCTTTCCCCTGGCACGCAAATATGGATGTCGTCGGCACTGAGAAGTTCCGCCACTTGTCCCCCGCCCCTTCCGGTCAGCGCGATTACGTCCATCTCCCGTTCGTGGGCGGCCTGGACCGCCTCGATCACGTTGCGCGAGTTGCCGCTGGTGGAGATGGCAAGCAACAAGTCGCCGGCGTGGCCGAGCGCCCGGATCTGCTTGGAGAACACCTGGCAGTAGTCGTAGTCGTTGGCGATGGAGGTGAGGGTCGAACTGTCGGTGGTCAAGGCCATCGCCGCCAGCCCCGGCCGTTCCATTTCGAAGCGGTTGAGCATTTCCGAGGCGAAATGCTGGGCGTCGGCAGCCGAGCCGCCGTTGCCGCAGCTCAGTATCTTGCCGTCCGCCAGCAGGCACTGCACCGTCCGTTCGGCGGCGGCCGCGATGAAGGGTGCGAGCAGATCCACCACCTGCAGCTTGTGGTGCGCGCTTTCGGTGAAGTGATGACTTATTCGAGCGATCAGGTCCATTTCGGCGTTATGGGATGTTCCGGGATTCTAAGGTATGTAATGGTATCCGGTTCGCGAGCCGTCGGCTATTCCCCGAAGGCGCTCTTGATCCACTCTATGGCCGCCTCGTCCAGTTTGTTCAGCAGCACCACGTCGAAGCGGCAGGGGGGCTGGTTGGCCTGATCGCCTAGATAGCACTGTGCCGTGCGCAGCAGCCGCGCCCGCTTTTGGGCGGTGACGCTGGCCGCCGCCCCGCCAAAGCGCTCATTCTGGCGCAGGCGCACCTCGGCGAAGACCAGGGTGCCGCGGTCCTTGAGTATCAGGTCGATCTCGCCGAAACGGCAGCGGTAATTTTGCGCCACCAGCTTGAGCCCGTGCCTTTCCAGGAACGTGGCGGCGAGATGCTCCGCGCGGTCTCCGCAGTCCTTCACGGGGCGGGTGCTTCCACCACCAGCGCCGCGCCCTGGCGGAATTCCGCATGGACCAGTTTGCGGGAAAGCTGGTTGTCCCCCTGTAGACGGATCTGCCCGGTCACCCCGTCCAGGGTGAAATCGCGGCGGGGGGAGCCGAGCAGAATCCGCGACAGGCGGAAGGCGTCGATCCCCAGGGCGTACAGGCGCTGGAAGTCGGCGCCGCCCAAGCCGTCCGCGCGCGGGTAGATCATGACTGCCGGATGGTCGGGCTGCAACAGCCAGGGCATGTCCACGAATTGGACGCCATCGAGGTCGAAGTAGCCGGCGGGGTTGTCGCCGGCGTTGTCGACTTGTGAGGTGGCATAGATGGCGGCGGTCAGGGGCAGGTAGGGGCGGACCAGGCGCGCCTTGTCGTAACCGAGCGCAAGAAAGATCGTATCGGCGCCGCTGCCGGCCACGGTATCGCGCAGGCCGGAAAGGGCATCGGCATCCTCGCTCGCCTGGTACTGGCCGACCACGGTGCCGCCAAGTGCCTGCCACTGGTCGACGAAGGCCTGCTGCGAGCGCTTGGACAGGAGGGCGCCGGAGGCGATGGTGACGGCCCTTCTCTTGCCGTCGGCGAACGCCATGCGTGCTACCTGGCGCGCCTCGGCCTCCACCGACAGGCCGAAGAAATACAGGTTGTGGGGTGGTACAATCGCGCTGTCGGGGACGTTCAACGCCAGGGTGGGGACCGAAACCAGGTCGCTGCCGGAGAGGGCGGTTACCGCGTTCCTGGTCAGGGGACCCACCACGATCTGTGCGCCCTCCTGGATGGCCAGCCGGTAGGCGGCCAGGGTGCTGTCGGGCAGGTCGCCGGTGGAATAGATCTTGATCCGCAGCGTCTGGTTGGCCGGGGAAAGCCCGAAGGCCGCCATGAAGCCTTGCTTGACCGCCTCGGCGGCGTGGCCGAAGGCAGGGGAGTCGAGCGGTAGCAGCAGCGCGATGTTTCCGGATGCGGGCTCGGGCAGAACCGCCGGCCCGGTCGGGGAGGCAGCTTCCACGGATGGGACGGAAACATAGGGTTGGGTCGTGGCGGCCGGCGGAGCGGGGGCCGCTCGGGGCGCTTGCGGCGCCGGTTGCGCGATGGGGGTGACAGGCCGTTGCGCGGGGCTGGCCGTTTCGCCGGGAGCGGTGGCGCAGCCGGCTATTGCGGCGGTGAGCAACAACAGCAGAAAGGCACGCGAACGTTGCATCAAGAAGATCGCCCTGAGTCGAAAGGGATATTATATGTGGTCGCCACACCGATTGGAAATCTGCGTGACATCAGCCTGCGCGCCTTGGACGTGCTCGCCCGAGCGGACCTGATCGCTGCGGAGGACACCCGTAACACCTCCCGCCTGCTCAGCCATTTCGCCATTTCCGGGAAGCTTTTCGCGTTCCACGAACACAATGAGCGCCAGGCTACGCAAAGGCTGCTGGCCGTGCTGGAATCCGGCAAGTCGGTGGCCCTGGCAAGCGATGCCGGGACCCCTGGCATCAGCGATCCCGGGGCCTTCCTGGTGGGCGCGGCGCGCGCGGCCGGGATACCTGTGGTGCCGGTGCCGGGGGCGAACGCCGCGGTTTGCGCCCTGTCCGCCGCCGGGATCGAGGCGCCGCATTTTTTGTTTTACGGCTTTCTCCCCAATAAAGGAAGCGCCCGGCGGCGGGAGCTGGAAGCGCTGAAAGGGCTGCCGTATACCCTGGTGTTCTATGAATCGCCGCACCGCATCATGGACTGCGTGTGCGACCTGTCGGAGGTCTTGGGCGGGGAGCGGACCATCACCTTTGGGCGGGAGCTCACCAAGGTGTTCGAGACCGTGCACAGCGTGCGGCTGGGCGACGCCCCGGCCTGGCTGGAAGCGGACCCCAACCGGCAACGAGGCGAGTTCGTGCTGCTGATATCCGGCGCGCAGCCCGCGCCGTCGGAACCGGTGAGCGAACAGGGACGAAGGCTGCTGAGCGCGCTGCTCGCCGAGCTTCCCCTGAAACAGGCGGTCAGGATCGCGGCGGAGGTCGGCGGAGAGAAGAAAAACGCCCTTTACACCCTGGCCTTGAAACTGAAATCCGAACACGGCTGAGTGCGCGCCGCTGGGCCGCCGCTTCCGGGTCGACGGCCCGGCTATTTGCTTTCGCGCACCGTGTCCATGATCTTCACCATGTCAGCTTCCCAGCGCTCGAAAATCGGCTTGAGCTTCGGATCCGGGAAAAATTCTTCCAGGGTGCGCGGATGGGCGGTCAGCACGATGGCGTTGTTGCCTTCCGCGAATATGGTAATGTTCAGCGGCAAATAGGGGATGAGTTCGGGATGGCTGGCGGCCAGGGCCTTTACTTCGTCATATTTGCCGAAGAACACAACCCGGTACATGTCGCTCTTGTAGTGCCGCTTGGCCAGGTTCTCGTTGACCTGCTGCAGGCGGGTTATGGTGTAGCCCTGCGCTTTGATGGCGCTCTGCAGGACCATCATGGCCTCGGGATACATGAGATCGGAACGGGCCATCAGCAGGTCGTCCGCCGCTGCCGGCGCGGCGCACGCGGCAGCCAACAACAGCAAGGCCGCCAGGCGGTTAAGGAAGTTCATAGGGTTGCCTCCTCCATGATGGCGATGTAGCTGCGCTGCATCC
Source organism: Pseudomonadota bacterium (assembly GCA_021848325.1). Taxonomy (GTDB): domain Bacteria; phylum Pseudomonadota; class Gammaproteobacteria; order Burkholderiales; family JAJZUU01; genus JAJZUU01. Next base: position 112,744 of record JAJZUU010000001.1, on the reverse strand, counting down.
TGTCGCACAGCACGTCCAGTTCCGAGTTGTTGAACAGCCTGCTCAACACCTTGGGGTTGACCGACATCACCTGCACCTTGCCGTTGTGCTCCACCACAGTGATGCGGCAAGGCAGGAACATGCCGACCCGGGGATCGATGGCCAGGGCCTGATTCAGGAAGCTGATGTTGCAGAAGTAAAGCACTACCTGGTGGGGGTCCGCCTTGTCCGGGGCAACCAGCCCGTATTCGAGAGGCTGGGCGCGGCCGAAGAAGAAGTTGTTGTTGTTGATGGCCTGCGTGACATTTGCCACCGTGGTTTTAAGGTCATAGGGCGACTGCCTGATAATCACCGGCTTCTCGGCGGCCAGGGATGCGGTGTTGTGGGGCAGGGGCGATCTCTCGAAGCTGCGCACGAAACTTACCACGTCGTCGATGTCCTGCTCCGTGAGGCCCTTCTTGATGTAGGAAACCATGGGCGTCCCTTCGTGCCCCTCCACCAGCGTCCGTTTGATCATGGCGTCCGTCGCCGAGGCCAGGAAGCCGACGTTGTTCAACGCCGGCGCCATGATGGGTAGGTCCCGCGGACGCGAGAAGGTCACCCCCGTGCCCCTGCCGCCTTCCCCATCGGCCCCGTGGCAGGAAGCGCATTCCTCGGCATACAGCTGGGCGCCGTGTTTCGGGTCCCCTTTCACCGGCAGCGCCGAGTAGGTGACGGCCTTGCCCTTGTTCCAGGAGCGCACGTAGCGGACCAGGGCCTCCACTTGGTCCTTGTTCAATGCCTTGTAGGAAGGCATCACCCTCCCCGGGCGACCGTTGATGATGGTCTTGCGAATGTAGTCATCGCTGATGGTGGCCTGGAACGAGGGCAATGCCAAGGGGACCCCGATACCCCCCGTCCCGTTCTCGCCGTGGCAGGCGGCACAGTTCTGCGAATATAGCCTGGCGCCGTCAGGGGCGGCCAGCGCGGGGGCAGCCCCCAGCACCAGCAAGGCCAGCAACGCAATCGCGCGGTCGATCATGTCTGTCACCTCGGTTTGGGCACGTTGAAAAAGTATATCCTTGCTAATATGCAATGCGCACATTTTAAGTCAATTCTCGGGCGGCGGCCGAATATGGGCCGCGCGCACGGCGGGAGAGGGCCGGAATTCTCAAGCACGGTAGTCCTGTGCCAGAATCTTCGGGGCGCGGTCGAGTTTGCACAGCACGATGATCAGGGCGATGGTGGACAGCAGCATGAAGTGCGGACCGAACAGCCAGAACACCACGGGGACGGCGAAATAGTACGCGCGCATGCCGATGCTGTAATACCTGCCGGCGCTGTTCAGGTGCACCGCCACGTGTTGCGGGGAGATCGCCCTCTGGTGCATGGATACCGGCACGTTAATCATGTAGCCCACGTGGTTGAACACGCGGATGGACATGGAAAAACTGAAGAAGGCCACGAACAGGTCGAGCAGCAGCAGGATCAGCTTGGCCACCCGCAGTTCCGAGTGCTTGGAGCCGAAGACGTTCAACGCATGCCAGGCCCCGCTCAGTTTTTCCCCCTGGCCGCTCAGGGTGAGCACCCCGATGATCAGCAGCACCGAGGTAGACGCCAGAAAGGTGGCCGCCATGGTGGAGTTGCGCAGCGTCTGAATGGGGATCACATCCGGCTTGCCGATCTTCATCATGGCCTCCACCCATGCAGTGCGTGCGAGGACGTTGACCGCCTGCACGGTATAGGTGGGGTCTTTGCGTACCTTGTGGCGCAGATAGAGATGATAGAGGGTGAGCAGCGTGACGCAAGCGCAGAAGCTGTAGAGGTCGTTGCCGAATGCGTCGAACCATGAAGAAGAGAGATCGCTGTCCGCCACGTTGTGCTCCAAACTCAAGGTCAGTCGGGCATTGCCCGGCAATTATAACCCAAACGGTCGGTCGGATTGCCTTTTGTGCACCTTTTATGCACCCGGCGCTGCCTGTCCCGTCTGGCATCCCCTGTCTTCGCCGGAGCACGCTATTGTAGGATATAATTAATGATTTTAATTGAATCCTGGACGCCTAGCATGAGAAAACTCTTGAGCGCCCTGCTCTTGCTGTTGCCGCTGGCGGTTATTCCGACCGCCAGCCTTGCCACCACCCCGGAAGAGGCCGCGATGATCGCCAAGGCGGCGGAGCGGGGTAACCAGGGTGCGCAGGTGCTGTTGGCCGTGATCTACAAGGATGGCAGCGCAGGCTATGCGCGGGACGACAAACTGGCCGCGTACTGGTTCGAGCGGGCCGCGGAGCAGGGTAACGCATATGCCCAGCAGGCCCTGGCCGAAATGTACGAACAAGGCAGAGGAGTGCCGAAAAACCTGAAACTGGCGGCCGACTGGCACGAAAAGGCGGCGAAGCGCGGAAATGTGCAGGCCCAGTTGAGCCTGGGTAAGATGTACCTGTACGGCCAGGGCGTGCAACGCGACTACGGCAAGGCGGAGGAATGGCTGGGCCGGGCGGCCGAAGAGGGCAACAGCGAGGCGCAAACCCTGCTGGGCGAGATGTACCGGAGCGGGCGCGGGGTGCAGCAAGACCGGGCGCGCGGCGACAATCTGCTGGCCAAGGCGGCGGCCCAGGGATATCAGGACGCCATCAAACTGCTCCATTTCATGGAAAACCTGGGGGAGGAAGTGGTTGAGGAACTGCGCCAGGGGGCGCCCGGTCTGCAAAAGCTCGCCCGCGACGGTGACGCGGAGGCCCAGTATCAGCTCGCCATGCGCTACGAGACTGGTGCGTCCGGGGTCGAGCAGGACAACGAGAAGGCCCTGTACTGGTTCAATCAGGCGGCGGCAAGGGGCCATGTGCCGGCCATGAAGAGCCTGGGCCAGATCTATGAAAAAGGGCTGCTAGGGGTGAAGCCCGACCCTAAGACGGCCCGGTATTGGTATGACAAGGCCCGCACGGCGGGTCGCTAATCCCGTTCCGGGACCTGCCCCCTAAGGCGTCGAGAAATTTCTCGACGCCTAAGCCACAGAGCAGCGCTATGACGCGAATCACCCTGACCCGTCCCGACGACTGGCACCTGCACCTGCGCGACGGCGCGGCGATGCGGGCCGTGCTGCCCCACAGCGCGCGCCGCTTCGCCCGGGCCATCATCATGCCCAATCTGCGTCCGCCGGTCACCACCACCGACGCGGCGCGCGCCTACCGGGAGCGCATCCTCGCCGCCCTGCCGCAGGGGGCAAGCTTCGATCCGCTGATGACGCTGTACCTCACCGACAATACCCGCCCGGAGGAGATCGTCCGGGCCAAGGCGAGTGGCATCGTGCACGGCGTGAAGCTATATCCCTCCGGAGCTACCACCAACTCGGACGAAGGGGTGACCGACATCGCCCTCTGTTACCCCGCGCTGGAGGCTATGCAGGAACATGGCCTGGTGCTTCTGGTGCACGGCGAGGTGACCGACCCCGGGGTGGACGTGTTCGACCGCGAGCAGGCGTTCATTGGGCGCGTGCTGGTCCCCCTGCTCAAGCGCTTCCCCGGGCTGCGGGTGGTGTTCGAGCACATCACCACCGGCGACGCGGTGGATTTCGTGGAATCCGCCCCGGACAACGTCGCGGCCACCATTACCGCCCATCACCTCCTGTACAGCCGCAACGCCATGTTTGCCGGCGGGATGCGCCCGCACTTCTACTGTCTGCCGGTGCTCAAGCGCGAGGAACACCGGCGGGCGCTGACCACCGCGGCCACCAGCGGCAACCCGAAATTCTTCCTGGGCACCGACAGCGCGCCCCACGGGCGCTCCGCCAAGGAAACGGCCTGCGGCTGTGCCGGCATTTACACCGCCCACGCGGCCATCGAGTTGTACGCCGAGGTGTTCGAGGCGGCCGGGGCGCTGGACAAGCTGGAAGGGTTCGCCAGCCATTACGGTGCCGATTTCTACGAATTGCCGCGCAACCGGGAAATCATCACCCTGGAGCGGCGGGACTGGCAGGTGCCCGCGGAACTGCCTTTTGGCGACGATGTGCTGGTGCCGTTGCGGGCGGGCGGCGCCGTCGGCTGGAGGCTGGTTTGAGCGCCCGGCGGCTATCTCTTAACTGCATGATCGTGATATAATTTTCGCGAAGCTGGCCAGACAGTCGCTGCGCGATTTCGGTCGCGGAGAGGAAAGTCCGGGCTCCACAGAGCAGGATGCCGGTTAACCGCCGGAAGCCGTGAGGCTATGGAAAGTGCCACAGAGAGCCGAACCGCCGATGGCCGCAAGGCACAGGCAAGGGTGAAAAGGTGCGGTAAGAGCGCACCGCGTTCGCGGCAACGCGAACGGCAGGGTAAACCCCATCCGGAGCAAGACCAAATAGGGGAACGATAGTGTGGCTCGCACTGTTCCCGGGTAGGTTGCTCGAGCCGGCGGGAGACCGCCGGCCTAGATGAATGACTGTCCCCGACAGAACCCGGCTTATCGGCCAGCTTCTCCCCAACATATCCAGCGCGTCCGGCGAGAGCGAGAGGCCCGCCGCCACCGGCCGCCCATCGTGATGACCATTTCCCGAACTGAAATGTGCTAGGAGCCTGTCGGACTTAAAGGAAATCGGCTGCAAATCCACCTGACCGGTCCATATTTCGCCGCTTTTTTGGTCAATAGAACGACTATTGACCTGCAAAATCGACAAAATCTGTCCTCGGCCAGCCGAATTTTCGCTTCGATTCTTCAAGTCCGACAGGCTCCTAGCGCCGTTCCCCGGCGGTATCGTTTTCGCCCGCCTTAAAATCTCCCTGCCTTATCTTAATGCTTAACTTTCGGTTTTTTTGCTATCCCATTATTTGGAAAGTATAAAGACAGAGTTAATTATCTGTAACTTAAGTCATTGTCGGAACAAACAAAAAGGTCGGTGGATCGCCTTGACCGGGTGGTCTTTTTTATCTATAGTGGGAACCGGTGGATAAAAGTGGGAAATTGTGGGTTAAGTAATCATCGTTTCTATCTATGGGCGACTCATGTTCCGCGGTGCGACAGCCTTAAACCTGGATGCGAAGAACCGTCTCGCCGTGCCGAGCAAGCACCGCGACGCCTTGCAGTCGCTGGCCGAGGGGCGGCTGGTGATGACCGCCCATCCGCACCGCTGCCTGCTGCTCTATCCTCAGCCCGCCTGGGAACCCATCCAGGAGAAGATCACTTCCTTGCCCAGCCTTAACCAGCAGGCCAGTCTATTGCAGCGCCTGCTGGTGGGTATGGCGGAGGACATCGAGCTGGACGCTGCGGGGCGCCTGCTGGTTCCGCCCGTGCTGCGCCAATTTGCGGGGCTGGAAAAGCAGGTGATGCTGGTCGGCCAAGGGGGCCATCTCGAACTGTGGAGCCAGGAAGGATGGCAAGGCCAGCTGGAGCTTGCCATGGCTCAAGGGGAGAACGTACTGCCGCTCGATCTGGCGGGTTTCTCGCTGTGAGCGGGGACCTCGGGCACAGGCCGGTGTTGTTGCGGGAGGCGGTGGAAGCGCTGAACCTCCGGCCCGACGGTTTCTATGTGGATGGGACCTTCGGGCGCGGCGGCCATAGCACCCTGATCTTGGGCAAATTGGGCGCAAATGGCCGGTTGCTGGCCCTGGACCGGGACCCGTCGGCGGTGAAGCAGGCCGCTGCGATAAAGGACGAGAGATTTACCATCGTTCACAGCAGTTTCGCGCGGTTGCGACAGGTGCTGGAAGGCCTGGGGGTGGCCCGGGTGGACGGCGTATTGCTGGATCTGGGGGTTTCTTCGCCGCAACTGGAGGATGCCGCCCGTGGTTTCAGCTTCCGCCGGGAGGGTCCGCTGGATATGCGGATGGATACGGATTCCGGCCGAACGGCGGCGGAATGGCTCGCAGCGGCAACCGAAGATCAGATAGCAAAGGTGATAAAACTGTATGGTGAAGAACGGTTTGCTAAACAGGTTGCAAGGGCGATTGTTGCGGCAAGAGCGCACGCTCCTGTCGACACCACACGGCAACTGGCCGAGATCGTGGCAAAGGCTGTCCGTACGCGCGAGCCATATCAAGACCCGGCGACGCGCACCTTTCAGGCTATACGGATTTACCTCAATCAGGAGCTTGAGGAGTTGTCGCTAGTCCTGCCCCAATGCGTGGAAGCCCTGGCCCCGGGCGGGCGCCTGGTGGTGATCGCGTTCCATTCCCTGGAGGACCGTATCGTGAAGCGCTTCATGCGCGAGGCCTCCCGACCCGACGCCCTGCCCCAGAAACTCCCGGTGCGGGAGCGCGAACTGCCGGCGCCGAAACTGCGCCTGGTGGGAAAGGCCGTGCGTCCCGGGCCGGAGGAAGTGGCGGCCAATCCCCGCGCCCGTAGCGCGGTAATGCGGGTGGCGGAACGCACCGGGGCGGCGCCATGACCCGCCTGAATCTGCTTCTGTTTCTGATCTTGGTCGTTTGCGCGTTGGGGGTGGTCACCTCCCAGGACAAGAATCGCAAGCTGTTCATGGAGTTGCAGCAGGAGCATCAGCGGGCGCGCGAGCTGGACGTGGAGTGGGGACAGTTGCAACTGGAGCAAAGCACCTGGGCGATGCATTCCAGGATCGAGAAGATCGCCACCAAATACCTGCAGATGCGCGTGCCCGACCCCTCCCGCATTGAGATTGTTTCCGCCAACCCGGATGCAGACAGCGCGCCCGCGCAAGGCGGTGTCGGGAAAGGGCGGGGGGGGCGGCCATGAGCTACGAGGCCAAGGCCACGCTACCCGTGCGCCTCTCCTCGTGGCGTGCGCGCCTGTTGCTGGGTCTGCTGCTGCTGTGGTTCCTGGCCCTGATCGGGCGCGCCCTTTATCTTCAGGGGCTGAACGACGATTTCCTGCAGCGCAAAGGGGATGCTCGCTACAGCAGGGTGATCGAGCTCAGCGCCCACCGCGGCATGATCACCGACCGCTGGGGTGAGCCGCTGGCCATCAGCACCCCGGTGGAATCGGTGGCGGCAAGCCCTCAGGACGTGGAGGTCGGCAGCGCCAAGTTGCAACAGTTGGGACGCTATCTGGACATGCCGGCGAGCGAGATCAAGGGCCGCCTGGCGGAGAGCGGGCGAGAATTCGTCTACCTGAAGCGTCAGCTACCGCCGGAGCTGGCGGCCAAGGTGATGGCACTCGACATTCCCGGCATCTTTCTGCAGCGGGAGTACCGCCGCTATTATCCCGCCGGGGAAGTGACGGCGCACGTGCTGGGATTCACCGGCGTCGACGACAACGGCCAGGAGGGCCTGGAACTGGCCTATCAGTCCTGGCTGGCCGGCAAACCGGGCAGCCGGCGAGTGATCAAGGATGCCCGGGGGCACATCGTCGAGGACGTGGAAAGCATCAAGACGCCCCAGGAAGGGCGGGACCTTGCCCTGAGCATCGACCGCAACATCCAGTATCTGGCTTACCGCGAACTCAAGGGGGAGGTGGAGCAGAGCAGGGCCAAGGCAGGCAGCATCGTGGTGCTGGACGCGAAGACGGGGGAGGTGCTGGCGCTGGCCAACGTGCCGTCCTACAACCCGAACAACCGCGACAAGCTGGGCGGCGCACGCACCCGCAATCGAGCCGTGACCGACACGTACGAACCGGGTTCGACGCTGAAGCCCTTCACCGTCGCGGCCGCTCTGGAGGCGGGCACCGTGAGGCCCGATACCCGGATCGAAACGGCCCCCGGGCATATGTCCATCGGCAAGTGGACGATCCACGACGCGCACCCCGAGGGGATGCTGACGGTGGCGCAGGTGATCCAGGTGTCCAGCAACGTGGGGGCCGCCAAGATGGCGCTGTCGCTCGCCCCGAAATATATGTGGGGCGTCTTGAACCGGGCCGGATTCGGCAGCGTGCCGCACTCCGGCTTCCCGGGGGAGGCGTCCGGGAGATTGCGTCCTTATGAAAGCTGGCGTCCGATAGAACAGGCCACCATGGCGTACGGCAATGGCATATCCGTGAGCCTGCTGCAACTGGCGCGAGGTTATACCATTTTCGCCGACAACGGTGAGCTGATGCCGGTCACTTTCCTCAAGCGGGATGCGCCCGTGGCGGGCAGGCAGGTGATCTCTCCGGCGACTGCCCTGGCGGTGCGGAAAATGCTGGAGCTGGTGGTGGAGCCGGGTGGCACCGCGCCCCGCGCCCAGATCGTGGGCTACCGGGTTGCCGGCAAGACCGGCACCGCCCACAAGCTGGACCCGTCCGGCCGTTATTCCCGTACTCGTTATGTGGCGTCCTTCGTGGGTATGGCCCCCGCCAGCGATCCTCGCCTGATCGTGGCGGTGATGATCGACGAGCCCAGCGGCGCGGACTACTACGGCGGCGAGGTCGCCGCACCGGTGTTCAGCCGGGTAATGGCCGGCGCATTACGCATGATGGGCATCCCGCCCGACGCGCCCATGAACAAGATCGTCGTTCCGCCGGGCAAGGTCGAAGCGGTGAAGGAGCTTACATGAGGTCCGCGGCCATCGGCAATGGGGCGGGCCAGGGGCGCGGTAGCGCAGCGCCGTTCGATCCGGCGCTGCTCGGCGCTTTGGGGGTGGAGCTAAAGGCCCTCGCCACGGACAGCCGCAAGATCGGGCCGGGCGCAGTATTCCTCGCTTACCCGGGGGAGCGTGCCGACGGGCGCAAATTCATCTCCCAGGCGATCGCGGCGGGCGCCGCCGCCGTGATCTGGGAGAAGGAAGGCTTCGACTGGGATCGGGCCAAATGGAACATCCCAAACCTGGGGCTTTCCGGCCTGCGCGGGCTGGCGGGAGCGATTGCCGGCCAGGTCTACGGCGATCCTTCCGGCAAGCTGTGGACGATCGGCGTGACCGGGACCAACGGCAAGACCTCCTGCGCCCATTGGCTGGCCGGATGCCTGACCGAACTCGGCCGGAAGACCGCGGTGGTGGGGACCTTGGGCAACGGTTTCGAGGGGGAGCTTTCCGTCGCCGTCAATACCACCCCGGATCCGGTCGAGCTGCAAAGAATGCTGGCGGAGTACCTCGCGCAGGGCGCCCAGTGCGTGGCCATGGAGGTCTCTTCCCACGGCCTCGCCCAGGGGCGGGTCAACGGCATGGCATTCGACGTGGCGGTGCTCACCAACCTGTCCCGGGACCATCTGGATTACCACGGGGACATGGAGAGCTACGCCCGCGCCAAGGCCGGGCTGTTCGCCTGGCCCGGGCTGAAACACGCGGTGCTCAACCTGGGCGACCCCTTCGGCGCAGAGCTCGCGCGGACCCTGGGGCACAGCGCGGTGGCGGTGCTGGGCTACGGCCTCGGCAAGGGGGAGGTGTGCGGGCGCAATCTGCGGCTCTCGGAGGCGGGGCTGGAACTGGAGGTGCATACCCCCTGGGGCGAGACCGCCATCCGCAGCCGGTTGCTGGGGGCGTTTAACGCCGCCAACCTGCTGGCGGTGCTGGCCGCGCTGCTGGCGAGCGGGGCCGGGCTTGCGGAGGCGGCGCGCCTGGTGTCCGCGGTGACGCCGGTGGCCGGCAGGATGCAGCGGCTGGGCAAAGCGGGGCAACCCTGCGTGATCGTGGATTATGCCCATACCCCAGACGCCCTGGAAAAGGTGCTGCAGGCTCTGCGCCAGGTGATGGCGGACGGCGGCGGGAAAGACGCCAGGCTGATCTGCGTGTTCGGCTGCGGCGGCGAACGGGACAAGGGAAAGCGGCCGCTCATGGGGGAGGTCTGCTCGCGTTACGCGGACAGTGTCATCGTGACCAGCGACAACCCGCGGGGGGAAGACCCGCGGGCCATCATCGACGACATCGTGCAGGGCCTGCAGGAGAATTACCACGTGATCGAGGACCGGGCCACGGCGATTTTTCAAGCGGTCAGCCAGGCCCGGCCCGGCGACGTGGTGCTGATAGCCGGCAAGGGACACGAGCCGTACCAGGAAATCGGTGGCGTCCGACTGCCTTTCAGCGACGTGGAAGTGGCACGGCGGGCACTCGAGAACATCGGGGATTAGGAAGCGAAAACGAGCATGTTGAGTCTGAGTCAGGCAGCGCAAGCCATCGGCGGCGAGCGAATCGGCGGCGACGTGACCTTCACCGGGGTCACCACCGACAGCCGCGCGATCGCACCCGGCGATCTGTTCGTGGCGCTCAAGGGCGAGCGCTTCGACGGCCACACCTTTGTCCCCCGGGCCCTGGCCGCAGGGGCCACGGCGGCCATGGTCCAGGACGCCGACGCAGCGGCGGGCCATCCGGCGCTGCTGGTGCAGGACACGCGTCTCGGGCTGGGCGCCCTGGCCGCCTACTGGCGCAGCCGCTTCAGCCTGCCGGTGGCGGCGGTTACCGGCAGCAATGGCAAGACCACGGTCAAGGAGATGCTGGGCTGCATCTTGCAGGCGGGTCTCGCCGCCGCCGAACGGGCCGGGGCGGAAGTGCTGGCCACCCGGGGTAACCTGAACAACGACATCGGCATGCCGCTCACCTTGCTCGGGCTGCGGGGACGGCACCGTTATGCCGTGATCGAGATGGGCATGAACCATCCGGGGGAGATCGCCTATCTGACGAGCATCGCCAGGCCGGATGTGGCGTTGATCAACAACGCCCACGCCGCCCATCTCGAAGGCCTGCGAACGGTGGCGGAGGTGGCGCGGGCCAAGGGAGAGATCTTCGAGGGCCTGGGCCCGGACGGGGTGGCGGTCATCAATGCGGATGACCCGGAGGCTGGCCTCTGGCGCAAGCTGGCCGGTGCCCGCCGGGTGATCGATTTCGGCCTGGAGCACCCCGCCGCCATCAGCGCCGGTTGCAGGCTGGAGGTGTACGGCAGCCAACTGGAAATCCGCCTGCCGGAAGGCTCCATTTCCGCGACGCTGCAGGTCCCCGGCATGCATAACGTGCGCAACGCCTTGGCCGCCGCCGCCGCGGCGGCGGCCCTGCGGGTGCCGGCGGAGGCCATCGCCGCGGGTCTCGGCGCCTTCGGCGGCGTGAAAGGGCGGCTGCAGAGAAAACCGTGCCTGCACGGCGCGACCCTGATCGATGACACCTACAACGCCAACCCGGCCTCGGTGCGGGCGGCTATTGCCGTGCTGGCCGGGGCCCCGGGCAAGAAGCTGTTGGTGCTGGGCGACATGGGAGAGTTGGGCGCGGGCGCCGAGGACTTCCACGGACAGATCGGGGAAGATGCCCGGCTGGCGGGGGTGGACCGGCTGTTCGCCCTGGGCGACTTGAGCCGCCACGCCGTGCAAGGCTTCGGCCAGGGGGGGCGCCACTTCGAGCGCATCCAGGAACTGTTGGCGGAGGTGGAGAATTTGCTGGCCCCGGACGTGACCGTGCTGGTCAAGGGATCGCGTTTCATGCAGATGGAGCGGGTGGTGAAGAGCTTCGAGGTGCAGTCATGAAGATGAAGGGCAAGGGCGTCTTGCGTAGCGGACCGTTGGAGAATCCATGCTGTTAGCGCTGTTTCAATGGTTGGGGCACGATATCCGCGCCTTCAACGTGTTCAACTACATCACCCTGCGGGCGGTGCTGGCCACCATGACCGCCCTTGCCATTTCCTTCGTGGTGGGCCCCGCCATGATCCGCAAGCTCACCGTCTACAAAATCGGTCAGGCAGTGCGCAGCGACGGGCCGCAGACTCACCTGACCAAGGCCGGCACCCCGACCATGGGGGGAGCGCTGATCATCGTGTCCATCGCGGCCACCACGCTGCTGTGGGCCGATCTCAGCAATCCCTACGTGTGGGTGGTGCTGGCCACCACCGTGGGATTCGGCGTCATCGGCTGGGTGGACGACTACCGCAAGGTGGTGCACCGCAACCCCAAAGGCCTGCCCGCCAAGGTCAAGTATTTTTGGCAATCGCTGATCGGCGCCGGGGTTGCCGTGTATCTCGCCTACAGCTCGACGCTGCCAGCGCAGACCGAACTGATCGTGCCCTTCTTCAAGACGGTGGCGATCCCCCTCGGCGTCACGGGCTACGCGGTGCTCACCTATTTCGTCATCGTCGGCAGCAGCAATGCGGTCAATCTCACCGACGGCCTGGACGGCCTCGCCATCCTGCCGACGGTAATGGTGGGCGGGGCGCTGGCGATTTTTGCCTATGTGGCTGGGCATTTTTACTTCTCGCGCTACCTTGGGCTGCCTCATATCCCGGGTGCGGGGGAGCTGGCCGTATTCTGCGCCTCCATCGGCGGCGCCGGACTGGGTTTTCTGTGGTTCAACGCCTATCCGGCCGAGGTGTTCATGGGGGACGTGGGCGCCCTGGCCCTGGGTGCGGCCCTGGGGACGGTGGCGGTGATCGTGCGCCAGGAGATCGTGCTGTTCATCATGGGTGGCGTGTTCGTGGTGGAAACCCTGTCGGTGATGCTGCAGGTGGCATCCTTCAAGCTGACTGGCAGGCGCATCTTCCGTATGGCCCCATTGCACCACCACTACGAACTCAAGGGCTGGAAAGAAAACCAGGTAGTGGTGCGGTTCTGGATCATCACCATGATGCTGGTGCTGTTCGGGCTGTCCACGCTGAAACTGAGATGAGGGCGCAACGGGGCGGCGCTTCGCCGCCAACCAGGCAAGGGTCGAAATGGACATCCAGTTGAAAGACAGGAACGTGCTGGTGCTGGGCCTGGGGGAAACCGGGTTTTCCGCCAGCCGCTGGCTCGTCCGCCAGGGGGCCCGGCTGCGCGTGGCCGACAGCCGCCCCGTCCCCCCGAACGCCGCGCGGCTGGCGGCAGATCTGCCCGCCGTGGCACTGGTCGCGGGCGCCTTTACGGAGCGCCTGATCGACGGTATCGACTTGATCGTGGCGAGCCCCGGCGTGCCCCTGGCGGAGCCGGTGCTGCAGCGGGCACAGGCGCGGGGAATTCCAGTCGTCGGGGACGTGGACCTGTTCGCCCGGGCGCTGGAGCAGCGCGCTCCGCGAGGTCCGCTGCCGATCCTGGCGATTACCGGCTCCAACGGCAAGAGCACGGTAACCTCGATGGTCGGAAAAATGTGCCAGGCCGCCGGGCTGGCAACGGTGGTGGCCGGCAACATCGGGCTGCCGGTGCTGGACGTGCTGGGAGACGAAGCCGTCCCCTTGGCCGACGTCTATGTGCTGGAGCTGTCCAGTTTCCAGTTGGAGACGACCCACGACCTGAACGCCGCCGCGGCGACGGTACTCAACGTGAGCGAGGACCACCTGGACCGCTATCCCGACATGGAACGCTACGCGGCCGCCAAGGCCCGCATCTTTCAGGGAACCGGGGCGCAGGTGCTGAACCGCGGAGACCGCTGCTCGCAGGCGATGGCGTTGCCCGGGCGCCCGGTTACCACCTTCGGCCTGGATGCACCGCCCGGGGAGGAAGATTGGGGGCTGCTGGAGTCGAAGGGCGCAACCTGGCTCGCCCGCGGCGCCGACAAACTCATGCATCTGGAAGAACTGCCGGTCCCGGGGCTGCACAACGCCGCCAATGCGCTGGCCGCCCTGGCCCTGTGCCGCTCCATCGGGCTGCCCTTGGCCCCTCTGCTTGAGGCACTGCGCGGGTTTACCGGGCTGCCGCACCGGGTTCAGTGGGTGGCGGACGTGGATGGGGTCCATTTTTACGACGATTCGAAGGGCACCAATGTGGGTGCCACCCAGGCTGCGCTGGAGGGAATGACGCCCCCCTCGTCCGCCCAGGCCGGCGGGCCCAAGGTCGTGCTGATCGCCGGGGGCGACGGCAAGGGCCAGGACTTCAGCCCGCTCAAGGATGCGGTTGCGTGCCACGCCAGAGCGGTGGTGCTGATCGGACGCGATGGCGAAAAGATCGGCACCGCCATAGAGGGCTCGGGGATACCGACGGTGCGTGCGGGGAGCATGGAGGAAGCGGTAGCCGCCGCCTTTTCCCAGGCATGGCCGGGAGACGCGGTCCTACTTTCCCCCGCCTGTGCCAGCTTCGACATGTTTCGCAACTACGAGCACCGGGCGCAGGTATTTGTGGCCGCGGTCGAGGCGCTACGGGTCGGCGGCAGCCGAGGGGTGGGGCGATGATCTACTCCGGTCCGCGCGAGCCGCGCTCGCTGCCCGAATACGACGTGCCGCTGGTGTGGGTCACGCTGATCCTGCTCGGGTTCGGCCTGGTGATGGTGTATTCGGCCTCCATTGCCATCGCCGAGGCCGACCGCCACACGGGTCACCAGGCCACCTATTTCCTGGTGCGCGACGGCGTGTTCATCGGCGTCAGCGTACTCCTGTCGTTGTTTCTGTTCCAGATTCCGATGCGCGTCTGGCAGCGGCTGGCACCTTATCTTTTCATACTGGGCGTCGCGCTGCTGGTGGTGGTTCTGATCCCGGGCATCGGCCGCGAAGTCAACGGCAGCCGGCGCTGGCTTTCGCTGTTCGTGATCAACCTGCAGCCGTCCGAGTTCATGAAGCTGTTCGCGGTGATGTACGCGGCGGACTACACGGTGCGCAAGGCCGCCCACATGGACAGCTTCAGTAAGGCCTTCCTGCCGATGCTGGTGGTGATGCTGGTGACGGGGGGGCTGTTGCTGCGGGAACCGGATTTCGGCGCGTTTGCGGTCATCATCTCCATTGCCATGTCCATCCTGTTCCTGGGAGGGCTCAGCTGGAAGCAATTTGCCGGCCTGATTGTCCTGCTGCTGGTGGGTTTTCTGTTCTTGATCTGGACCTCGCCCTACCGCATGCAGCGCGTGATCGGCTTCATGGACCCCTGGGCCGACCCGTTCGGCAAGGGCTACCAGTTGAGCCACGCCCTGATCGCCTTTGGGCGGGGCGAGTGGTGGGGGGTCGGCCTGGGAAGGAGCGTGGAGAAGTTGTTCTACCTGCCGGAGGCCCATACCGATTTTCTCCTGGCGGTCATTGCCGAGGAACTGGGCTTCGCCGGCGTATGCGCGGTGATCGGGCTGTTCGCGTGGCTGGTGGCGCGCGCGTTCGCCATCGCGCGCCAGGCAAACGGGCTGGAGCGCCCGTTTGCGGCCCTGGTGGCGCACGGCATCGGCGTATGGCTCGGCGTCCAGGCGATCATCAACATGGGGGTGAACATGGGAATGTTGCCCACCAAGGGGTTGACCTTGCCCCTGCTGAGCTTCGGCGGCAGCGGCGCCGCCGCCAACTGCGCGGCCATCGCCCTCCTCCTGCGAGTGGACTGGGAAAATCGCCAATTAACGAAGGGATACGCGGCATGATGCCCTGTTTACGGTTGCGGAAACCCGGATTGCCGAGTGAGAAAGCATGATGCCTCAGCGTGCTGAAACATCACCTGTCCGCACTGTGTCCGCCCGGACCATTCTGATCATGGCCGGGGGCACCGGGGGCCACATTTTCCCTGCGTTGGCGGTCGCGGACCGTTTGCGGGAGAAGGGCTGGGACGTGGTGTGGCTGGGCACCCGGAGCGGAATGGAGGCCCGGCTGGTGCCGGAGCAGGGCTACGAGATGGCCTGGGTGAAGTTCTCCGGGGTGAGGGGCAACGGGCTGCTGCGCTGGTTCTTGCTGCCGCTGGCGCTGATCCTGGCCTTCGTGCAAAGCGCGCGGGTCATCTTCCGGCGCCGCCCCGACGTGGTGCTGGGGATGGGGGGCTACACGGCATTTCCGGGCGGGATGATGGCGGTGCTGCTGGCCAGGCCCCTGGTGATTCATGAGCAGAATTCGGTGGCCGGGCTCGCCAACCGGGTGCTGGTGTGCCTGGCGGACAAGGTCATGGTGGCCTTTCCTTCGGCGTTCGCCGGCAAGGGAGACCGGCCGCTGCTGTGCTCCAGGCCCGAGACGGCATGGTGCGGCAACCCGGTGCGGGCCGACATTGCCGCCGTGCAACAGCCGGTTGCGCGTCTTCGGGGCCGCAGCGGCAGGCTGCGCCTGCTGGTGGTGGGCGGAAGCCTGGGCGCGGCGGCGCTGAACGAGACCGTGCCAAAGGCGCTGGCCCTGCTGCCCCTCGCGGGGCGGCCGGAGGTCGTGCACCAGGCCGGCGAGCGGCACCTGCAGACCCTCCGGGAAAACTATGCCGCGGCGGGGGTGGAGGCGGACACCCGGGCCTTCATCGGCAACATGGCAGAGCAATACGGATGGTGCGACCTGGTGATCTGCCGGGCCGGGGCGCTTACCGTGTCGGAGCTGGCGGCCGCCGGTGTCGCGGCCGTTCTGGTGCCCTACCCCCACGCGGTGGACGATCACCAGACGCAGAATGCCCGTTTCCTGAGCGACCGGGGCGCGGCCGTCCTGTTGCCTCAGGCGCAGTTGACCCCGCAGGCCCTGGCCGACACCATCGCCGGGCTGAGCCGGGCCAGGCTGCTGGAGATGGCGGCCGCCGCGCGCGCCCTGGGCAAGCCGGAAGCGGCCGCGGTGGTGGCGCAAGCGTGCATGGATCTGGCGGCGTGAAGACGGGTAGACCGAAACCACTTTGGGTGCCCTTTCATTGAACAGGGCGGCGACATGAGACACAAGGTCAAACACGTACATTTCGTAGGCATCGGGGGCTCCGGCATGAGCGGGATCGCCGAGGTACTGTTGAATCTCGGATTCCAGGTGAGCGGCTCGGACATGGCGGACAGCGGCGCCACGCAGCGGCTGACGGGCCTGGGCGCGAAGGTGTGGCGCGGCCACGCGGCGCAGCATATCGCCGGGGCCGACGCGGTGGTGGTGTCCACCGCCGTCCAGGCCGACAACCCGGAGGTGGTGGCGGCGCGGGAGAACAACATCCCGGTGGTGCCGCGCGCCCTGATGCTGGCGGAACTGATGCGGCTGCGCCAGGGGATCGCAGTGGCGGGCACCCACGGCAAGACCACCACCACCAGCCTGGTTGCCAGCATCCTGGCGGAGGCCGGCATGGACCCCACCTTCGTGATCGGCGGCAGGCTTACCAGCGCGGGCTCCCACGCCAAGCTCGGAAGCGGCGAATTCCTGGTGGCCGAGGCAGACGAGTCCGACGCCTCCTTCCTCTACCTGCAGCCGGTGCTGGCGGTGGTCACCAACATCGACGCGGACCACATGGACACCTACGGCCACGATTTCGGCCGCCTCAAGCAGGCGTTCGTGGATTTCCTGCAGCACCTGCCCTTCTATGGCATGGCGGTGCTGTGCGTGGACGATGCCAACGTGCGCGACATCATGCCGCTCGTCACCAAGCCGGTGACCACCTATGGCCTGTCCGAGGCGGCCCAGATCCGGGCGACCGATGTGAGCCATCAGGACGGGCAAATGGTGTTCACCGTGGTGCGCAAGCCCGCGGGTAAGCCGCCGCAGCCCGCTTGCGGCAACCTGCCGGTCACCCTGAACCTGCCCGGATTGCACAACGTGCAGAATGCGTTGGCGGCCATCGCCGTGGGAATGGAGGTGGGCGCGTCGGACGCCGCCATCGTCAAGGCGCTGGCGGAATTCAAGGGGGTCGGCAGGCGCTTCCAGCGCTACGGGGAGATCCCCCTGGAGGGCGGCGGCACGTATTCCCTGATCGACGATTACGGACACCACCCGGTGGAGATGCAGGCCACCCTGGAGGCGGTGCGGGGCGCCTTCCCGGGGCGGCGCCTGGTGCTGGCCTTTCAGCCCCACCGCTACACCCGTACCCGGGACGTGTTCGAGGATTTCGTGCGGGTGCTGTCGACGGTGGACGTGCTGCTGCTCACCGAGGTCTATGCCGCCGGCGAGGCGCCCATCGTTGCGGCGGACGGCAGGGCCCTGGCGCGGGCCATCAGGGTGGCCGGCAAGGTGGAGCCGATTTTTGTGGAACACGCGGATGAACTGCCTCAGGCGATCCGCGGCGTGGCCCAGGACGGCGACGTGGTGCTCACCATGGGGGCGGGCTCCATCGGCCAGGTGCCCCAGGCGCTGGCAAAGGACGCAACATGAGGCGCAGCGAGGAAATCCTCCAGGGAAGCTCTGGCGGCGCCGTGTCCGCGTCCGGTGCGGCATCCGCCGGCTATGGCCTGCGCGGGCGGCTGCGCAGGGACGAGCCCATGAGCCGGCACACCAGTTGGCGCGCCGGGGGGCCTGCCGACCGGGCCTACATTCCGGCCGACCTCGCGGACCTGGCGCTGTTCCTGAAATCCCTGCCGGCGGACGAGCCGGTGTACATGGTGGGCTTGGGCAGCAACCTGCTGGTGCGGGACGGGGGCATACGCGGCACGGTCGTGTTGCTGCACGGCGCCCTGGACAAACTCTGCCTGGAACAGAGGAAAAGCGGCAAGGCCGTCAGGCTGGAAAGCGACGGTTCATCGGACTTGGTCTACGCCGAGGCCGGGGTGGCCAGCCCGAAGGTGGCGCGATTCGCGGCCCGCCACGGGCTGGTGGGGGCCGAGTTCCTGGCCGGCATCCCGGGCACGGTTGGCGGCGCGCTGGCCATGAACGCGGGCTGCTACGGCGCGCAGACATGGGAGATCGTGGCCGGTGTGCTGACCCTAAACCGCAAGGGCGAATGGCACGAGCGCAGCCCGGCCGATTACGAAATCGGCTATCGCCACGTGGCGCAGCGCGTGCCCGCGGATGGGCGGGTGCCCAGCAAGGAATGGTTCGTCGCCGCCTGGTTCGCGCTGGAACGGGGTGACGGCGAGGCATCCATGAACAAAATCAGGGCGCTGCTGCAGCGGCGCATCGCCAGCCAACCCTTGAATCTGCCCAACGCCGGCTCGGTGTTCCGCAACCCGCCCGATGACTTCGCCGCGCGTCTGATCGAGTCCTGCGGTGTGAAGGGAAAGGCCGTCGGCGGCGCCATGGTGTCGCCCAAGCACGCCAACTTCATCGTGAATACCGGCTCCGCCACGGCGGGCGACATCGAAACGCTGATCGAAGCGGTGCGGGACGCCGTTCGCCAAAGGCACGGGGTGCAGTTGGAGCGGGAGGTCAGGATCGTGGGCGAACCCCTTGCCTCAGACGCCAGGAGCAAAACATGAATGCATCTTTCCCGCCCGTCGCCGCGACCGATAGGGGAGGCCCCGAGCGTTTCGGCAAGGTGGCGGTGCTGCTGGGCGGGCGTTCCGCCGAGCGCGAAATTTCCCTCCTGAGCGGCAACGCCGTGCTCGCGGCGCTGCGCCGCCGGGGGGTGGACGCCCACCCGTTCGACACCGGCCGCCGCGGCCTGGACGAGTTGATCGCGGAGCGCTTCGACCGGGTTTTCATCGCCCTGCACGGACGCTACGGGGAGGACGGCACGATCCAGGGGGCGCTGGAACTGCTGGGGATACCCTACACCGGGAGCGGCGTGATGGCGTCGGCACTGGCCATGGACAAGTGGCGCAGCAAGCTGCTGTGGCTGGCGGCGGGCATCCCCACGCCCGCGTACCGTCTGATCGACGCCGGCAGCGACCTGGACGCGGTGGTGCGGGAACTGGGGCTGCCGATCTTCGTCAAGCCGGCCTGCGAGGGTTCCAGCATCGGCGTGAGCAAGGCCAAGACCGTGGCGGAATTGGGCGCCGCCTACCGGGAGGCGGCCAAATACGACAGCCTGGTGCTGGCGGAGGCCTATATCGACGGCCAGGAGGTGCAGTTCCCCATCGTGGCCGACCGGGTGCTGCCCTCCATCCGCATCGAGACCCCCCACGAATTCTATGACTACGACGCCAAGTACTTCGCGGACGACACCCGCTACCTTTGTCCGGGCCTGCCCGCGGAGGAGGAACGGCGGTTGGCGGAACGGGTGATGAGCGCCTTCCGGGTGCTCGGCTGCCGCGGATGGGGGCGGGTCGATCTGATGCTGGATCGGGACGGCAAGCCGTATTTCCTGGAGGTCAATACCTCGCCCGGGATGACCGACCACAGCCTGGTGCCCATGGCGGCGCGCCAGAGCGGGCAGAGTTTCGAGGAACTGGTGCTGGAGATCCTGGAGATGGCCCGTGTGGAATAAGCCGCACCTGCTGATGTGGCTGGCCGATCTGCTGTATGCCCTGGCGGCCATCCTGCTGCTCTATTCGGTGCTGTTTCTCGTGGTCCACCTGCCCATATTTCCGTTGCGGCAAGTGGTGGTGAACGGACAACTCAACCACTTGACGCGGGAGCAGGTGCAGTACGTGGTGAGCCGCACCCTCAAGGGCAATTTCTTCACCCTGGATCTGGACCAGGCCCGGCTCGCCTTCGAGAAGCTGCCCTGGGTGCGCAGCGCCACGGTGCGCCGGCGCTGGCCGGACCGGCTGGAAGTGGTGCTGGAGGAACACGAGGCCCTGGCGCGCTGGGGCAACATGGCCCTGGTGGACACCAAGGGGGAGTTGTTCCAGGCGGCATCCAACAAGCCGTTGCCGGTGTTCATCGGGGAGGCGGGGGACGAGGGCGAGATTGCGCGGCATTACCTGACCTTCAAGGAGGAATTGGAACCGCTCAAGCTGGCGCTGGCCCAGATCGTTCTGTCCCCGCGCCGTGCATGGGAGGTGCGTCTGAATAACGGGCTGGTGATCGAACTGGGACGGGAGCAGCCGGATGCGCGCCTGGCGAAGTTCGTGGCGGTCTACGACCAGACCATCGCCAAGATTCCCGGGACGGTGCGCTACGTGGATTTGCGTTATCCAAATGGATTTGCCGTGCGCTGGCCGAGCGTCGCGGGGACGGCGGTCGGGACAGGGAGAAGGGCATGAGCAAGGCCAAGGAACAGAAAAATCTGATCGTGGGGCTGGACATCGGCACCTCGAAGATCATCGCCATCGTGGCGGAGGTGCTGCCCGAGGGGCGGATGGAAATCATCGGCATGGGAAACCACCCGTCCCGGGGCCTGAAAAAAGGCGTGGTGGTAAACATCGAATCCACGGTGAACGCCATCCAGCGCGCCCTGGAAGAGGCCGAGCTGATGGCCGACTGCAAAATACGGGAGGTCTACACCGGCATCGCCGGCAGCCATATCAAGGGCTTCAATTCCCACGGCATGGTGGCCATCAAGGACAAGGAGGTCACCCAGGCCGACGTGGACCGGGTGATCGAGACGGCGCGGGCGGTGAACATCCCCATGGATCAGCAGATCCTGCACATCCTGACCCAGGAATTCATCATCGACGGCCAGGAAGACGTGCGCGAACCGCTGGGTATGAGCGGCGTGCGCCTGGAAGTGAAGGTGCACATCGTCACCGGCGCGGTGAGTGCGGCTCAGAACATCGTCAAATGCGTCAGGCGCTGCGGCCTGGAGGTGCGCGACCTGATCCTGCAGCCCCTGGCCTCGGCGATGGCGGTCCTGTCGGAGGACGAAAAGGACCTGGGGGTGTGCCTGGTGGACATCGGCGGCGGCACTACCGACATCGCCGTGTTCACCGACGGGGCCATCCGCCATACGGCGGTGATTCCCATCGCCGGGGACCAGATTACCAACGACATCGCCATGGCCCTGCGCACGCCGACCAAGGACGCCGAGGACATCAAGCGCACTTACGGCTGCGCCCTGCGGCAGTTGGCCGACCCGCGCGAAATGGTGGAGGTGCCCGGCGTGGGCGAACGCGGCGCGCGCCAGCTTTCGCGTCAGACCCTGGCGGAGGTGATTGAGCCGCGGGTGGAAGAGCTCTATGGGCTGGTGCAGGCGGAGTTGCGCCGTAGCGGGTTCGAGGACCTGCTGTCCTCCGGCATCGTGATTACCGGGGGCAGCAGCGCCATGCAGGGCATGGTGGAATTGGGCGAGGAGGTATTCCACATGCCGGTCCGCCTGGGGGTTCCCCAGTACCAGGGCGGTTTGGCGGAGGTGGTGCGCAGCCCCCGCTATTCCACCTGCGTCGGGCTGCTGTTCGCCGGTCTGGAGCAGCACCAGCGGCACCATCTGGTGCGGATGCAGAGCAGTTCGTTCCAGCAGATTCTGGACAAGATGAAGAGTTGGTTCCAAGGCAATTTTTGAGGGTGGGCGCGGCACTGTCGGCAGCACAGGGGCGGTGGCCGGTGTTTTTTGGGGTGACTGTCGGTTGCACAAGCGAAGGAGGGAGCAATGTTCGAAATCATGGATTCACAAACTCAGGATGCGGTAATCAAGGTGATCGGCGTCGGGGGCTGCGGCGGCAACGCCGTGGACCACATGATCGCTCAAGGCGTGCAGGGGGTGGAGTTTATTTGCGCCAATACCGACGCCCAGGCCCTTAACCGCAATCAGGCCAAGACTACCCTGCAACTGGGCCCGTCGGTCACCAAGGGACTGGGTGCGGGCGCCAATCCGGAGATCGGCCGCGAGGCGGCCCTGGAGGACCGGGAGCGCATCGCCGAGTTCATCGAGGGGGCCGACATGCTTTTCATCACGGCGGGCATGGGCGGCGGGACCGGGACCGGGGCCGCGCCCATCGTGGCGGAAGTGGCCAAGGAATTGGGCATTCTCACCGTGGCGGTGGTGACCAAGCCCTTCGTGTTCGAGGGCAAGCGCCAGCGGGTGGCCCACGAGGGAATCGAAGCCCTGTCGCGGCATGTGGACTCGCTGATCGTGATCCCCAACGAGAAGCTGATGCACGTGCTGGGCGACGACGTCAGCATGCTGGACGCCTTCAAGGCCGCCAACAACGTGCTCTACGGCGCCGTGGCGGGCATCGCCGAGGTGATCAACTGCCCGGGGCTGGTGAACGTGGACTTCGCCGACGTCAAGACGGTGATGTCCGAGATGGGTATGGCCATGATGGGCTCCGCCCAGGCCGCCGGGGCGGACCGCGCCATCATCGCCGCGGAACAGGCCGTTGCCAGTCCGCTGCTGGAAGACGTCAACCTGTCCGGGGCACGCGGGATACTGGTGAACATCACCGCCAGCATGAGCCTCAAGATGAAGGAGGTCCATGACGTTATGAATACCATCAAGGGCTTTACCGCCGACGACGCCACGGTAATCGTCGGCACGGTGATCGACGAAAGCATGCAGGACGGGTTGCGCGTGACCATGGTGGCCACCGGCCTGGGCCTCCCTGTCAACCGTCAGCAGAATAAACCGTTGACCATTATTAAGACCGGTACCGACAGCGCGCCGGTCGCGATGGAACAGGTGGACTATGCCGTGCTCGACCAGCCCGCGGTGATGCGGCGGCGCCGTGACGCCACCATAGAGGCCATGAAGCAATCCGGCGTGGAACTGCTGGATATTCCGGCCTTCCTGCGCAAGCAGGCGGACTAGGGCGCGCGCCGTGTCCCGGGAGAAGTGCGGGGTGTAGGCCGCCGTTGCGTTGGTATCGATGGCACCCGCGGTGGCCCGTGGCCCCGGGGATGGCGTATTCTTGCGCGCTGTGCTAAGCTGACGCCATTTTGCGGGCGTAAAACGCCAATGAAAAGGGTTCGTGCATGATCAAGCAGCGCACTTTGAAGAACATCATTCGCGCTACCGGTGTGGGATTGCATACCGGAGAGAAGGTGTATCTTACCTTGCGTCCGGCCGCGGCCGACACCGGGATCGTATTTCGGCGCCTGGACCTGCCGGCACCCGTGGAGATCAAGGCAACCCCGCACAACGTCGGCGATACCCGGCTTTCGTCCACCCTGGAAAACGGGGCGGTGAAGGTGTCCACCGTGGAACACCTGATGTCCGCATTCGCCGGGCTGGGGATCGACAACGCCTATGTCGATCTGACCGCGCCGGAAGTGCCCATCATGGACGGCAGTGCCGGCCCCTTTGTCTTCCTGCTGCAATCCGCCGGGATCGAGGAACAGGCCGCCCTCAAGAAATTCATCCGCATCAAGAAGACGGTGACGGTGACCGATGGCGATAAATGGGTGCGTTTCGACCCGTACGACGGCTTCAAGGTGAACTTCACCATCGCCTTCAGCCATCCCGTGCTGGACAGCACCAGTCAATCGGTCAGCGTGGATTTCGCCGCCACGTCCTACATCAAGGAGGTGAGCAGGGCGAGGACGTTCGGTTTCATGCAGGACGTGGAAGCGCTGCGGTCGCAGGGTCTGGCGTTGGGCGGAAGCCTGGACAACGCCATCGTGATGGATGAGTTCCGCATCCTTAACAGCGACGGGCTGCGCTACGAAGACGAGTTCGCCAAGCACAAGGTACTCGATGCCATTGGCGACCTCTACCTGCTTGGCCATCCCCTAATCGGGGCCTTCACCGGATTCAAGTCCGGCCATGCGATGAACAACCGTCTGCTGCGCAGCCTGCTGGTGGATGCCGAGGCTTGGGAGTACGCGACCTTCGAGAGCGGGGAACGGGTGCCGGAGGCATTCCTCAAGCTGCAAGGCTATGCCGCGTAAGAACTAGCTTGCCGCGGGAACCCCGGTTTGATCGTTCTTAGGACCTGTTAAGTATTAAGTGTTACACGCGGCGGCGCGATTGCCGCTTATCTGTTCACGCGCGACGGGCGTTACCTGCGCTTGGCCTGGCAGGTGTTCAAGTTCGCCGTGGTCTTCCTGCTGGCCTTCGCCGCCCTGTTCGTGGTGGAGCGTTTGATATTAATTTGATTTAACTTCCTTCTTGTTCGAATGCCCCGCTATCATGGCCTGCAAGGCCTTTTTCAGCGGTGAATCGTCAAGATGTTGCGCGAGATCCTGCAGGGTTGCCACCGCCTGCGGGCCGAGCGCCGCGCCTTTGGCCACGGCCGGAGCAGCCCGTTGCACCGGATGCACCCGGATCCGGATCGAACTGATCTTGAGGCCGCGCTTCTGTAGATTGATCAGCAAGGTAGATTGCTGTTGCTTAAGTTTTGCCGCAATTGCGCCGTTATCGCTAATAATCATCAGGATACCGTGCTCCAAGCCCGCTACCCTGCAATGCCTGGCCAGCGCCTGGGGAGCGGCCGCGCGGAAGGTGCGCTCGGTGTCCATCAACTGCGTCGCCTGACTTACGAGCTTGCGCAAAGTGGGTGAGGCGTTCAGAAAAAAATTCAATTCCGGCATGGGGATTCGCGTAGGCAAGCCGGCGACACTCGTGCCGATTGGTAGCGACCATGATAAGGGGGGACAGTGAACATCATCCTTGTTTCCGACAAACCGGGTAAAAACAGGACCATTACCTTCGGCAGCGCCCAAATCGCGCTCTCGGCGTCCGCGCTGCTCTCGCTTACACTTCTGTTGGCCGGCCTATTGTACTACTTCACGGTGATCAGTGCGGTGGACATCGGGAGTCCCTATCTGCAGGCCTTGATTACCAAGGCGCGGGAGCAGGAAGCGAAGAGGAGCCGGGTCTACGTGCAGGACAGCCTGAACGCCATGGCCATCAAGGTCGGTCAAATGCAGGCGCAGATGCTGCGCCTGGACGGTCTGGGGGAGCAGTTGGCGAAAAGGGCCGGTTTTAAGCCCCAGGATTTCAGCTTTGACCGTCCCGCGCCGGAAGGCGGCCCGGAGTCTGGCATGCCACAGAGGGACCTTTCCCTGGAGGAGTTTCGCGGCCTGGTGGACAAGGTTTCCGTGCAGATCGATGACCACGGCGACCAGCTTGCCGTCCTGAACTCCATTCTCTCCCAGGAACACCTGCGGAACACCCTGCTGCCTTCGGGTCAACCCGTGGCTGCCGACTGGCACTCCTCGGACTTCGGCTGGCGCATCGATCCCTTCACCGGCCGCAAGGCCTTCCATCCCGGCATCGACTTCGCTGCGGAGGTCGGCACGCCGATATATGCGGCGGCCGGCGGCGTCGTCGTCGACTCATATTACAACCCCGAATATGGTAATATGATTGATATTGACCACGGCAACGGCCTGATGAGCCGCTACGCGCACGCATCCAAGCGACTGGTAAAGGTGGGGGATATCGTGCTGAGGGGCCAGAAGATCGCCGAGGTGGGTAGCACTGGCCGCTCCACCGGGCCGCATTTGCATTTCGAGGTGCGTTACCAGGGCGTGGCGCAGAACCCGGCCAAGTTTCTCCTGGCGGCGCGCAACGAATTGGTGGCGAAGAACCTGGCCCGGCAGTATCAAGCGGCACGCTGATCGCCTCACAGCCTTTATTTTGGGGCATTAAAGACACGTCATCGACGTGGCGCCGGCCGGTTCTCAGGCCGGTCCGCGCTGGAACTTCACGACATCCGGTATTCCATGTTATCCACTCTGCTCAAAAAAGTATTCGGTAGCCGCAACGAGCGGCTCGTCAAGCAGTATCTGCAAGCGGTGAAGGCCGTCAACGCCTTGGAGCCCGGCATCGCCGGGCTCTCGGACGCGGAGTTGCGCGCCCGGACCGATGTCTTCAAGGAACGCTACCAGAAGGGAGAGTCCCTTGACGCCATGCTGCCCGAGGCGTTCGCCGTGGTGCGGGAAACGGGCAAGCGGGTATTGCAGATGCGCCATTATGACGTGCAGTTGATCGGCGGCATGGTGCTGCACTACGGCAAGATCGCCGAGATGCGCACCGGCGAGGGCAAGACCCTGGTGGCCACCCTGGCCGCCTATCTCAATGCGCTCTCCGGCAAGGGCGTGCACGTGGTCACCGTGAACGATTACCTGGCGCAACGGGATGCCCAGTGGATGGGCCGGATCTACGGTTTCCTGGGGCTTAGCGTCGGGGTCAACTTGTCACAGCTTGGCCACGAGGAAAAGCAGGAGGCCTATGCGGCGGACATCACCTACGGCACCAACAACGAGTTCGGATTCGATTATCTGCGCGACAACATGGTGTTCGAGCCCGCGGAACGGGTGCAGCGTCCCCTGAACTACGCCGTCGTGGACGAAGTGGACTCCATCCTGATCGACGAGGCGCGCACCCCGCTGATCATCTCGGGGCAGTCCGAGGACAACGTGGACCTGTATGTCCGGGTGAACACCCTGGTGCCGAACCTCACCCGCCAGGAGGTGGAAGACGGTCCGGGCGACTTCAGCGTGGACGAGAAGGCCCACCAGGTGCTGCTGACGGAGGCCGGTCACGAGCATGCCGAGGGGCTGCTTGCCAAGGCGGGCCTGCTGCCGCCTGGCACCAGTCTGTACGACGCCGCGAACATCAGCCTGATGCACCACCTATACGCGGCGTTGCGCGCCCACGCCCTGTACCACCGGGACCAGCACTACGTGGTGCAGGACGGGGAGGTGGTCATCGTCGACGAGTTCACCGGGCGGCTGATGGCTGGCCGGCGCTGGTCCGACGGGCTGCATCAGGCGGTGGAGGCCAAGGAGGGGGCGAGTATCCAGAAGGAAAACCAGACCCTGGCCTCCATCACCTTCCAGAATTACTTCCGGATGTACCACAAGCTGGCGGGCATGACCGGTACCGCCGATACCGAGGCCTACGAATTCCAGGAGATCTACAGCCTGGAAACCGTGGTGATCCCCACGCACCGGCCGATGGTCCGCGACGACCGCATGGACCAGGTGTTCCGCACGGCCAAGGAAAAGGCCGGGGCCATCATCGAAGACGTCAAGGACTGCTATGGCCGGGGCCAGCCCGTGCTGGTGGGCACCACGTCCATTGAGAACAACGAGTTTCTTTCCTCCCTGCTGAGCAAGGAGAAGCTGCCGCATCAAGTGCTCAACGCCAAGCAGCACGGGCGGGAGGCGGAAATCGTGGCCCAGGCGGGCCGGCCCAAGATGATCACCATCGCCACCAACATGGCCGGGCGCGGAACCGACATCGTCCTGGGCGGGAGTATCCAGACGGAACTCGACCGCATTCGAGAGGACGAGAAGCTCACGGAAGACGAGAAGAGTGCCCGCACCGCCCAAATCAAGGCGGAGTGGCAGAAGGTCCACGACCAGGTGGTAGCCTTGGGCGGGCTGCACATTATCGGCACCGAACGCCACGAGTCGCGGCGGGTGGACAACCAGTTGCGCGGACGCGCCGGGCGCCAGGGAGACCCGGGCTCCAGCCGCTTCTACCTGTCGCTGGAGGATTCCCTGCTCCGGATTTTCGCCTCCGACCGCGTGGCGGCCATCATGGACCGTCTGAAGATGCCGGAGGGCGAGCCCATCGAACATCCCTGGGTGACCCGCGCCATCGAGAACGCCCAACGCAAGGTGGAGGCCCGCAACTTCGACGTTCGCAAGCAGTTGCTGGAATATGACGACGTGTCCAACGCCCAGCGCAAGGTCATCTATCAACAGCGCAACGAGTTGCTGGAGGCGCAGGACATCTCCGAAACCATACACGCCATGCGCGAAGACGTGCTTCAGGGTACCGTCGCCCAGTATATCCCGCCTCAGAGCATGGAAGAGCAATGGGACGTGCCGGGCCTGGAAAAGGCCCTTGCCGCCGAATTTCAGCTTCACCTGCCTTTGCGCGAATGGCTGGCCAAGGAAGCCGACCTCCACGAGGACAGCCTGCGCGGTCGCATCGTCGAAGCGGGTCATGCCCAATACCAGGCCCAGATGGATCAGGTGGGCGGCGAGGTGATGCATCACTTCGAGCGGGCCATCATGCTGCAAAGCCTGGACGCCCACTGGCGCGAACACCTGGCGGCCCTGGATCATCTGCGCCAGGGGATCCATCTGAGGGGGTATGCCCAGAAGGACCCCAAGCAGGAGTATAAGCGCGAGGCGTTCGATCTGTTTTCAGAGCTGTTGGATACCATCAAGCGCGAGGTCACCCAGGTGGTGATGACGGTGCAGGTGCGCAGCGAAGAGGACGTGGAGGCCGTGGAAGTCATTCCCCTGCCGAAGAATGTGCAATACCAGCACGCCGGCTACGATGAGGCGTTGGCGGAGGCCGGCGACACGGAGCAACAGCCCTTCGTACGGCACGGAGCCAAGGTCGGACGCAACGATCCCTGCCCCTGCGGCTCGGGCAAGAAGTACAAGCACTGCCACGGCCAGTTGGCATAAGGCGTCGAGAAATAATAAGTTGGACATTTGTTGCGGCGAATCCGCGATGGATGCAAGGCTCGCAACGCCGCAGACGCGCGGATTCGCCGCAAATGTCCAAATTATTGTTTCTCGACGCCTAAGCCGCCCACTGCCGGCCGTTTCCCCGGCCCCGCGGCCGATTGGTGCAGCAAGTCGCAACGCATTCCAGATGAACAGACCCTGAGACGCGAGGTTGAGGCCAACATCCGCGAGCGCAACGACCGGCGGTCCACCGCCGAACACGGGGATACACTCGATCACTTGCAATATTCACAGTGATTTTTTCTTGCGCAGAAATTCCTCGATCTGATCCGCGGAAACCGCCGGGCTAAAGAGATAGCCCTGAATCTCGTCGCACTTGAGCAGCCGCAGCAGGCTCGCCTGTTCCTGAGTTTCCACTCCTTCTGCAATCACTTTCATATCCAGCGAATGCGCCAGGGTGATGATCGTGGACACGATGCTCAAATCGTCGGGATTGCTGGTCATGTTGATAATGAATACGCGGTCAATTTTTAATGAATTGACCGGCAGCTTGGCGATATAACTGAGCGAGGAGTAGCCCGTGCCGAAATCGTCAATCGCCACCTCCACTCCCATCTCCCGGATAGCCCGGAGCTTCTCGATGTTGGCCTCGATGTCCTGCATGATCAGGCTCTCGGTAATCTCGATCTCCAGGCCGCCTGCCATGTCCCCGACGCCGCTCACCGCGCGCGCTATGGTGCTGACGAAATCATTTCTTTGCAGTTGCACCTGCGAGACATTGACGGCAATCCGGCGAGGAGACAAATCGTTTTTTTGTAATTCCCGGTAATCCGCCATCGCCTGCGCCAAAGCCCAGGAACCTGCCTCGATGATCATCCCGGTTTCTTCGAGCACGTGAATGAATTTCACCGGCGGCACCAGGCCGGCGTCGGGATCATTCCACCGCATAAGTGCCTCCAGTCCGCTGATCAGGCCGCTCCCGAGATCGACTTTGGGCTGGTAATGCAGCACCAGTTGCTTCTGCTCCAGCGCTATTCTCAGTTTGTTTTCTAGCTTAAGCTTCTCGGCGACACGGGCATTGAACTCGGGGGTATAGAATAAATACTTGTCGCTGGAGAGCGTGGTCTTTTTCCGCGCAGCTTCGGCGTTGCGGAACAAGGTATCGGCGTCTTTCCCGTCGTCGGGGAAAAGGGCGATGCCCGCCCTGACCGATATGCGTAATTCCTCTTCACCGAGCATGAACGATCGATTGTCTATTCCGGACAATATCTTCTCGAGGACATGGGCGATGTTCGCGCCTTCGTCGCCGTGCAAGATGGCGATACCATAACTGTCGGCTGAAATTCGGGCCAGAATGGCCGTTTCATCGAGTGCCTCTTTCAGCCGCTGCGCAACCTGGCGCAACAGATCGTCCCCCGCCTTCCGGCCGAAAGATTCGTTGATGCTGCTGAAGCGCTTGATGTCCAGCATGACCACGGAAAATTTATTCCCGTTGCGGTACATCGTGTTGATCCACTGATCGACCCGGTCAAAAAACAGCGTGCGATTCGGCAGGCCGGTAATGGCATCGAAATAGGCAAGATAATTAAGGCGTTCCTCCTTTTTGAGGTGATCGAGGGCAAATGAAATATCGCCCGCCATCTCGACCAGCAGCCTCATCTCATCGTCATCGAACACGCCCGGTTCCGAGGCATAGAGAGCGAACACGCCGACCGGCCGCCCTTCCACGACCAGCGGAAATATTGTCACGGAACGATAGCCGCGGCTCAACGCCTCGCTGCGACAGCCTGACATGCGTTCGTCGCCGGCGATGTCGTTGCAGACCACCGGCTTCGCCCGCGTCAGCGCTTGTGCGGCTAACACACAGCCTCCCGGAGCATCCTCGCGCGCGGTCAGATTGATTTGCGCCAGATAACCGTCGTCGCGGCCCGCCTGGGCGGCCGGCGTCACCTGCCGGGTGTCCGCATCGAACTTGCCGATCCATGCGAAGCTGAACTTGCCATGCTCCACCGCGATACGGCACGCCTCCCTGAACAGATCCTCCTCCTCGTTGACGCGCACGATGGTGGTATTGATGCCGCTGAGCACGCTGTAAATCCGGTTAAGCCGATTGATCTTGGCTTCGTTCGCCTTGCGCTCGGTGATGTCGCGCGCGATGGCCAGCAGGTAGGGCTTGTCGAGTTCGATGATGGTCGCGTTGACTTCCACGGGGAACGTCGAGCCATCCTTGCGCCGATGCACGGCTTCGAACCGCGCGCGTCCCGATTGCCGCAACTGCGCATCGATCTTTTCCCGGGTGTCCGCGTCGATGGCGGGGCTTATGTCCAAGACGCTCATGGACAGGAGTTCTTCCCGGCTGTAACCCAAGACGCGGCATTCCGTCTCGTTTATGTCGATAAAACGCAATGTGGCGGGATCGAGCACCTCGATGGCGTCGCTGGAATTGTCGAGCAAGGTGCGGAACAGCTTCAGTTTTGCCTCGCTGGCGCGCAATGCCGCGGTCCGCTCCTCCACCAGTTGCTCGAGACGTTCGTGCAACCTGGCCCGTTCCATTGCCACCGCCACCTGGTTGCCCACACCGCGCAGCACCCTCAGCTCCTCTTCGTCGAACAGCCCTTCCCCCGGCCCGACCAGATTCATCAGGCCCAAGACGCCTTCGCCGAGCCACAGCGGCACGCTGGCGTGGTAGCGCAGCCCGTTCGTGTCACCCGTTGCCTTGGCGAGCCGTTCGCATTCGAAGATATTGCTCACCGCGTCGAGTTTGCCGGAGAGAAGCTGCTTGCGGCATGCGCAGTCGCCCTCCAGCGCACCGGGTGCCATAAGCGCCGACGGCAGGTTGCGCGCGGCGGCGAGGCGGAAACCGGACTCGCCCTCGCGCAGGCTGATCCAGCCGGCCTGCACTCCGGGCACTTCCATCGTCCGCTCCAGCGCCGTTTCCGCCACGTCGCGCTCGCTAACCGCCTGGTTGAGGCCATCCGCGACGCGGTACAGCCCCTGGATCATCTGGTTTGAATGCGCCAGCTCCTTTTCCCGCTGTTTGAGCTCGCTGTTGATGTGAACCGCTTGTTCGTAGGTCGAAATCAACAGGTCCAGTATCTGCTGCCGCTCGGCGGTGATGAAATGCTTGTGGCCGCCGAGATTGATTTCCACCCCCACCTGCATTTTCTGGTTCTTGCGCAGTTCGAGGTTCATCAACAGGTAGTCGACGCGCGAGAGCAGGTAGCGCGCGCCATACGGTTTGCGGATGAAGTTGTCCGCGCCGCACTCCAGCCCCCGGATCACATCCAGCGGGTCGGACAGCGAAGTCACCAGGACGACGGGTACCTCCTTCAGCTTCTCATCGGTCTTGATCGCCTTGCACAATTCATAACCGTTCATCTCCGGCATCACGATATCGCTGATGACCAGCGAGGGCTTTTGCGCCTGCGCCGCTTCCAGTGCCTCCTTGCCATTCGCCCTGGCGGTCACTTTGTAGCCGTGTTCTTCAAGCAGGAAACGGAGTTCTTCGGCCTGTGTCAGACTGTCCTCGGCAATGAGGACTTCGATGTCATTGTCTTTAATGGATTGCATTATTCAGGCTCCTTAACGCTTCTTTGCCAGGTTCATCAGCACTGCGGCAATTTTGTCCGGCGGGAGAACAAACATCGCCGCATCGAGCCTGATCGCCTCGCCCGGCATGCCGTGCACGACGGAGCTTTCCCGGTCCTGGACAAGGGTAAGCGCGCCTCTCTCCCTCAACAGCCGCAGTTCCGCTGCGCCATCGCGCCCCATGCCGGTGAGCAGGCAGGCGACGGCATCGCCACCGTATACTTCGGCAAGGGAGCGGAACAGATAGGAAACCGAGGGGCGCAGGCCGCTTTCCGGTTCGTCCTTGGTGAGGACGATTTTCCCGCCGTGCTCCACCTTCATCTGAAATTCATCGGGCGCTACATAGACGCGCCCGGGAACAAGGTGCTCACCGTGCATGGCGACATGGACCGGCAGGCCGGACGACTGCGCCAGCCACTCGGCGAAGCCCTGGATGAAGCCGGCGGCCATGTGCTGGACGATCAACAGCGGCACCGGGAAATCCCTGGGC
Organism: Pseudomonadota bacterium; assembly: GCA_021848325.1. Classification (GTDB taxonomy): domain Bacteria; phylum Pseudomonadota; class Gammaproteobacteria; order Burkholderiales; family JAJZUU01; genus JAJZUU01. Next base: position 80,235 of record JAJZUU010000001.1, on the reverse strand, counting down.
AGTGCCGCCAGGATCGTTTGCAGCACGGGAGGGCCGCCGGTCGAGGCGCCGATTGCGGCAACACGTATCTTGGCCGTGTCGCGCGCAAGGGCTATCTCTGCCGGGCGCGGGGCGGACGCATCGCGCCGCGCATGGGGCCAGCGCCGCACCACCCTGACTTCCGACATCAGCTTCACCGTCTGCACCAGCCCCCGCGCTGTAGCCTCATGGTCAGGGTGTCCGATGCCGGCCGGCCGCCCCAGCACAGCCAACGCACCCGCTTCCATTGCATTAAATGTCGTAGCCACTTCCCTAGGATCGCAGCTCCCGCTGACGATGACGATAGGTCTCGGGTCCGTTTCCATGATCCGGCGCGTCGCTTCAAGCCCATCCATTTTCGGCATGTGGATGTCCATCGTGATCACGTCGGGCCGGTAGCGCCTCGCGGCGTTGATCGCCTCCTCGCCGTCGCGCGCCGTGCCGACCACCCGGATGTCCGGATCCGAACCGAGTATGTAAACCAGAAACTCGCGCACCACGGGAGAGTCTTCGGCTACCAGGACTTTAATCATGGGCATTGCCTCTGCGTGCCATTCTAAAAACATTCGCCGCTTCAGTGTGTCGGATCGAACGTAAACCCCTGTTCCTTGAAGAGCATGCGGTCATCGTCTTGCTCCCTTATTCATCATTTGTAGGCCGGGTTAAAACCCGACCTGCACGGGCTTCGACGCATGTTTCGTTATTTATGGGTTCATGTACTTGCATAACCGAATCGATTTCCGCCGCTGTTCTTTGCCGCATACATGGCCTCGTCAGCCTTGTTGATCAGCTCATCGATATCGGAAGCACCCACAGGATAGATTGCAATACCTATGCTTCCGGATATGGATGCCTCGACCTCACCGAAATGAAATGGCTGCGCAAGCACATTCTTAATGTTCCGCGCCACTGTTTCGATGCGTGATGTATTGCCGAGGCCGGCCAGGACCACGGTAAATTCATCCCCGCCCAAACGGGCCACCGTATCGCTACTGCGAACACAGCCGTTGATTCGACGCGAAACCTCGACGAGTAACCGATCCCCCACGGCATGGCCGAATTCGTCGTTCACCTCCTTGAAGCGATCCAGATCGATAAACAACAGGGCCAGGGATTCTTTCTCCCGGCGGCATTTTTTTATCTCATGCGCCAATCGGTCAAGAAACAAGCGGCGATTGGGCAGATTGGTGACGCTGTCGTAGTTCGCCTGTCTCCAGATCAGGTCGTCCAAACGCTTCTTTTCCGTCACGTCCGAGGATATCTTGACGTAACGATGCACGTTGCCATCCTTGTTTCGTACTATATTGATGGTGACTTGTTCAGCGTACAGATCGCCGTCTTTACGCTTGTTCCACCATTCTCCTTCCCAATGCCCGGCTTTCTCCAATGTTTGCCACATGTTTTGATAGAACTCCCTGCTTTGCCTGCCTGAACTCAACAGCCTGGGGTTGCGTCCGATCACTTCATGCGGCTCGTAACCCGTGGTTTGCGTAAATGCCGGGTTTACGCAGACGATCAAACCGTTGGCATCGGCAACAACAATGGACGCGGTGCTTGCATTGAATACCAATGCGGACAGTTCCAGTTCCCCTTCCAGGCGCTTACGTTCGCTGATGTCGCGCACGAAAACAAAGATCACCCCGCCGCGGATGTCAGCGTAGCTCACGCTCACCTCAAATTCGACGAGATGTCCATTTTTATGCCGGTGCCGGGTCGCAAAGAGATCGTGGCCTGTTTCAATCACTTTCCGGATATGGGCGGCGGTTTCTTCCGGCGATTCGATTGCCTCCAGATCGGAAATGCGCATGGACAGGAGTTCCTCCCGGGAATATCCGACCATGTCGCAGAAAGTGTCATTGACATCGATGATCTGCGCGTCCTGCGCGCTGACCATCCAGTAACCGTCGCCCGTTGCCTGGATGATTTTCCGGTACTCGATTTCGCTTTGCTTGCGGCCGGCGATATTCCGGCAAATATTCAGAATGATCCGCTGCCCGCCGTGCTCGATCACCCGCATCTGCATTTCAACGGGAATCTGTCTTCCGTCGCGGTGTGCATGAACCGCCTCAAAGGTGCATTCCCCATCCTTTCTTATTCGCGCCAGGCGTTCGGAAACCTTTTCGGATGATCCACGGCCGTTGATCTGTTCCGGGCGCATGCGCAGCAATTCCTCCCTGGCATATCCCACATGGTCGCAAGCCGCCTGGTTGACCGCAATGAAATTGCCTTCCATGTCCGCCACAAAAATGGCGTCGCAGGCATTTTCGAAAAGCATCCGATACATTTCCTCAGGCAATTCCTGATGTACCTTGTCTTGCATATGGGATGTCATTTATTCTCCCTGTTCAGTTCACGGCCGGGCGCCGGTTCATAACGAACCACCCGGTTTCTGCCGCTCCGTTTGGCCGCGTACAGCGCCGCATCCGCCGCCGCGACCAGTGCCTGCGCGCTATTCGCCAGCGCCGGCCAGGACGCCACCCCGATGCTGACGGTAATATTGACGGGCACGCCCGCCTCGATGTCGAACGGCTGCGCCTCCACTGCGGCACGCAGGCGCTCGGCCACGTTGGCCGCGGCTTCAAGATCGCATTCCGGCAGAATGACGGCAATCTCGTCGCCGCCATAGCGGCACACGCGGTCAATGGCGCGCCCATGGCGGTGCAGCAGTCCGCTCAGTCCCTTGAGAATGGCATCCCCCGCCAGGTGTCCATCTGTATCGTTGACGCGTTTGAAGCGGTCGATGTCGAGCAGCAGCAGCGAAACCGGCCGGTTGAAGCGCACTGCGCGCGCGAGTTCGTCCGCAAGCAGCAGGTAGAACGTGCGGTGGTTGTACAGCCCGGTGATGCCGTCATGGGTGGCGAGCTCCGTGAGCGCTGCCCGGCTCTTCTCCAGCTCCTCGGCCATGGCGTTGAACGTCTGCGCCAGTTGCCCCAGTTCATCCGACCTGTTCAGTTCCACCCGGTGTGAAAGCTCGCCCTTGCCGAGACGCCTGGCCTCCGCCTGCAATGCCCGCAGCGGGCGCAAGATGGAGCGCGCCAGCGCGAACGCCGTCGCCGCAACGATGACAATCCCCGCGATAAAAATGCCGGTGACCAGGAAGTATGCCCCGCGACTGGCAGCATGCGCCTGCGCCAGCTTCCCGTCGGTCTCCCGCTGGACGATGCCATACACCTTCCCCAGCAGGCCCACGACGAGGTAGAAGTGGGCATCCATCCGTTTCATGTCCCGCGCCGCGTCCGGATTCCCCACTGGATGGGGCGTCGCCAGCAGCGATAGGGCGATGACCTTCGTCCGCCACCATTCTTCCCGCGCGGCGCGCACCACATCCCGTTCCTGCGCGTTGCCAACGGGGGCGGCCAGAATCTCTTCGAATGCCCGGTCCAGATCCCCGCTCAGGCGCACGAACGCCTCCTTTTCCGCCGGGCTGCCGTCGATGAGATAATCGTTGGGCGGCATCGCCGCCGCCAGCATCCGTGTCTGGAGATGGATGACGGATTGCATCTCACCAATCGATCCTTCCACCACCTTGGCGAGCGCGGCGGAGGTATGTTGCAGGAGAAACAGGCTGCAGAACCCGAGCAGCACCAGCGGCACCAGCATGACGCTGATGCTCAAGACGAAGCGGTCGTGCAGCGAGCGATTCGGTGATCGAAACAGTTTCATGAGATCTACCATGCACAATTTTTATCGTTACCACGCATAACCAGCCACTAGTGGAATGGCCAGGTGTCTCATCAGGGCATGGGAACGACAACAATCAAATCAGCCTGCCGATCACCTCCAGCAGGTTGCTCTGGTCGAAGCTGCTTTTCACGATATAGGCATTGGCGCCGACGTCGATGCCGCGTTCGCGGTGCTCGCGCGATTCCAGTGCCGTCACCAGCACCACCGGCAGTTCCGCGAGCTGCTTGTCTGCGCGCACCTTGGCCGTCAGGTCGAAGCCGTCCATGCGCGGCATTTCCACGTCCGAGACGACCAGGTCGAACGCGCCGGTCTTGAGTGCGGTGTAGGCGTCTACACCGTCCACCGCGGTGGTGACGCGATAGCCTGCCGATTCGAGAATGTTCTTGAGCAATGCCCGCGAAGTGATCGAGTCCTCCACCACCAGGATGGATTGCCTTTCCGTTTCCACGGGCTTTTCGGCGGCGGGCGCGAACGGCGCCGTCGCGCGCTTCACGGCCGACTTCAGCAGATCGGGAACATTGAGAACCGGCACCACCTGGCCCGTCCCCAGGACGCTCGCGCCGGCGACGTTGCGCACGCGGGCGAGTTGCCGGCCAAGGGCCTTGACCAGCACTTCCTGTTCCCCGACGATCTCCTCCACGCGAAACGCGATGCGCCGCGGTCCCAGCGCGAGTACGACTGCTTGCAGGCAGTCGGCCGGTTCGCCCGCCGTCCCCTTGCGCGGCATTTCCAGCGCATCGCTGAGCCAGGCCAGCGAAACTGCCTGGCCGTCGAGGGGGATCGTTTCCCGGTTTTCCACGGTCTGGATGTCTTTGTTGGCCGCTCGCGCCACGCGCTCGACACTGACGGCGGGAATGATGAAAAGACGGCCGCCGGCGCGGACGATGACGCCCCGGAAGTTGGCCAGCGTCAGCGGCAGGACGATCCGCAAGTCCGTTCCCGCGCCGGGGCGGGACTCGATGGCGACCGTGCCGCCCAGCCGCTCGACTTTTTCCCGCACGATCGCAAGGCCCAGACCCCGCCCGGAAACGTCCGTGATGATCGGGCTGGTGGTCACGCCGGACTGAAGAACGAGCGCCAGCGCCTCTTGCTCGCCGAGCCGCTCCGCCTCCTCGGCGGAAACAATCCCGAGACTGCCGGCGGCCGCCCTGACCTTGGCGGCGTCGATGCCCGCCCCGTCATCGGCGACGAGGATCTCGACCTTGCCGCTATCCTTTTGCGAGATGGCGAGGGTGACCGTTCCATGAGCCGGCTTGCCTTTGCCCTCGCGCAGCCCGGGCTTTTCGACGCCGTGATCGACGCAGTTGCGCAGCAGGTGAATGAACGGATCCTTCATTTCCTCCAGAATCCGCCGGTCGATTTCGATCTCGTTTCCCTGAATGACCAGTTCCACTTTTTTGCCCTGATCGCGGGCGAGTTCGCGGATGAAGCGCGGAAAAATCTCCAGCAGCGAGGAGAAAGGCAGCAACTGCATCTCCTTCACGTCATGAAGGAGGCTGTCGGTCATGCCGGTCAGGGTGCGTAAATCGTGTTCGGCGGATTTTTTCAATCTCGCCAGACGGTCTTCGAGCGTTTTGATGAAGATCTGTTCGGCGTCCAGATACTCGAGCAGCTTCCGGATCTCCTGCCGGCCCCGGGCGGCGTCATTGCCGACACGTTCGCATAATCTCTCGATCAGGCGCAGTGCGGGCTGAATCCGCCCCCGTTCCTTTTTCCAGCCTGCGAGCAGGGCGGCGGTCTCGCGCAACTCCTTGACGCGCTGACTCGACGCCAGCCGGGGCGATAGCAGTTCCTCGGCCTGGCGCATCACGCCGTCGAGCTTCGCTGTGGAAACCCTGATTGTTTCGGATGTCACGCTGTGAGGTTGAGGAGGGGGTGCGTTGCCCGCCTCGGCAGGTTCATTCGGTGCGGCGGGCGCGGATGCGGACGGAATCTCTTGTGCCGGCGGCAGCGGGGCGGGCTTTTCCGGTTCGGGCAACGGCTCTTTCAATGCATCGTCGAGCCGCCGGATCAGCGTCGCGATCATCGGTTGACGGGAATCCGGCGTGCCGGCATCCGCTGCGAGAAGCCCGCCGAGGGCATCAATCGCCCGCTGCAGGAGATCGAGCAACGGCGGCGAGATGGCGAGCTGATTGTTCTTCAGCGCCGCGAACACGCTTTCCAGCGACTGGCAGACCGACTCGATCTGGGCAAGGTTCACGGCCCGGGCGGCGCCCTTCAGGCTGTGCGCCTCCCGGAAGACCCGCTCGACGATTTCCGCGCTCCGCTCGCCAGCCGGCGTTTTCTCCAGATCGAGCAATCCCGACGACATCGTTCGGAGATGCTCGTCCGCCTCGATCCGGAACGTCGCGAGGAGTTTTTTCAGGAAGTCGTCGTTCTTCTTGGCCATGATGTCTTTTGGGTTAGCCCCTTCCCCCTCGCAGTGGGAAGGGATGGAGATGGGGTCGATGAACGCTCCTCGCGTTCGCCCCCTCCCCCTCAAGGGGAGGGTTGGGGTGGGGATGGGGTTCCAGTGCCAACCAGATCGTTTCGACAACCGGTTCAATCTCATTCAAAACCTGATTGTTCCAGAACCGCATGACTCGAAAACCCGCACTTTCCAACATCTGATCACGAACCAAATCCTGCGCCGATCCGTTGTGTTGCCCGCCATCGATCTCAACAACAAGCCTCGCTTCCAGACAAACAAAATCCAGAATAAAATGCCCAAACGGGTGCTGGCGTCTGAATTTGCGGCCTTTAACCTGGCACCTCCGTAGCCGTTTCCAAAGCGCCTGTTCAGCATCCGTCATATTGCGGCGAAGTGTTCTTTGTAGCCGGTTTTTCAACACGAAATTATTTGTCTGGCCTTTCACTGTTTACTCCCATCCTGTCTGCACTACAAACCCCCATCCCCACCCCAGCCCTCCCCTTGAAGGGGAGGGGGAAAATGCGGGAAACATTCACCGACCCCGCCCCCATCCCCAGCCCAACCCTTGAAGCATAAACGCTAACTTAAGTGCGCCAGCGTATTTCTCCCTCCCCTTCAAGGGGAGGGCTGGGGTGGGGATGGGGTTAGATTCCATGGAGACCAACCCCATCCCCCACCTTCCCCCTGAAAGGGAAGGTGCCTGGCTTCCTCCCCTTTAAGGTGAATGGGGGGTTGCGTCGTGATGTTGCAATACTCATGATGCCCTGTCCCCGATCATCGCGCTCAGCTTCTGCCCCAGTTCGTGCAGGTTCTGCGCGGCGAGTTCCGCCTGCCTGGTGCCGGCAACGTTCTGGGTGCTGGCCTGCTTGATGTTCTCCATCGCCAAAGCCACCTGGTCCATGCCCACCATCTGCTGCTGGCTCGAGGCCGCGATCTGCGCGGCCGCCTGCACCGCCTCCGCGATGCTGTCGGCCAAGAGGCGGATGGACTCGCCGGCCTCCGCGGTCTGCCTCATGCCTGCTTCCACCGCCTTGCTGCCTTGCTCGGTGGCCAGCACCGCCGCGCCGGTGGCCTTCTGGATGTCGCCCAGGATCCCCCGCACCTGGGCGGTCGCCTGCTTGGATTGTTCCGCCAGGCTCTTGACCTCCTGCGCCACCACGCCGAAACCCTTGCCCTGCTCGCCGGCCTTGGTCGCCTCGATGGCGGCGTTCACCGCCAGCACGTTCGACTGTTCGGCGAGGTCGTTGACGGTGGCGATGATCTCGCCGATGGCCTGGCTCTGCTCGGACAGCCGCACGATGCTTTCTGCAACCGATTCCATCTGCTCCTGGATGCGCTGCATGCCGGCACCCGCGTCTTCCACCGACTTGCGCCCGGTCTGCGACACCTGCGCCACCTTCTGCGCGCTGTCGGACACGTAGCGCGCCTTCTGGCTCGCCACCTGCGCCGTCTGCTTCACTTCCTCGACCGTGGCGGTGGTCTCGCTCACCGCGGTGGCGGTCTCGGCGGCGCCCGAGGCAATCTGGGTGGAGGTGGCGAGGATCTCGGATGAGGAGGTGGCTAGCTGATCAATGCTTTCGCGGAGTTGGCGAGTGATGGTACGGACAATCCTTGAGCCCACCACAGTCAACAGTGCAAAGGCAAGCGGAATGCCATAAACAATGACAGCAAGCGTAGTCTTGGAACTCGTTTTCATCTCGCTATCGCGCTGCTCCAATAACACCTTCTCCTCATTACCCATCTCTGCGGCTATCTTCCGGATATCGTCCATCACCTTCTTTCCCTTATCCGTCCGCACCACCTGCAATGCGGCTTCATATCCCTTGCTTTTCCGCAAATCAATCGTCTCCTTGAGCTCGGCAAGTTTGGCGGCAACCAGGGGCTCAAGCTCGTCGAGCCGATGCTGCTGGCTGGGGTTGTCCGCCGTCAACTTCCGCAGATTCTGGATGGGTTGATTCACGTCTGATTTCCCGGTGTGGTACGGTTCCAGGTAACGATCCTCTCCGACCAAGACGTAGCCGCGTTGCCCGGTCTCGGCATCCGTCAAGGCAAAGAGCACTTTTGCCAGATTTTCGAGTACCTCGTAGGTGTGCGCTTTCATCTGTGCGGCTTCGATGAGTCCGGTCGTATTCCGGTATGAGACCACCCCAAGAATCAACAAAATGGCTAACGCCAAGGTATACCCGGCTCCAATCTTTGTTCCGACGGACCATTTCATGTTGTTATCCTCCTATTGCCTGGATTGAAGTACCGTCATACCTTGTTCCGCTCCGCCAACTGCTTCAGTTTCTGCCCCAGTTCGTGCAGGTTCTGCGCGGCGAGTTCCGCCTGCCTGGTGCCGGCAACGTTCTGGGTGCTGGCCTGCTTGATGTTCTCCATCGCCAAAGCCACCTGGTCCATGCCCACCATCTGCTGCTGGCTCGAGGCCGCGATCTGCGCGGCCGCCTGCACCGCCTCCGCGATGCTGTCGGCCAAGAGGCGGATGGACTCGCCGGCCTCCGCGGTCTGCCTCATGCCTGCTTCCACCGCCTTGCTGCCTTGCTCGGTGGCCAGCACCGCCGCGCCGGTGGCCTTCTGGATGTCGCCCAGGATCCCCCGCACCTGGGCGGTCGCCTGCTTGGATTGTTCCGCCAGGCTCTTGACCTCCTGCGCCACCACGCCGAAACCCTTGCCCTGCTCGCCGGCCTTGGTCGCCTCGATGGCGGCGTTCACCGCCAGCACGTTCGACTGTTCGGCGAGGTCGTTGACGGTGGCGATGATCTCGCCGATGGCCTGGCTCTGCTCGGACAGCCGCACGATGCTTTCTGCAACCGATTCCATCTGCTCCTGGATGCGCTGCATGCCGGCACCCGCGTCTTCCACCGACTTGCGCCCGGTCTGCGACACCTGCGCCACCTTCTGCGCGCTGTCGGACACGTAGCGCGCCTTCTGGCTCGCCACCTGCGCCGTCTGCTTCACTTCCTCGACCGTGGCGGTGGTCTCGCTCACCGCGGTGACGGTCTCGGCGGCGCCCGAGGCAATCTGGGTGGTGATGGCGAGGATTTCACTCGATGAGGACGCGAGTACGCCGACGCCCTCATGGAGTTCGCGGGTCGCCTGTCTGAGTTTCGCAACCATTTCGCGGAATGCCCGCAGCACGTCGCCGACCTCGTCGGCGCGGTTGTCGTTCGGCACGCTGACCGTGAGGTCGCCGGTGGCGACCTGCCTGGCCACGCTCGCTACAGCTCGGAGCGGGACCGCCATGACCCTGTTGAGGAGCATAACCATTGCCAGGCCGAACAGCATAGCGATGCCGCCAACAACCGCGAACAGGCGGATCGATTGCTCTGCGTTGCGCGCGGATTCTTCCACAGCGGTGCGCGCCTCGGCCACCGATTCGTCGCCAAGTTCATTTGCGATCGCGCGTATGCGCAGGTATCGGTCTTGCTGGGACCCCAGCAGGATTGCCCGCGCCTGCTCGATTTTTCCGGCATTAACGAGTGGCATGAGTTCGTTGTCCCGCGTTCGATCGAAGGCATCGCGGATGGTCGCGAGTTCCCTCACCCGCTCGACCAGATGCGGATCGTTGCGATTGCGTTCGAGCAGGCGCCGGATGCCATCGGTGATTTCCCTGGCGCGGCTCTTGATGTCCTGGCGCCAAGCATCCTGCGTGGTGGGCGTCGTCGCGCTCATGAGGCTGAGCATCGCGGCACGGGTGTCATTTTCATCCGCCCTCAGACTGAGCAGGTCCATGACGTTGGCGAACTCCTGCTGATAAAGGCGCTTTTGCGATGCCTGGACCGAAGCGATGCCGGTATAGGCCGTTGCGATCACGGTCGCGAGAAACACGATCATCAGTCCGAAGCCGGCGAAAAGCTTGCCGCGCGTGGTTAGATCGAGGAACCATTTCATGTTCGTTTTCCTTAGGTTGGATGCCGGGCCACTGGCGTTGGAGTTTATCCGGGCACCTGTTCCTGCACGATGATCCGCTCGTCGGCAAGCAGCTTCTCGGCGTCGAGAATCACCGTGCGGTCAGGGGTCACGCCCTTCAGGTACTGTTCCCGGATACCCGTCAGCGTCGGCAGGGACGGCTGGATTTCGGCAACCGGGATATGGCGCACGCCGGCAATGGCGTCCGCCAGGATGCCAAAGCGCATGTCCCCGGAGTCGAGCACGATAAGCTTGTTGAGGTCGGTCAGCCCTTTTTCCGGAAGATCGAAGAACTTCCTGATATCGATCACCGAGAACATTTCGCCGCGCACGTTGACGATACCGAGCACGAAGGCAGGTGTGCATGGCAGCGGCGTGAGGTTCTCCAAGGGATAAACTTCACGGACATAACGGGGCTCGATGGCATATGTCTCATAAGCCAGCAGAAATTCCACGACTTTCAGATAGCCGATAACTTCCCTGCTTGCCGGTTCCTGTGACAGCGCCCGCGCCCTTTCTTTCAGGACACGTTTCGTTTCTGCTTGATCGGGCGCCCATACACGCTCTATCGCGGCATCGGCAGCCCGCAGGCGCTGCTCGACCTCGCGCCAGTCAATAGCCGTTTTTTTCCTTTTCTGCGGTTTTGGATCACCTGTGCCCATGCAAACACTCCGTCATACGACCTGGAAAACCTTGCCATCACGCCGTTCTGCCATTCACTCGCCCGCATGCGACGCAGGTCCGCGGCGCCCTTGCAATAACCAAGCCGCGCGGGCCTGGGATTTGTTTAGACAGCCTCTAGGAGCCTGTCGGACTTGAAGAATCGAAGCGAAAATTCGGCTGGCCGAGGACAGATTTTGTTGATTTTGCAGGTCAATAGTCGTTCTATTGACCAAAAAAGCGGCGAAATATGGACCGGTCAGGTGGATTTGCAGCCGATTTCCTTTAAGTCCGACAGGCTCCTAGGGCCCCACTTCGAAAATTGGTATATCAAATATCGGTCTGCCTGGAACCTGTCCTTTCGGACAGGTGTGCCATCCCTCCAATTCTGTCTCTATTAAGGCACCCGGAAGCATCCGGGCTAACCCTTCTCTTTGAATTTCTTCCAGAGGAACGCAGAAATGCACTACGAAACCATCTGTTTTAACGAAGGCCCTTATTGCATCCGCTCGCTTGCCGGCAAGCAAGACCTGCTAAAATCCGCACGTCTCCGGCATGAGGTGTTTTGCCGAAATCTGCAATGGGTTCCGCCCTGCCCGGACGGGTTGGAAACGGACAAACACGATCCGTTTTCAATGTCGATAGGGGTGTTTTCGGACGAAGACGAACTGCTGGGCGTATTCCGGTTTTTGCCGCCCAGCCGGCCGTTCATGCTGGAGCACGAGTTTGCTCCGCTGTTAGGCAAGGACTATCAGGTGCGCAAGCAATGGGACACCACCGAGGTCACCCGGTTTACGGTGGCGCCCAATCTGCGGCATCGCGACATCTCCCCGGGGCACATCTCCCGGCTGATGTATAAGGGAATGTACCAGTGGTCGCTGGAGAACGGTATCCGCTATATCTATGTGGCGGTCGAAAGGCGGTTCTGGCGGGCGCTCGTCATAGCCGGCTATCCCTATGAACCAATCGGGCCGGTCACAGCACTTCCGCCAGCAGGCGCAGAGTCTGTGGCGGCGATCCTGGATTGGGAAAACTTCCGCTCCGAGAGCAGACGGAAGCGAGCCATGTTTCTAGACTGGATAGAGACCCGCCAACCAGCCTCTGTTCCAATGCATGGGCAATGGCCTGCCCGCGCGTCGAGCTTTGCAGCTTCGCCAGTATATTCTGCACATGAAATTTCACCGTCCGCTCACTGATGCCGAGGATGCGCGAGGTTTCCCAGTTGGTTTTCCCCTCCATCATCCATTGCAGCACCTCCCGCTCGCGGGCGGAAAGCGGGGAGCGTGAATCCAACGGGGAAAACGCCGTGCGCATCAGCGCAACATGCAGGTGGGGGACAAGATGGTCCAGCACAGCCAGGTGTCTGGGGTGCTCGCCCATGTCTTCACCGGCAAAGGAGAACAGGCTGCCCAAGGCCCTCACGTTGCTACGCTGGCCCACGGTGATCCCCTCGGACAGCCCATAGCTGCCGGCATGCTTGACGAAACCCTGTTCGGCATCCGACACGGCGCCCTGGTAGGTTTGCGACCAGAGTTGGTGCTTGAATTGCCTGAAATGCGAGCGCAGCACCGGATCTACTGTCGCATAGCCGTTTTCCAGGTAAGCCCCCAGCCACCCGGCGGGATAACTGACATTGACCAGCTTGGCGACACCCTTGAGGGTACCCTGGGCGCCGGTTTCGCCGAGAAAAGCGATAATGTTCCCGCAAGGAACCAGTTCGCGCACGCGCAACAGCAGGCTATGCATTTCCTGATCGGAGCAGACGCCCATTGCATCGTGGGCGATCCCGAGCATGTCCTGCAACTCGCATTTGGTGAGATTCAATTGCTTCAGTTCCATTTCGCCTCCCTATTAAACGCTGGCCGCGGCGGGCTGCGGCAGGCTCGATAGTATGGACGTAATAATTTCCACCAATCTGCCGGCGGTCAGCCCATCCGATTCCGGGAGAGGTTCGTCCTGCGGATGCTTTTGCAGCAGCACCAGCGCTCTCCTGAAATGGCGTTCTCCCTCCCTGTTCCTGCCCTGGGACAGGCGGAGATTTCCCAGGGCAAAGTAGGCGAGCATGAAATCCGGATCGATATAAAGCGCGCGCTTCAGCGACTGTTCCGCCGCGCCGGACTGTCCCAGCTCTTGCCGGATGGCGGCAAGAAGGTAATGGCTTTGCGGATTCAGCTTATCCGAGGCGATTGCCTTCTCGCACCACTCGACCGCCTCGACGAGCCTGCCCTGGTTGGCACGGAGCCGCGCTGTGGCGCATAGCGCATTGGTTTCATCCCGTTCCTGCACCATTGCGCCCAGCGCCGGGCATGCTGCCTCCGGTCGCGGGGCATCGGGTAACGAAAAAAGAGGGGGCTTCCCCCGAAGCTCCAGCGGCGTAACCGGCGCTATGGGAGGTATGGCCTCGGCTGGCGCAGCAACCGCCGGGAGCGGCGGACAATCGTTGCCTGCGGGCAAGGCATCGCCGGTAACCTTGCGGTAGAAAATGGCCCCTGTGAAAACGACCGGCGAGAAACCGGAAAACAGCTTGTTTGAAGTTTCCGCGGGACTGACGATAAGCCAGCCACCGTTCAAGGTTGCCTGGCGCAGCTTGTCGACGAATTTCTCCGCCCGTTCCGCAGTGAAGTACATCAGTACATTGCGGCAGAAGATCACGTCCATCGCATTGGTGTTGTTCGAGAGCGATGGATAAACGTCATCGGCGAGATTGAGGTAGGAAAACGTCACCATCTTCCTGATATGCGGGTGTATCTCGAAACGACCGCCGCCTCTTTTCGTGAAATACCGCTCCCTGATCCAGTCCGGCGTATCGCGGAACGACCATTCGCCGTATGCGCCCTGCGCCGCTTTGCGGAGAAATGACGGGTTGATGTCCGTTGCCAGGATCGTGACGTTCCATTCCCGGTGGTCGGGGATGAGCCTGTCGATAAGCATGGCGATGGAGTAGGGTTCCTCGCCCGTGCAGCAGCCCGCGCTCCAGATTCGCAGGCGGCGTTCCGAATCACGGCGGGAATGGATCAGCGGCGGAAGCACATACTGTTCAAGCGCCTCGAAACTTTTGCGGTCGCGGAAAAAATAAGTCTCCCCTACCGTCAGGTGACTGGCGAGAATTCCTATCTGGCTGTGCGTCAGAGGGGCGGACAGAAGCCAGGGGACGCAGGCTTCGATGCCGGGCATTCCAAACTCGCGCGCAGCGGCGGCTACCCCGCGTTCGAGATCGTCCCAGCGTTCTTTCGGAAAATGCAGGCCCGTCTGCGCCGCGAGAAATTCGCTCAGCCGGGATAACAGCGGATGGGGAAGGGTGGGCCGCATATCCCGCCTCAGGGGGGTTCAAGGGCCAGATCCAGGGAATTTTCTTCTTCCAGCGAAAGAAATTCGTCCAGATCGTGGATAAGGATTAATCCATCTTTGAGTTTTACAACGCCTTCCACATATTCGACTTCGGGAAGGATGCTCTCTGCCGTGACCAGGTCCTGCTCGGAACATTCGACGATATCCGTCACCGTGTCCGCCACCAGCGCGACAGGACGCCGCGCTGTGTGCGCGACAATAAGCTGGTCGGTCAGGGCAATCTCCCGCTCCGGCAGGCCAAAACGCCGGCGCACATTGATGACCGGGATGACTCGCCCCTGTATGTTGATGACGCCGAGAACAATGTCCGGCGCCTTTATCAGGGGGATGATGTCCACCATGCGCACCACTCGGTCTACCGTGGACAGATGCAGGGCGTAGCTTCGGCCGTCCAGAATGAAAACAGCGTATTGATCAGTCATTTTCAGGTGGCTCCGGAATCAACGTTCACGGATAACAAAGCTGGTGGACTGAGCCGCCAGATTCGAGCCACCGCCCTATGGGGATTGAATGGTGGCGATGGATGGCCGCGGAGGTAAATTTCCTGATCTGGTGGCGCTGGTCGAGCATGTTTCCCGTTCTTTCGCCCCGCGGTAAATTGCACGATGCCAGCGACTATGGCACAGGCATTATTTCGGGTCAATCCGGGCACGGGCGCACCCGCGGCCAGTGACTTGCTGGTCGGAAAGAAGCAGGACGGCGTGAGACAGAAATCGCTCATGGCGGGTGTCGTGGCCGGGGCTAGAAAGATTCGTGATAAAGGGCGCCGATAAACCCAATACGTAGCGGTCTTGCCATGGCAGTAAGTAATCAACCATTCAGAAATGGTTCAATGATAAACTTGATCCCATGACTCTGCTCAAGCCCTGGCAGCAACGGGGGTAGTGCATTCCCGAGGTCGGGGCGGATGCGCGGCGCCGATGGAACGCGTGCTTGATCGGTACGAGGCGCCTATCATCCTGGAAAAAGCAGTTGTCCACAGATTCACACAGACTTTAAGACCGCTGCCGATGAGTGACACTTCACCCAGGAGTTAGTTCAGCTTCGCTACCCATTGTTTAATTTTGGTTAATCTGCGTAATTTTGGTTAATCTGCGTAATCTGTGGACAACTGCTTTTTCCAGGATGAGTGCCGTTGCAGTTGAGCCAAGTTCAACGGCATTTCCGCCCCCATCAGCCAAACAGGATGCCGGGGATATGCACCATGCAAACCCTGGAGCAACACGCCTGTGCTTTATCACGATTCGATTTACGGCCCTGCCGAGATAAGCGAGCCGGTGCTGATCGATCTTATGGAAAGCGCCGCCATGCGAAGGCTGAAGGGGGTCTTGCAGCACGGCATCACCGCCCTGATCGGCATTACCGCGCCCACCAGCCGCTTTGAGCATTCCGTCGGGACGATGCTGCTGGCACGCCGCATGGGGGCGCCGCTGGAAGAGCAGATTGCCGCCCTTCTCCACGACGTGAGCCACACCGCATTCAGCCACGTCATCGATTTTGTGTTCGACAGCCGGGAAGGCCGGAGTTACCACGAGGAGAAGAAGCCAGACTACGTGGCCGCTTCCGATCTGCCGGCCAGGCTTGCGGCGCACGGCTACCATTGGCGCGACTTCCTGGACGACGGTGCCTTCCCGATCCTGGAGCAGCCCGCGCCGGCCCTGTGCGCCGACCGCCTGGATTATTTCCTGCGCGGCTGCAGCCATCTCGGCCTGGCCACGCCGGCGGGGATCGAGATCGCCGTGGACCACCTGGTGGCGCGAGATGGGCGTATCGCCGTCAGCAATTTGGCGGTGGCGCGGTGGCTGGCCTACACCTACATCGATTCGGACCAGGCCAGTTGGGCCAACTTTCGGGAAGTCGGGCTGTACGAACTCACTGCCCGCGCCATCAAGGCCGCGATGAGCCTCGGCATCATCGGCGAGGCCGATGTCTGGAGCACCGACCAGGCGCTGTGGGCAAAACTGCACCGGGGAAACGACCCGGCGCTGCGAGAACTCCTCGCGCTGATCTCCCCCGATACCCGATTCGTCCGGGACGAGCGGTCTCCCGCGTTCCGTGTCCGCACCAAACTGCGCACCATCGATCCGGCGGTGTTGGGCGACGAAGGCACCGTGCCGCTGTCGGCCATCGATTCGGAATTCGCGCGGTACCGGGCCGACTATTCCGGCAGCGGCCAAACGGTGTTGCCGATGAAAATCGTATCCCTTCCCGGGTAGGTCCGGGCGCATCGGGGCAGGCGCATACCTGACCGGAAAAGGGCGGGCATGACCATCCTGCAGGTAGGCAAACATTCCGACTGGCGCAGGCCGCCCGCGGTCCCCTGCTTCTCGTCGCTCCCGCCACGTTTTGGCGGCGCTCTTCGATGACCAAGACGGGGCAGCCTGGCGTCGAGACCGGGCCGCGGAACTGCTATATTTACTTCATGGAGGCCCTTGTTCCCGCAACAGGATGAACCGGTATCGGGGGCGGATGGCGTGTCGGCGTGATGCGAGAAGAGGTTGGAATGGAGGGCGCTTTCAAGTTTGCCGACGAGCTTGGGCCCGCGCGGATCATTCATGTCCATGAGCCGTCGGTCGGGTTGAAGGCGGTCCTGGTGGTGGATAACGTCGCCGCCGGCCCCTCTATCGGCGGCGTGCGCATGGCCCCCGACGTCAGCACCGAGGAGTGCGTGCGGCTGGCCCGGGCGATGACCTTGAAGAATGCCGCCGCCGGCCTGCCCCACGGCGGCGGCAAGGCGGTGCTGTACGGCGACCCGAAGATGCCCAGGGCCGACAAGGAGCGATTGATGCGCGCCCTGGCCTGTTCCCTGCGCCATGCGCACGAGTATATCTTCGGGCCCGACATGGGGACCGACGAGGCGTGCATGGCCTGGGTCAAGGACGAGATCGGCCGTGCCGTCGGATTGCCGCGGGAGGTGGGGGGCATCCCCCTGGACGAGATCGGGGCCACCGGCTGGGGCCTGAGCCATGTGGCGGAGGTCGCCGTCGGGCATTGCGGTTTCAGGCTGGAGGGCGCCCGCTTCGTGGTGCAGGGCTTCGGCGCGGTAGGCAAGCACGCGGCCCGCTTCCTCGCCGACCGCGGCGCGCTGCTGGTGGGTGCCGCGGATTCCTTGGGGACGGTCCACGACCCGAACGGGCTGGACCTGGCCGCGCTGATCGCCCTCAAGGAGGCCGGCAACAGCGTGG
Organism: Pseudomonadota bacterium; assembly: GCA_021848325.1. Taxonomy (GTDB): domain Bacteria; phylum Pseudomonadota; class Gammaproteobacteria; order Burkholderiales; family JAJZUU01; genus JAJZUU01. Next base: position 63,021 of record JAJZUU010000001.1, on the reverse strand, counting down.
TGGACTATGCGGGCGGCGGCAAGCTCGACCGGGACGGGGTGATCGACATCGAATGCGACATCTGGATACCGGCCGCGCGCCCCGATGTCATCCACGAGGACAACGTCGCGCGTCTTAAAACCAGGCTGGTGCTCGAGGGCGCCAACATCCCCGTCACCCAGGCCGCGGAGAAGTACCTGCACGACAAGGGCATCCTGTGCGTTCCCGACTTCATCGCCAATGCCGGCGGGGTGATCTGCGCCGCCATGGAGTACCAGGGAGCAAGCGAGGGCGCCGCGTTCGAGACCATCAAGGAGAAACTGCGGCGCAATACCGAGGAGGTGCTGGGGGCGGCCAGGACGAAGAAAATCCTTCCCCGGGATGCGGCGCTGGACCTGGCCGTCTCCCGGGTGAAGAAGGCCATGAGCTACCGCCGCTGGGCCATTTTCTAGTCCGGATATTTCACCGGATCGCGGGATCCCCGTCTCCGGGCGAAGAGGCGGGCTGAGGGAGTTCGAAGAGGCGCCATGTATCGCATTCGATTCCACGGTCGCGGAGGGCAGGGCATGAAGACCGCCAGCCGTATCCTGGGCACCGCCCTGTTCCTCGACGGCTTCGAGGTGCAGGACGCCCCCCGCTACGGCGCGGAGCGCCGGGGCGCCCCGCTGTTCGCCTACGTGCGCGCATCGAGGCAGCCCATCAACGAGCGGGGGGTGATCCGTCGCCCCGACCTGGTCATCGTGGCCGACGACACCCTGGTGCCCATGCCGGCGGCGGGCGTGATGGCGGGGTTGGGCGATTTCACGGTGCTGCTCGTCAACAGCCAGGAAGCACCATCCGTCTGGAAAGACAGGCTCAACCTGAAAGGTCCGGTGCTCACGTTGCCGGCGACGGCGGAGGACCGCCAGGAGCTGCGCTTTGCCGGGGCCGCCTGCGCGGGTGCGGCGGCGGCGCTGTTGGGTGTGGTCTCGCGGGGCGCGACGGAGCGCGCAATCCGGGAAGAACTCGGACCCTTGGGGGCCGAGGTGGTGGCCGCCAACCTGGAGCGGGCGTTGGCGGCGTTCGATCTGATGGCGGGCCATGCCGGTTGCGTGCAGGAGGGAACGGAGGTATCCGCCAGCGGTTACCGGCACCCCGAGTGGATCGACCTGCCGTTCGAGGACGCGCGGGTGGCGGCGCCGGCCATCCATGGGGCCGCCACCAGCGTGGAGGTGAAGACCGGCCTGTGGCGCACCATGCGCCCGGTGATCGACTACAGCCGCTGCAACCGCTGCTGGTGGGTATGCAGCAGCTTCTGCCCGGACAGCGCCATCGGCGTGAATGCGGAGGGCCGGCCGCAGATCGACTACGAGCACTGCAAGGGCTGCATGATCTGCGTGGCCCAGTGCCCGCCCCACGCCATCGAGGCGATTGCGGAGCGCGCAGCGGCGGCAGCGGAGGGGGGCCGGCCATGACGCGCATCCTGTTGACCGGAAACAGGGCCGCGGCCTGGGGCGCACGCCTGGCGCGGGCCGACTATCTGCCGGCCTTCCCCATCACCCCCCAGACCGAGATCATCGAGACCATCGGGTCCTGGATCGACTCGGGCGAGATGGACTGCCGCATGGCCACCCTGGAGTCGGAGCACTCCATGATCACCGCGGCGGGGGCCGCGGCCGCCACCGGGGCCCGGGTGTTTACCGCCACCTCCAGCCAGGGGCTGCTGTACGGCATGGAGATGATCTACACCGTGGCCGGCTGGCGGGCGCCCTTCGTGCTGGTCAACGTATCCCGCGGGCTGGCCTCGCCCCTCACCCTGGAGCCCGATCACAACGACGTCCTGGCTACGCGGGACAGCGGCTTTCTGCAGATCCATTGCGCTACCTGCCAGGAGGTGCTGGACAGCATCCTCATGGCCTACCGGCTGGGGGAGGACGCCCGCGTGAGGCTGCCGGTGATCGTGAACCTGGACGGCTTTTATCTCTCCTTCACCCGGGAACCGGTGGAGACCCCGGACCCGGCGGCGGTAGACGGCTTTCTGCCGCCTTACGACCCGGAAAACGTCCGCTTCCGCGCCAGCGCGCCCCTGAGCCAGGCGGTGGTGGTGCTGGGGGGCTCGCCCTATTCCTATTTCCGCTACGAAAGCCACCTGGCCGCCCTGAACGCCCTCGAGGCCCATGAGGAGATCGCGGAGGAATTCGCGCGCACCTTCGGCCGGACTTACGGCGCGCTGGACACTTATCGTACCGAGGACGCGGAGATCGTTTTCGTCATGATGGGGTCCTTCGCCACCAAGGCGCGGGAGGCGGTGGACCGGCTGCGGCAGGCGGGCCGGCCGGTGGGCTGCGTCAGGCCGCGGCTGTTGCGACCGTTCCCGGAGGAGGGGCTGCGCCGGGCGCTGGCCGGCAAGAGGGGTGTGGCGGTGATCGACCAGAACATTTCCATGGGGAAAGGGGGCGTGCTCTACGGGGAGCTGGCCTCGGCCCTCTACGGCCTGGGGCAGGCGGCCCCCGTTCTGGTGAGCTTCATCGGCGGGCTGGGCGGGCGGGACATCAGCGCGGAGGAATTCTACGAGATGGCCGCAGTGACCCGTAGCGCCGCGGAGCAGGGGACCGCCCCGCCTCCCAGGCTGCTCTATACCCTGGATGAACTGAGGGAGGTCAGGAAACTTCAGGCCATCGCCCATGTGGAGCGGCAAGGGCTGGGGGAGGAATCGTGAGCGAGACTCGGTTCAAGCGGATGAAGGACTTGCCCTCCGGCCACCTGCTGGGCAGCGGCACCCCCATGTGCGCAGGCTGCGGCGGGCTGGAAGCGCTGCACGAGATCTACGATATCCTGGGGGAGAAGACAGTCTTCGTCAATGCCGCCGGGTGCATGACCCTGCTTTCGGTCTACCCCTTCACCCCGTTTCGCGGCTCCTGGCTGTATACCGCCATGGCCAGTGCGCCGGCCGGGGCGCAAGGGGTGCGCGATGCCCTGGATATCCTGTTGCAAAAGGGCAGGATGGCGCCGACAGACGACCTGGAGGTGGTGGTGCTGACCGGCGACGGGGCGGCCTACGGCATGGGGCTATCCGCCACTTCCGGCGCCATCGAGCGCGGGCTGGATTTCCTCTATGTCTGCTACGACAACGAGGGCTACGGCAACACCGGCCAGCAATATTCCGGCGCTACGCCCCACGGGGCCAGGACCGCCACCAGCACGGGCGCGCGCGGCTATCCGGGCTACAAGAAGGACCTGTTTTCCATCCTGGCGGCGCATCGGCCGGCCTACGTGGCGACGGCCATCGGGGCGGAGCCGCTGGACCTGGCACGCAAGGTCGAGCAGGCCAAGGGCCTCAAGGGCCCCCGGTTCATCATCGCTTTGTCCCCCTGCCCCACCGGCTGGGACTACGACCCGAAGGACACGGTGGAGATCGGCAGGCTGGCGGTCAGGAGCGGGGTGTGGCCGTTGAAGGAATACCGGGACGGCAAGGTGACGCACACCAAGATCCCCGGCGCGCGCCTGCCGGTGGAGGATTACCTCAAGACCCAGGGGCGCTTTGCCCACCTCTTCACGCCGCAACGCAACGAGGCCTTGTTGGGCGAGATCCAGGGGCGGGTCGATGCCTACTGGCAGGCGGTGGGTTGAGCGGCGCGCGAGACGGCCCCACGGAGCGGACGGATCATGACGGATGCGGCCGGCAGCTATTCCCACCGGGGCGGGACCGCCCCGCTGCTGGGGGCGACCATCCCGCAGCACTTCGCGCAGGTGGTCAAGCGCTTTGCCGAGCGCGAGGCGGTGGTCTCTCTGCCCCAGGGGGTGCGCCTCAGCTACGCCGCCCTGGCGAGCCGGATCGATGGGCTGGCGCGGGGCCTGTTGGCGCTCGGGTTCGGCAAGGGCGAGCGCATCGGCATCTGGGCGACCAACAACCTGGAATGGCTGCTGTTGCAAATGGCCACCGCGCGCATCGGGGCCGTCCTGGTCAACATCAACCCGGCCTATCGCCCGCGGGAACTGGCCTATGCCCTGAAGCGCTCGGAGGTGCAGGGCCTGTTCCTCATCCCCGCGTTCCACAGCAGCGACTACGTGGCCATGCTGGCGGAGCTCCTGCCCCAACTCAAGGAGGCGGCGCCCGAGCGGCTGGGCAGCGGCGAGTTTCCGTTCCTGCGGCGGGTGGTGTTGTACGACCCCGCCGGCCCGGAGCGCACGCGTCGGCCCCTTCCCGGATTTTGGACCTGGCCAGAAGTGCTGGAAATGGCCCAGGCGGTCCCGGCGGAAAGGCTGGATCAGATCGGCGCCTCCCTGGATATGGACGATCCCATCAATATCCAGTACACCTCGGGCACCACCGGGTTCCCCAAGGCGGTGCTGCTGTCCCACCACAACCTGCTCAACAACGCGTATTTCTCGGCCCGCGCCATGCACTTTTCAGAGCGGGACCGGCTGTGCGTGCCGGTGCCGTTCTACCACTGCTTCGGCATGGTGCTGGCCAACCTGCTGTGCCTGTCTGTGGGGGCGTGCGAGGTGCTGCCGTGCGAGCACTTCGATCCCCTGGCAGTGCTGCAGGCCGTGCAAGGAGAGCGCTGCACGGCGATCCACGGCGTGCCCACCATGTTCATCGCGGAACTGGAGCACCCCCGGTTCCGGGAGTTCGATCTTGGCACCCTGCGCACCGGGGTGATGGCAGGCGCCCCGTGCCCGCCGGCCCTGATGAAGCGGGTGATGGAGGAGATGCACTGCCGGGAGATCCTGATCGGCTACGGCGAGACCGAGGCCTCCCCCCTGACCCACCTCACCGCCAGGGAGGACAGCTTCGAGCGCCGGGTGGAGACGGTGGGCAGAAACCTGCCCCACCAGGAGGTCAAGGTGGCGAGCCTGGAAACGGGGCGGACGCTGCCCCTGGGCGAGGTGGGTGAGATATGCTTCCGCGGCTACCACATCATGAAGGGCTACTACGGCGACCCCGACGCCACGGGCAAGGCCATCGACGCCAACGGCTGGCTGCACTCCGGGGACCTGGGCACCATGGACGGCGAGGGCTACCTGCGCATCACCGGGCGGCTCAAGGAGATGATCATCCGCGGCGGGGAGAACATCTACCCCAGGGAGATCGAGGAGTTCCTGTTTACCCATCCCAAGATCGCCCAGGTGGCGGTGTTCGGCGTGCCCGACCGATTCTACGGCGAGGAGGTGATGGCCTGGATCCAGTTGCGCGCCGGGCAGAGCGCCACCGAGGAGGATATCCGGGACTTCTGCCAGGGAAACATCGCCCATTTCAAGATCCCGCGTTACGTGTGGTTCGTGGAGGCGTTTCCCATGACGGTCACCGGCAAGCTGCAGAAATTCCGCATGCGGGAAATCGCGGCGGAGCGGATGGGCCTGCGGCCGAGCCAGAAAGGGGAGTAATGCCGGGTGCTCAGCGGGAAAAGGGGGCGGTTTCAATGACCCGGTGCAAGAAGCGCGGCATGCCGCGGTGGTCAGGCTTGCCGCACGCCCAACAGTTGCTCGAAGTCCGGTAGCGGCAGGGGCTTGCCAAACAAATATCCCTGGAAGGCACGGCACCCCTGCAATTCGAGAAATTCGCGCTGCGCCTCGGTCTCCACCCCTTCTGCGATGACATCCATTCCCAAGGTTTTCCCCATTGCGATAATCGTCCGCACGATGGCAGCGTCATTGGGGTCGGTCGCGATGTTGCGTATAAAGGATCGGTCAATCTTGAGCTGATCCAATGGCAACAGCTTCAGGTAGGTCAGCGACGAGTAGCCGGTACCGAAGTCATCCATCGAAAAACCAATCCCCATCGCTTTGAGTGCGCGCATCGTGGTTATGGCGGCGCTGACGTTATCGAGTATGAGGCTCTCGGTCAGCTCGAGCTTGAGTTGAGCCGGATCAACAGCCGTCCTCTCGAGTATTTCACTCACCCGTGCAAGAAAATCCGGCTGCTGGAACTGGCGGGCGCTGACATTGATGGCAAGCACCAAAGTCCGGGTATGGGGGCCGCCTTTCCACGCATTGAGTTGGGCGCAGGCGGTCTCCAGTACCCATAGCCCGATCGGTACTATCAATCCGGTTTCCTCGGCCAGCGGGATGAATTCCACCGGCGAAACGAGGCCGTGTTCCGGATGTTCCCAGCGCAGCAGCACCTCGGCGCCCAGGATGCGCCCGACGCTATCTACCTGCGGCTGGAAGTAGAGCCTCAACTGCCGCTTTGATAGAACGCGGCGCAGGTCGGTTTCCAATGCGTTGCGATACTCCATCGCGGACTGCATGCCAACATCGAAAAAGCGAATGGCGTTGCGGCCGGAGTCCTTCACGAAGTACATCGCGATATCGGCTTGTTTGAGCAGGTCGTTGAGCGTGGTTTCATTGCCTCTGAACAGGGAGATCCCGATACTGCAGGTACCTTGGTATTCGTCGGCATCGCGATCTTTGGGCACGAAGGGCTGGGTGATCACATTGAGGATCTTCTCCGCCACCTTCCTGGCCTGGGTGGTCGCTTCTTCCGGCCGCTCGCTTAAGCCTTCCAGGAGCACGACAAACTCGTCGCCCCCCAGTCTGGCTATCGTATCCGTGGTCCGGACACAGGGTTTCAGCCGTTTGGCCACTTCGATCAGTAACTGGTCGCCCCACTCGTGCCCCTTGGTATCGTTGAGTTTCTTGAAGTGATCAAGATCAATGAACATGAGCGCGCCGTGATTTCCGTGCAGGGCGCTACTATTCAATGCGTACTCTACGCGGCCGTGCAGAAAACGGCGATTCGGAAGCTGGGTCAGCGGATCGAAAAAGGCGAGGTTATGGATCTCTGTTTCGGCCTTCTTGCGTTCGATGATGTCCTGTTGCAGCCGCGAAGTCATTTCGTTGAAGGCGCGCTGGAGCAGGCCCACCTCGTCGCGCCCGGTCACCGCGACACGTTTGGAGAGGTCCGACGACTTGCTGATTTCAAGCGCGGTGGCGGTGAGCTCGGCCAGCGGCCGAGTAAAGCGGTATGTGATCCCTATGGTCAGCACACCCAACGGCACCCCGAGCAGGACCATCCCCAACGCGATCTGCTCCCAGGCGGTGTGCAGGTAATCCTTCATGCTGTTCGAGGATTCGATTGCGGCCAGTTGCCAGTGCGGCCCCACCCGATTATCGGGGGGCTTTGCGTACGCCACCATATAATCCGTCCGCCCGGCGGGGTAGCGGGTCGCGTGTGCCCGAAGCCGTTCCAGGCCCGCCGGGGACAAGGCCGTTCCCATGCCGTTGTATAGCACCTCGCCGCTATGGTTCAGAACCACCAGGCTGGCGTTGTCTGCGTGCAGCAGCGATGCCACCACCTGCCACGGATAGGTCACCACCAGGTAGCCGATGGTCTTCCCGGGGGCATAAGCGGCGGGCACCGCGTTACTGAAGGCAACGATCGCCTGGCCAGTGTACGGGTCGACGGATTTGTCGATGAAGCGGAAATCATCCCCCGGCGTCAGCCTCCAGTTGGACGGCATGGACCGCCCCCGGGCGCCCGGCACGGCGTTGGAGGTGATGAGGTTCCCGTTTTCGCCGAACGCGTAAATGTTGCCGGGCAGCCTGTATTGAATCTTCATCTGCCCCAGTGCGCGGGCGATGCGCTGGTCCACGTCGTTGGTGACGAGATCGTTCATCACGTCGAGCCTGGCCCAGGCGCGGCTGTTGACCGCCTGGTGGGAGAACTCTACCGCCAAATTATTGAGCTTCGCGGACGCCAAACGGGACAGTTCATTTCGAGTCGCCGCGCGCTGATAGGCGCTCAGATCGAATAGGATGATGGCCGAGATACTGGCGTAGGTGATGACAAACAGGGCGGTTAGCAGGAGCAGCACCTTGCGTGCGAAAGGGCCAAGATAGCGCGGAAAGGGTGCAAACGGGATCATGGCAGGCGCTCTACTATTTTGACCCCTTCCGTCGGGGTATTCGCGCTCACGTAGCCAATCGCGCCGGGCACCTTCCGGACAAAAGCGGCGACCGCCTGGCTGGAGTCCATGACCAAAGGTGGATTTTTTCCCTGGAAATGCATCTGGTTCCAATAATTGGCCAGCGCCATGGGCTGCTGGCCCAGGACGGTCTCGGAGAAACGGCTGCGCAGCCGGCTGTCCGCCTCCTGGTTGACCGGTACGATAGGCTGCCCGTCCGGCCAGAGGGTGACTCGCAGCAGGTAGATGGTGACGAGTTCCTTCAGGCTTACGGAGGCGACCGGAACGCTCGGATTGGCGATCACAATGATGGACCCGCCCGTGTTTGCGCCGTAGCCATGGCGCACAAAAAACGCCAGCAGCGCAAGGAGCAGGAGCGCCCGTGCCTTGCTTCCGGCGGCGGTCGCCATCAGAACAGCACCGTCCAGGCTGCGTAGACGCCTCCCGGTTCACCCACGGGCGCACCCTGGGCATCAAGATATTCCAGCTTCCAGGAAATCGCCGGGCGCGGGCGATAGACCGCCCCGACCGCCCAGTGCCTCGCACGCGCGGCATAATCCCGGGGTTGGAACGACTCTCCTTGTCCGACGACGAACCAGCGGGACGTAAGCGGATAGACTGCCTGCAGAAATCCTCCCCCCTCGCGGTCGTGAGCCCTGGCGACCGTACCGCCGCGGATATCCGTGACATCTACCTGGAAATCCCACATCACGGAGCCGGTGTTGAATCCCCCGTAGAGGCTGCCGAGCGTCTGATTCCCGCCCGATCCCCGGACCTCGGCCGTCTGTAAGGACAGCCCGAGCCGGTTCAACACATCCCCCGTGTAGCGTATATCCAGGCCGCCCACGTTGGAGTATTGTCGCGGCGTTAGTTCATCCTTCCCCGCAAGCGCGGTCCTGCCTGGCTGGAGATAAATCTGCGCGCCCCAATTGTCGTCCGCGGCGCGCTGGATATCCAACGACGCGCCGCTGACGAATACCGGGAACGAGTAGTAGGTGGAAAGCGGGCGGGTCACGGTCCACACCAGGGGAGCCGCGTGGATGAGGTTCCACTCGCCGACGGGAGTGAGCATCTTCCCGACCCGCAGGGATGCCGACGGGGTCAATTCGAAGTCGTTGTAAAGGCGTTCCACCGAGATTTTCCCCGAGGACGCCCCGCCATGCTCCGCGGCCAGCGTCGCCCCCTCGAGTTCGGCTTCCGCGAAAGGATTGAAATAGCGGTTGACGTGGGCGGATACGAACAGGCTGAGGCCTTCCAGTATCAGCGCATCGGGACCGCTGTGCGGCGCCTCGAACACCAGGTTCGAATAGCCCGCCAGGTTCACGGGTCCGATGTTCTCGCCCGCTCCGAGATGATAGTCGCCGGCCAAGGTCGGCGCGGCGCAGAGGCCCTGCAGGGCGAGGCACAACCCAAAAACACCCGTTCTCCACGCCGTCATGCATCCTCCGAAACATAAAGCGGCCCGCTTGGAACCGGCGTGCCGCCACAGGGCAACCGGTCCTTCGCCCGGCATCTCGACAAGCGCCGTGACGACGGGGCACCGAATTGACTGCCCGCGTTCGCAAGCAAGATCGCGCGTACCTCGTCTCGCTTCCATTTGTGACATTCTGTCGCTTCGGTTTCACGAACTTCACGCCCGGGGGCCTGTTGCTGGTCTGCCCGCGGCCGCGAGTCGCCTTTATGACCCGAAACGGGAGATCAACAACCCCAACGTGCCGAGCCGCCCTTTACCTAAGCGGCACGACGATTCTGGCTTATATCAAGCGGCTTGTCATCTTCGTCGGGTATTGAACGCCAGGCTATGGCCGTTGCGCAGAGGCGCGTCCGATAGGCGCGGAAGCGGTGGCAGTGGGCGTCCCCGGGCGAGAAAACTTGGCGGATATGCGGGGAGCGCGGGAGAAAAGCGGCCGGCTTTGCAGCCGGCCGATCAATGGCGGGAATCTCTTTTTTGGGCGCCTATTGCCGAACTCCGGCGGAAACGGTCAGGCCACCCGGGGTTGGCGTCGTCGCACCAGTGCTCGGCGGACAGGTACAGGTCGCTTAGCACGCAGATGCCGTCGTCCTTGCGCACCGAGGCTGGTCAAGATTCGTCAGCACGATCCCGGATTGTTCGCTCACCGGTCGCCGATCGAGAGCAGGGTTCCGTTCTCTCCAGCGGCCTGTTCCAGGACTTCCGGCCGCCTGTCCTGGAGAGTCCGTACCAATCTTGCCGTCCGTCATTACCCGAGGGCCTGCGACGGGCCGCTTCGGCCGTGATACCGAAAGTCCGGGCATTCCGCCAAGGGGGTAACGAAGATGTCATGCCGCTCGCAAATAGCGGTATCCGCGCGCACGGAACCGTACGCCGAACTCAGAATATTCAGTCCGGGCACTGCGCGTTCCAGTCTGTCCGGTTCGCTGAGGAAGAATTCGCATTCTCTGCACGTGTACCGAGTCATGTCATATCCCTTTTTGTGCGGGCCGCGAGGGCGGGAGGCCGACCTCGCGGCCCACGCGGCTTACATGCTGGACCAAAAGCCGGAGAAGACGTGAACCGACATAATGTAGCCGAGCAATACATTCACTCCGACCCCCATCGTGAAGGCGGAAAAGGCCTTCCATCCTACTGGCTTGAGTTCTCTGAATCGCGTGGTCAACCCGATGCTGAGGAAGCAGAAGATGAACGCCCACGTGCGTAGGGATACCAGGGGGAGGATCAGGCCGGGCTTCACCACTTTATTGAAGTCCGCGGCGGAGTAGCCGCTCGTGATCAGCGTCATCATAAGGGATGCGGCGAAGAAGCCGATCACGAACTTGGGAAAGCGCCACCAGATTTCCCTGGCATCCAGCTTGGCGCCCGCCTCCTTTTTCTCCCACACGACCGTTGCAATCAGCGCCCAGACGATGGACCAAATGCCGATCCACAAGTCTCTGCCGATCACTTTCATCAAGGTGAAGGCTTTGATCGCCGCATCTTCGTTGCCGGCCATCTTGCCATAGGCGCTCGCTGCGGCGAAGCCGGCGGCATCCGCAAATTCGGAGGTGCCTATCCAGGCGCCTGCAACCCCGGCGGAAAGTCCCAATGCCCGTGAAATGAAGGGCAGAACGAGGATCATCACCAGCGCCCAACCCACCACCAAAGTCACGGAGGTATAGAGGTGGTCTTTTTTCGCTCCCACCGAAGTAGCGATCGCCATCGATGCCGACACCCCGCAAACCGATCCGCCCACACCTAACACGGCGGCCAGCTTGCGGTCCAGGCCGAACACCCTGGTGCCGAGGAAATAAATAGTCAAGCAAGTGACCAAGGAGATAATGGTCGCCTGGGCGATGGCTACCGGTCCGGCCGTGAGCACCAGCGTAATGGGAAAGGTCGCCCCTAGAAGCACGATGCCGAGTTTGATGAAGTATTCCACCCGGAACGCAGCATCCATCCACTGCGGCAACCTTATAAAGTTGGCCAGGATCAGACCCACGATCAGTGCGACCAAGGGCGGTTCCAGGTTAAACTTGGCCGCATTCGCCCATCCGGCGATCGCGAACATGATGATCGAGAGGATGTAGAGGAAAATGAACGCGGGCACAAACTGGGAAAGCTTGATCCCCATGATGCGGGTGGTGGCACCGAAGATCACGAGCCAAGCGCTAAACTGCAAAGCATACATCCCGGAATTTTGAGTGAAATGATCGGCCAGTTGCCCGAAAGATGTCCATTTTAGGCCTCCGGGATTGATCGCGAGAGACTTAAGAAACGTGCTGCCATTGGCAAACAGGATGACGGCAAGAACCATGACGCCGATGCCGAGCCAAATGGCCCACCAATCCTCCTTGAGATACAGTTCCTTCAGTCCCAGCCTCCGTGCTTTGGATCCCTCACCACTTTCGTTCCACGACTCTTGAGTTGTCATGTTAGCCTCCTCCATATTATCGGTTTATTGACCGGGTGCTGCCAAGACGGGATTAAGACAAATGGCCTCTTATGTCGGGCCGGACTGCGGGTGCGATACCATTTCCTCCTTTCCCCGGTCGATTTCCGGTACAAGAACAAGTGTGCTGAGATTTTCCCGTCGCTGATCAGATTAGTTACTATTCATCTTCGAACGACTCTCCGGCAAGTTCATTACTGCCTGTCTGCGTCCGGGCAAACAGCCCAAAGGGCGCCGAGAACGTGATGATCATGAGACGGGCGCCAAAACGGCTGCGCGCCTCTTGGCCGCATACGCACATCTTGTTACATCGCTGGATTTGCCATCCGGAGTGCCTTTAACCTAGAAACGGCAGTTGACTGCGACCTGTATTGCGGTCGCGGGCAGGACGAGAACCTCATCAAGCAGATCAAGAATGATCTCTTCAATGATCGCACGTCCGCCCATCGCCTTCTGGCCAATCACCTGCGGCTGTTCTAGGAGCCTGTCGGACTTAAAGGGAATCGGCTGCAAATCCACCTGACCGGTCCATATTTCGCCGCTTTTTTGGTCAATAGAACGACTATTGACCTGCAAAATCGACAAAATCTGTCCTCGGCCAGCCGAATTTTCGCTTCGATTCTTCAAGTCCGACAGGCTCCTAGCCGCTTGTTTGGTGAACCGCTTCCACTGCCTCGTAATTGTTGTTGGATGCCGCTTAGGGCTCGTCGGATTCCGGAACCATGCCGGTCGCCCCGAGCGGACGCCTATTGCCGGGATCCCTTTTTGTCGTGGCGCCCCCTTTTCGTGCTTGTCGGGCCAAGGGAACCGCAGGCGGCGGGGGTCTCCGGGCCTTCGCGGCAGCCGGTGTGGAGGCACAGCAATTATATACAATAATATTTTCTTATCCGCAAATAATTTTTGTTTATTAGTAATTGCTTATTTTCTGTGATATAGGCGTGGCGCGGGGTCGCGGCAGAGGGGGCGCGCGGCCCCGGGAACACCTCGGAGTGGGGTTCAGGCGCTTGCGCCGAGCGCCTGCAGCGGTTCTGCGGATACTCCCCGCTCCGCCTCTTCGCGCTGTTGCAGCGCCCACATGTTGGCGTAGGCGGCGTTTAGGGCCAGCAGTTCCCGGTGTGACCCTCTTTCGACAATCCGGCCGCCTTCCATCACCAGGATCTCGTCGGCGTCGACGATGGTGGAAAGACGGTGAGCGATTACCAAGGTGGTGCGATTTTGAGCGATGTGCCTGAGTTCTTCCTGGATGGCCTTTTCCGACTTGGAGTCCAGGGCGGAGGTGGCCTCGTCGAACATCAGGATGGGCGGGTCCTTGAGGATGGTGCGGGCAATCGCCACCCGCTGCTTCTCGCCGCCGGAGAGCTTCAGCCCGCGTTCGCCCACCAGCGTGTCGTACTTGTCCGGCAGGGATTCGATGAACGCATGGATATGGGCGTGCCGCGCGGCCTGGATGATTTCGTCGCGGGCGGCCCCCGGGCGTCCGTAGGCGATGTTGTAGTAGATGGTGTCGTTGAACAGCACCGTGTCCTGCGGCACGATGCCGATCACCGCGCGCAGGCTCTTCTGGGCGACGTCCCGGATGTCCTGGCCGTCGATGGTGATGCGCCCGCCGGCCACGTCGTAGAAGCGGAACAGCAGACGCGACAGGGTGGACTTGCCGGCCCCGCTCGTCCCCACCACCGCCACCGTGTGCCCGGCGGGGATATCGAAGCTCACGTCGAACAGGATCTGGCGGTTCGCATCGTAGCCGAAATCCACATGCTCGAAGCGCACCGCGCCGTGCCGCACCGTCAGGTCCGGCGCCCCGGGCCGGTCTGCGATCTCGGTGTGCTGCTCCAGCAGGCTGAACATGCGCTCCATATCCGCCAGGGAGTGCCTGATCTCCCGGTACACGAAACCCAGGAAATGGAGCGGCGTGTAAAGCTGCAGCAGATAGGCGTTGACCAGCACCAGATCGCCGATGGTCATGGTCCCCTTCACCACCCCCTGGGCGGCAAGGAGCATGAGCAGGGTCACTCCGATCGCGATGATGGTGCTCTGTCCGGCGTTCAGCGCCGCGAGCGAGGTCTGGTTGCGTACCGCCGCCTGCTCCCAGCCTTGCAGGTTCTCGTCGTAGCGACGCGACTCGTATTCCTCGTTTCCGAAATATTTCACCGTTTCGTAGTTGATAAGACTGTCGATGGCGCGGGTATTGGCCTGGGAGTCCATCTGGTTCATGGTGCGGCGGAAGATCATGCGCCATTCGGTGATCACCAGAGTGAAGGCGACGTAAACCACCAGGGTGGCGAAGATGATCACGGAAAACCAGATGTCGTACTTGGCGAGCAGGATTGCCGCCACCAGCCCGATTTCCACCAGGGTGGGCAGGATGTTGAACAGCATGAAATTGAGCAGGAAACTGATGCCCCGGGTGCCGCGCTCGATGTCCCGCGACACGCCGCCGGTCTGGCGCTCCAGATGGAAACGCAGCGCCAGGGAGTGCAGGTGGCGGAATACCTGGAGGGCGACGCGCCGGATGGCGCGCTGGGTGACCTTGGCGAACACCGCGTCCCGCAGTTCGCCAAAGGAAGTGCTGGCCAGGCGCAGCACCCCGTAGCCGATCAGCAGGGCCACGGGCAGCACCAGGAGCGGCGGCTGCCGGTTCAGGGAATCGACGATGTGCTTCAGCACGAGCGGGATGGCCACGTTGGCCAGCTTGGCCCCCACCAGCAGGATCAGCGCCGCGATCACCCTGCCTTTGAACTCCCACAGATAGGGCAGCAGTGTGCGGATGGTCTTCCAGTCCTTGCGGTTGCTGGGAGGGGGGCCGGTATGATGGACGCGCATGGAGGTAACCACAGGATCGTGCGTTATCCAAAGCGACCGAGGGGCGATTCGGCGACCCCGGCTGCGCTTTTCGGTTGCAATGGCTAATGCGTTGAAACACAATAAGTCCAGTTCGAGTATAAGCCGTCCTTTTAATCGAGCACAAGGCATCCGCGGAAACCACCATGGGCGAGGAGCGACCGCCGGGCTGGCACGTACAGTTCCGGGTAGACGAAGTCAAGCTGCAGGCCGTGGCGGAGCCATGCGCGGAAGGCGCGCCGTTGCAGGTTTCGACGGTTATGGAGGCGCTTGCGGAGCAGGGCTACTCCGACTGGTTTATCCGGGAAGGCGCGGTCTCGGACTTGGTTAAGCAGTGCCGCGGCGGGACGGAACCCACGGCGGTGGATATCGGCGAGCGCCGGGACGGGGAGTGCAGCATCACGCTGGCTGCCGACAAGATGACCGCCTGGCTGTCCCTGGTCCCGCCCTACGGCGGCAAACCGGTGGACCGGGAACAAGCGGAACGCCTGCTGCAAGAGAAGGCCATCTCCAGCGGGGTCCTGGGACGGGAGATCGATGCCGCGCTGGCGGCCGGGGCCGCACAGGACAAGATCATTGCCCGGGGGCGCGAGCCGGTGCCCGGCAGCGACGCCCGTTTCGAAAGCCTCCTGCCCGAGATGAAAGAACGGCGCCCCCACGTGGACGAGCATGGCGTCGCCGATTACCGCGACCTGGGGCAGATCAACATCGTTCATCCGGATCAGCCGCTCATGCGCCGCGTTCCGGCCGTCCCGGGAAAGAGCGGGGAAAACGTTCTGGGGGAGGCGGTCCCGCCCCCTGTCGTGCAAGACCACAAGTTTGCCCCCGGGCTGCAGGGTGCCAAGTCCGACCCCGGCGACGCAAACGTACTGCTTGCGGCGATCACCGGCCAGCCGGTGCTGGTTACCCATGGCGTGACGGTCGAGCCCGCCATTACCCTGGCCAGTGTGGACCTGGCCAGCGGCAACCTGAATTTCGAGGGGACGGTTAACGTCCACGGCGACGTGAAAGAGAGCATGAAGATCAGCGCCACCGGTGACGTGATCGTCGGAGGCATGGTGGAAGCGGCGGAGATCGAAGCCGGTGGCGACGTAGTGGTCAAGGGCGGGATCATCGGGCATATCGCATCCGGAAACGCGCCCCACGGTGCGCATGGGGCCACGGCGAGCATTCGCAGCAAGGGCTCCGTAAGCGCGCGGTTCATCGAAAACGCCGAGGTTCGGGCGGGAAACAGCATCCTCTTGGAAGACCATGCGAGCCACAGCGACCTGACCGCATTGAACGAGGTGATGATCGGCAAGAAGGGCTCGAAAAAAGGACACATCCTGGGCGGCACCACGCGTGCCACCGCCCTGGTCAAGGCCTTGGTCATCGGTTCCGCCGGCGGCGTCGCGACGGTGATACACGTGGGCCACAACCCCTACCTGCAGGAGCAGTTGGAGGAGGCCAGACTGGAGTTGCACAACAAGAAGAAGGAGCAGGAAAATCTCTACAAGGTGATCGCCTACCTCAAGGAAAATCCCGACAAGAACAGGGGAGGGCTGCTGGAAAAGGCGGAGCGCACTCTGGAGAAGTTGCTGACCGATATCATCCGGCTGAGCGAGACTCAGCAGGACCTGCTGGGACGGATGAAGTTCGCCGAGGACGCCAAAGTGGTGGTGGAAGGCGCCATCCACAGCGGCGTCGAGATCCGGATCGGGAACAGGATCTGGCGGGTGGCGGACGAGCGCGCCGGCGGGACCTGCTGGCTCAAGGACGGCGAGATTTTTTTCACCGGCACGTAGCAGCCGAGCTTCGCCGGTCGGGCATGCACCATCGAACCGGAACAGCCGAATCGTCTCTCAGGCCAGCAGGACCGCGACGATGCCGGTGATGAAGATGCCGTCGAAAGTGCCGGCCCCGCCGATGGACGCGATCGGCGTCCCCATCCTCCGGATGTCCTTGAGGCGCAGCAGATCGGCGCCGACCAATACGCCCAGGGAGCCCCCGATGTAGGCAAGCGGGGCGCTCTGCTCCGGGCTGAGCGCCACGGCAACCAGCGCCGCGATTACGGGCGGGACGAATAGGGGTATGCCGATCCCCACACCGGGTACCGGCCGGCTGAAGGCATAGCTGACGCCGGCGACCACCGCGGTCGCCGCGGCCGCCTGGAACAGGCTCAGCGGATGGTGCGCCAGCAGGTAAATGGAGAAGGCCAGCGGCGTCACGCAACCTCCCACGTTCACCGCAATGATGGTCCTGCCGGTGAAAGGGGGCCGCCGGATGCGCAGCAGGTCGCGGAAGGCCCGGGGCAGTTGCACGTCCGGGGGCGGGCCCTCCGCCTTGACGCTGAACAGCGGCACGTTGATCATGCTCCCGACCAGGGTGGTCAGAAACAGCAAATAGGCGGAGTGCGGCGAAAGCCCAAGCTTGTCGAAAGCGATAGTGAGTACGCCGATTTGGACAAATGTGACCAGAAATACGAATGCGGCGACAGCCAGCAGCAATCGCAGCGGCGAAAATGGCATACTCGTGTATCTCCCGTTGCCGAAGTGGTGTCCCGATCCCCTGCTCTCGCCATGCCGGGAATGGCTACCCGGGAACGGCGCAACGGCGGCGGATCCACCATGTTATTAATTGTCCATCGCAAGGTTTAAACCACCGGCTTTAGCCGGTCAGCTTTAGCCTTGCAAATTCAGCAAGCGTGGAACAAACCGAAGCTCGTTCCACCTTGCTGGTGTTGCGCGTTTAGCTGGGCGCGAGCAAGAGGACTTTAGTCCTCTGCGCCTAGCTGCGCTAACCCACCTGCTTTAGCAGGTGGTAGTTCAGTAACCCGGCCCCATCATTCCGTCGCTCCCGCGAAGGCGGGAGCCCGGTAAAACCGGCCAGATTCCCGCCTTCGCGGAAATGAAGACACCAAGGAATTCAAGGGCCGCCTTAAATAGCGCCCAGGGTGCGGCGTGGCAACAGTAGCGTTGCGTTCCCACCCCTTGCGACAACGCGCCACAAGCGCCGTGCGCGAGAAAACGGCGGTCAAGCCGCCATGTCTGGCCGGCGGGACGGGCGCCTCCTGTTCCTGATCCGGGGCGTAACGGATCAACTTAGCGGAGTCTGCTCATGTTTCCCTCAACAATCCTCAATAACCTCAACAGCGGACTGGTTTTTCTTCAACGTTCCACAAAAGCTGTGGATAAGTTTGTGAATAAGGTTTTAAAAAGACTGTAACCTCATTGTAAGAGATATGCTTTTTTCATCTTGCCCGAAATTTGAGCGATAATAAACACACGCATAAACAGTATGTTATATCGTGTACTCCCGCAATTTCCGGGCTTGCCCCCGGTATGGCGTCGGGTCCCTCTGGCCCCGTCTCGGCATGTGGATTGCGGCGCACCGCGCCCCAGGCGACTCCGAAGTCGACAGACTATTTTACCCCGCGCAGGGTACCGCTCCCAGCGGCATTCGACGTTTCGGCAACGGTCGATCGGGCGGCGACGCACGCGTTCCACGGGACCACCACAGCGGGGGCACATGAGGGGACGGGCAGAGGTGGGGGGATACATGATCTGGGCCTTGAAGCGCCTTACCTCCGAGCCCTCCGGCCCATAGGCGGGGCAGTGCGCGTAGGCGGTTCAAGCGGGTTTGCGCAACAGGTCAACGCGTATCGGTGTGGCAAAACGCGCGCCCTGCGGCGTCATGTGCTGCATGAACGCCGCGCGCACCTGCTCGAACAACTCGGGGGAGAGTTGGTGATCGGTGTGGGTTACCCGCAGGATCTGCTGCTCGAACTGGGCGAAGTCCTGGAAGGCGACGGGGGTGCTGAAGAACTTCTGGGTCACCGGTTCCATCAGGCCGGACTCCACGGCCCGGCGTATCGCGGCGAAGGCCGCCTCGCGCACCGCCTTCTCGTCGTGGAACAGCCTGATGATGTCGTTAAGCTCCCCGGCGAAAATCGGCTCGGACACATAAGCGAGACCCCCCGGCTTCAATACCCGCCGGATTTCCGCCAGCGCCCGGTCCATCTTGTCCAGCGGCACATGATGCAGCGACTTGAACATCAGCACGATGTCGATGCTGTTGTCCGCCGCCGGGATGTCCTGCGCCCCGCCCGCGCCGAAGTGCACGTTGGGAAGATCGGTGATCTGAAGGTTCTTGGCATGCTGCACCGCGTCCACTTCCAAGGCAGTAATCGAGGCTACCTTACCCGCCTGAGCGATCGCCCGGGTCTTTTCCGCCTTGCCGCAGCCCAATTCCAGGATTTTTGCGCCATTCAGCGGCAACAGGGCCTGGTAGATTTCGCTCTCGTCGCAGACCTGATCGCTGCCGGGGCCGTACATGTCCATCTGTTCGTCATCCTTATTCGGTTTTGCCGCGCACCCGGCGGGTGCGCCAAGCATAAATCCTAAAATTTAACTCCCAACGGGCTTCTTGCGCAAGCTCCGGTCGGGCAGCGTTCCGGCCGCATTGGATCCCGAGGCGATCGGCCGCTCAGCGCTTGCCCCGCTGGTATTGCGCGGGCCAGGGAAGGTCCACGCCGAGGGCGCGGGCGGCATGCAGCGGCCAGTAAGGGTCGCGCAGCAACTCGCGGCCCAGGAACACCGCGTCCGCCAAAGCCGTGGCCACGATCTGCTCGGCCTGGGCGGGCTCGGTGATCAGCCCCACCGCGCCGGTGGCGATGCCGGCCTCCCGGCGGATGGCGGTCGCGAAAGGGGTCTGGAAGCCGGGTCCGTCCGGGATTTTGGCATCCGCCGTGAGGCCGCCGCTGGAGCAATCGATCAGATCGACCCCGATCTCCTTGAGTCGTCGCGCCAGTTCGACGGACTGGGCCAGGTCCCACCCTCCCTCCACCCAGTCGGTGGCGGAGATGCGCACGAACAAGGGCAGATGGGGCGGCCACATGTCGCGCACCGCCTGTGCCACTTGCAACGGCAGGCGCATGCGATTTTCCAGGGTGCCTCCGTAGTCGTCCCCCCGGCGGTTGCTCAGGGGCGACAGGAACTGGTGCAGCAGGTAGCCGTGGGCCATGTGCACCTCCGC
Source organism: Pseudomonadota bacterium (assembly GCA_021848325.1). Taxonomy (GTDB): domain Bacteria; phylum Pseudomonadota; class Gammaproteobacteria; order Burkholderiales; family JAJZUU01; genus JAJZUU01. The sequence goes on along the minus strand of JAJZUU010000001.1, from coordinate 43,397 downwards.
CACCTGGAAGCCCGCGTCCAGGGCATGCCTCGCCGCCTCCGCGAAGCGGCCGACGATTTCGCTCAGTTCCCCGGCGCCCAGCTCCCGCGGTACCGGGTGACTGGCCGTGAAGGGCGCAGGGCTGGGCGCGACCGTCTGCCACCCGCCTTGTTCCGGCCCAACCGGCCGACCGCCGCGCCAAGGCAGGTCGACGGACCCTTTTCGCCCCGCGTGGGCGAGCTGGATCGCCGCTACGCAGCCCTGCTCGCGGATGAAGGCGGCGATGGGGGCCAGGGCCGCGGCATGCTGTGTCGACCAGATGCCGAGATCCTGCGGCGAGATGCGTCCTTCCGGCGCGACCCCGGTGGCCTCCACCATCACCAGCCCCGCGCCGCCGACGGCGCGGCCGCCCAGATGAACCAGGTGCCAGGTACCGGCAAACCCGTCGAGGGCCGAATATTGGCACATGGGGGCCAGGAATATGCGGTTCTTGAACTCCAGTTCCCGCAGCCTGAACGGTGAAAACAGCTCGCTCATGGGGTGTCCTTATCTTGTCTTGTTCGCTCGCGGAAAGGTTCGACAGGCGCCCCTGGGTCTGGTTCCATGGACATAAGCGGTATCTTCCGGCGGCCGGGGAATCAGCGCGCGCGCCAATTCCGTGCGATCCGAACAACGGTCCAGAGGGGCCAAGCGCGGGCGGCCCACTTCCACATCCCGCGGGTCCTGGCGCCGAGCAAGCCGGCGGAGAAGAGGGTGAGCCACAGGGGTTTTTGTCCAAGGGCGCGGGCTACGGAGAGGCCCAGGTCGGCGTAACGCAGAGGTGTGCGCCAACACCGATACGCCTGGGCGAGCACCAGCCGCTGGGAGGCGGCTTGTTCCAGAAGGCGCGCCCGGCGGGCACGGATTTGCAGCAGCCGGCGGTTCATGAGCGGGACGCCAGCCCGCTGCGGTCTTTGGCCAGTTCTGCCAGGGAGGTCTCGAACAGCCGCGGTTTGGAACGCACCGCGTGCCGCAGCCTCAAGAGCACCCCCACGCCCAGCACCAGGTAGAAGATGGCAGCCCCCCCCAGGGCGGCCAGGCGGTGGTTTTCCCCGGCGGCCACGACGAGCCAGAGGGTCAGGAACAGCAGCCCGAAAGCCAGGCAAAGCAGGCCTGCCAAACCAAGCAGGACCCGTTGCTCGAGGCGCACCCGCTCCTCCTCCAGTTCTGTCGCGAGGAGTTCGCCGCGGGTGTGCAGGATGCCCAGCAGGGTCGACAGCAACGTTTTCGCCGACTCGTACAAGCCGCCGGAGCGGCCCTGGCAAGCGTTGGAAGCCGCGTCGTTCATAAAACGGCGTTAGCGGCGTCCCGCCAGCAGGCCCACCAGGAAGCCGATGGCGGCGGACACCCCGATGGACTGCCAGGGATGATCATGCACATACTCGTCCGTCACCCGGGCGGCCTGCTTGCTTTTCTCCACGATCCCCGCCTGGACGATCGCCAGCCTGCGCCGCGCTTCGCCCAAGCTCTCCTCAATGCGCTGGCGCGCCGCCACCACCTTTTCGCCGGTCTGGGAGGCGGTCGCCCTGAGCAGTTCCTCGGCATCGGCCACCACCACCTTGAAGTCCTCCACCAGCTTTTCCTTCGACACCTGTTCCATTTGTTCTATTTGTTCTGCGTTAGCCATGATGCACTCCTTCCAAAAAACACACGAAGCGCAACCCTCGGGTTGCTTTGCCTTAAATATAGGCCATTTTCCGGGATTCGCCAGGGCGGGGAACGGTTTGTACGGCGGCGCGGCCCGGCCGGTCTGCGCCGACTGGGGGCCTCGCTACCAGGTACGCACCGGGCCTACGTCCAGGTGGACGAAGTCGGAGCGGGGATAATATCCCACGCCCCCACCCCGCAATGCCAGGGCCGCTTTGCGCAGGTCGGCGAGATCGTGGCCGGGGATGCGGATGTCCGCCGCTTGCCCCGTCATGTGCAGGCTGTGCTTGGCAACCCCGCGGCTATGGGCGGCCAGCATGGCGTTGGTGGCGGGGGAGCGGTAGCCGCAGATGAGGTGAAGAGGCGCAGGGGCATTCAGCGCGGTCTTGACCGCGTGCAGCAGATCGAGCAGGCGCACGTCGATCGGCCTGACCGCATCGTTTCTGTGGTCGCGCAAGAGATGGTCGATCTGTTCCAGGGCATCTGGCAGATACCGGTCTTCGGCCCAGTACGCGGTATCCAGGCGTTCACCGGTGTTGACGTTGTAGAAGGACAACGCCCGTTCGGGCGAGCCCCCGGCGGCCGCGGCGAGAGCGGCGCGGGGCGCAGCCCCCGCCGACGCCAGGGCGGCACCGAGTTTCAGGAAGCCGCGTCTGCTTAAGGACTGCCGCTGGTCAAGCAACGGTGGCAAGGGTTTTCCCATGAGTCGTTTTCCTTGTTCGTTCCGCCGTCGGGTGCCAAGCCTGCCTCCCGGGCCAGGCCATCCTGCCGGCGAATGATTTCCCGTACCCGGCTCCAGTCAAGCCGGCCGTCGATGTGGTGCGCGCGTGCCAAGTCCTGCACCGTGCGCCACGGGTCAATGCCCCGATTGTATATGTCCCGGTGGACTTCGAGAAAGATGCGGCCGTCCGCCAGCAGGGCCAGCATCACCGGGCGGTAGACGAGACTGCCCCGGGTGCCGATGTGGACCTGTCCGAACAGCTCGGCCACGTCGTCCGGGTGCAGGCGGATGCAGCCGTGGCTCTGGAAATGAAACACGCTGGCGGGGGCGATGGTTCCGTGGATGCCGTAGCCCGCGATGCTCAGGCCGATCCAGTGCCGGCCCAGGGGGTTGTCGGGCCCCGGGGGCACCTCGCTCCTTACCGCTTTCCCTTCCCGGCGCATCTCCTCCTGGATGGATTTCGGCACCTTCCAGGGCTTGTTCACCTGGAGGTCGGCGACCGTGAAACCGCCCGTGGGGGTGGGCCAGGTGGGTTTGCCCAGGCCCACCGGGTAGGCGGCGGCCACTTCTCCCCCGCGGAACAAAAACAGCATGCGCTGCGGCAGGTTAATCAGGATGCCGTCTCGCATGCGCGCGGGCACGATGTGCCGGTTATCGACCACCAGCCGCCGGCCGGGCATGAGGATGCCGCCGTAGTCCAGCCGGTTTTCCCGTGCCAGGACCAGGGCCGCCTCGCCGAAACGCGCTCCGATGCGGATCAGGTAGTCGCCGGGCTGGACCGTGTAAGTGAATATGCCCCCGGTGAGGGTGTCGCAAAGCCCGCACTCGTCCTGGCCCCACGAGGGCATGCTGGCCGAGAGGCAAAGGGCCAGGGCGAATCCCAGGCAAAGATATCGCTTCATTTGGCTCGGAACGTGGTGCCGCACGCTCCGCCCCGGCTGGCTTGTCGCCTCGGGGGCTTGCGGCGCCCGGCCGCTACTTGGCTTCCCGCGGCTGAAGGCGCACCTGGCGCGAGGGGGAAATGGTGGAAATCGCGTGCTTGTATATGGTTTGCGTCACGTTGTCGCCACCCTTGAGCAGGATCAGGTATTGGTCGAATGACTCGATCTTGCCCACCAGCTTGATGCCGTTGACCAGAAAAATGGCTACCGGAACGTGTTCCCTGCGCAGGGTGTTCAGGAACGGTTCCTGAAGCGAGACGTGGTCCTTGCTGCCCATGCTTTCTCCCTGTTCAATGACTGCCGGCGCGCTCGGCCTACCCATTTTTGGGACCCGCAGAAAGACATAGCATAGCCGTCATTACCCGATTGCGCAATGCACGGCGTGGCCCCGTTGCGGGCGGAACATTCCGGCCTTCCGGTCAGGAAAACACGGTGTAGGCATAGGCCCCGGGCCTGCGTCCGGGCAGGCTGCGCGCAGCGTCCAGCATGACCTGGGCGGTGAAACAGCCCGCGTGGAAGCGTGCCTCCAGCAGCAGGGTATGGTGTGCTGCGCGCCCCGAAGCGCCGCGCCGTTCCATCAATATGCCGTGGCCCCCCTGCTCCAGTTCCGCCAGGCTCGCCACCTGGAACACCAGGGTTTCTTCGGCGACAAACAGCGGATCGCTGCGGATGGCTCGGCTAACGGCGTCCAGGTTCGCGCCCTGCTCCAGTTCGACGTAGACATAGCGCTGCATCCTGCCGTTCGCCCCGCGTAGTTCGGTGCACAGCGCCCCCCTTACCCCTTTTGTGTCCTGTGCCGCCGAGGTGTGGTGCAGGCTCACCCCGGGGCGGTTGGTGATCTCCGTGCGGCCCTTGGGTATGAGCAGTTCGAACAGGCGCTTGAACAGGGGAAGGGTGCCGCACTCCCAGCCCGCCCCCACGATGGCGGGAACGCGGTGGTGCTCGGCCAAGCGGCCGATCTCGTCCCGGTGGGCGTCCCGGGCGGGCCCTTCCAGGGTGGCGCATTCCACGATGGGAATCCGCTGCTGGAGCAACTGTTGCGCCGTTCCCAGGACCGAATCGGTCGGGACGCAGATGAGTGCCGCATCCACGTCCCGGAGCTCGCTGATGTGCGCCGCCACAGGCAGGTCGCGCCACCCTTCCGGCAGTGGCTGCGCCACCTTTTCCGGGCGGCGTACGATCCCTGCCAGCCGCATGTCGCCGGCTTCTCTTGCTGCTTCCACGCAGGCCCTGCCCACACGGCCCAGGCCTATGACCGCGATCCCCAGTCGTTTCATGTCGCTTCCGTCAATCCTGTCGAGACACCAAGGAGCCGGGCAGGCCGTGAAACATGAATACCGGGGCGCCGCCCGGGTCTCCATGCTAGGAGCCTGTCGGACTTAAAGGAAATCGGCTGCAAATCCGCCTGACCGGTCCATATTTCGCCGCTTTTTTGGTCAATAGAACGACTATTGACCTGCAAAATCGACAAAATCTGTCCTCGACCAGCCGAATTTTCGCTTCGATTCTTCAAGTCCGACAGGCTCCTAGGCCCAGCCCGGGACCCTGCCGTCGGCGAGCCTGAGCGTTTCAGGCGCTGCGGGCAATCGGCCCCGTGAGCCCGTGGGCAAGGGTCCGGGCGTAGCTGGTCTGCGGGGAAGCCAAGGCTACAGGTGGCTACTGAAGCGCCCGTGCCCTGCCGCACCGAGCAACGCCAGGAACTGTTCGCGGTCGACGTGGATCAGTTCGTGGTGGTCGCCGGCCTCGAAATAGACGTCCGGCTGCTCCGCAAGACTGTCGTCACATACCGTGTCGAGGCCGTAGGCCGGGCCTAGTGCGGGGACCGCACCGCGCTCGCAGTCCTTGAACAGCCCCGAGATCTCGTCCTCGGTGGCCATCCTGACGCTGCGCCCGGTCTGGCTGCGCAACTCGCGCAGGACGAGGTGGTGGCTGGCCGGAAGAACGGCGATCATGTAGCCGCCCTTGTCTTCCAGCAGGACCGCCTTCGCCAGGCGGTCCGCCCCGATATTGGCGGCCTCCGCCGTTTTCAGGCTGGTCGTTGTGCGGGGGTGGCTCAGGATTTCGTAGGGGATGTGGTGCAGATCGAGGTATTTCTCGACGGTATAGGCGATGGCCATGGTATTCCTCCTTATTAGGGTATATGGTCCCCAACATTTTTTAGTATAGTAAAAATTGTTCATATAAAAACCGGCGAGGAAGTGCATTTTCCGAGCCCGGCGGCAGCGCAGCCGGGGCGCTTCGGATGCAGCCATGGAGCGCCTGTGAGGCCCCTGTTCCATCCCTATCTGATCAACGGCCCGTTCGGCGACCCGGGGCTCTACGTGGATTGCCTGTTCGAGAGGCGCGCCCTGCTGTTCGACCTGGGGGACCTGCAGGGGCTCGCGCCGCGCAAGATCCTGCGGGTGAGCCACGCCTTCGTGTCCCACGCCCACATGGACCATTTCATGGGGTTCGACTGGCTGTTGCGGATCTGCCTGGGCCGCGAGCGCCGCATGGATCTGTTCGGCCCGGCCGGTTTCATCGACCAGGTGCAGCACAAGCTGGCTGCCTATACCTGGAACCTGGTGCAAAACTATCTCGCCGACTTCACGCTGGCGGTCACCGAGGTCTACCCCGACGGCGGCGGCCGCCGCGCCAGGTTCCGTTGCCGGGCGGCGTTCCGGCGGGAGGCGGAGGAAACGCTGGAGCTTCCCGAGGGTGTGCTGGTGGACGAGGACCTGTTCCGGGTGCGTGCCGTCACGCTGGACCACGGCACCCCGTGTCTCGCCTTCAGCCTGGAAGAAAAGGCCCACGTCAACGTGTGGAAAAACCGGCTGGCGGAGATCGGGTTGCCCACCGGGCCGTGGTTGCGGGACTTGAAAAAGGCGGTCGTCCGCGGCGATCCGGACCATGCCCGGGTGCGGGCATGGTGGCGCGAAGGGGGCGTGGCGCGGGAGCGCAGCCTGCCCCTGGGGATGCTGAAGAAAGATGTCCTGCGCATCGTGCCCGGGCAGAAGATCAGCTACGTCACCGATGCCGTCTTCCATCGGCAGAATGCCGCGAAGATCGTGGAACTGGCCCGGGATTCGGACCTGCTGTTCATCGAGGCCACCTTTCTCCACCAGGACCGGGAGCGCGCCGCCCGGAAATACCATCTCACGGCCCGCCAGGCGGGGTCGCTGGCCCAGGCGGCCGGCGCCAGGAACGTGATCCCCTTTCACTTCTCGCCCACCTATTCGGACCGGGAGGGACTGCTGCGGCGGGAACTCCGGGAGGCGTTCACCGCCCCGCCTGCGGTCCCATAACCCTGTTCTATACTGAAACGGCAGCCCCCAATTTCACCCCAGGAGGAATCCATCATGTCCGACATGCTGAAGGTAATCGAGGTGCTCACCGAATCCGACCAGAGCTGGGAAGACGCGGCGAGCCATGCCGTGGCGCAGGCGGCCAAGACCATACACGGGATCAAGTCGATCTACATCAAGAACTTCGAGGCAAAGGTGGAGGGCGACAAGATCGTCAAGTACCGGATCAACGCCAACATCACCTTCATGCTGGATTAGTCGGCGTGCCGCCCGAACTTGCGGCGGCCGGCGCGGGACGGGCAACCTCGGCATTCGCCGTAGAAGCTGACGCCCTCAGGCGGCACATAGAGGTACTCGCCGGCGAGATCGGCGAGCGCAACGTGTTCCGCGCGCCGGCGTTGCAGGCGGCCGCCGATTACATCGCCGGGCAATGGCGCGAGCAGGGCTACCAGGTAGTCTGTCAAACCTATCGCACCCGGGGCGTGCTGTGCGCGAACCTGGAGGTTACCCGCCACGGCACAAGCCGGCCGCGGGAACTCATCCTGGTGGGCGCTCACTACGACTCGGTCATCGGCAGCCCGGGCGCCAACGACAACGGCAGCGGCGTGGCCGCGATGCTAGAGATCTCCAGGCTGTTCGCCGCGGCGCAGCCCGCCCGCAGCGTGCGCTTTGTGGCCTTCGTGAACGAAGAGCCGCCGTTCTTCTTCTGGGGGAAAATGGGCAGCCGGGTCTATGCCCGGGCCGCCCGCGCCCGGGGCGACAATATCCGGCTGATGATTTCCCTGGAAACCATCGGCTACTACCGCGATGAGCCGGGCAGCCAGCGCTATCCCCCGCTGTTCCGGTGGTGTTATCCCGACCGGGCCAATTTCATCGCCTTCGTATCCAATTTCCGCTCGCGCCGGGCCATGCTGAGCGCGGTGGCGGCATTCCGTTCCCATTGCGCGCTGCCGGTCGAGCACGTCTCCACCTTCGCCTGGATACCAGGGGTGGCCTGGAGCGACCACTACTCCTTTTGGCGCAACGGCTACCGCGCGCTGATGGTGACGGACACCGCTTTTTACCGCTACCCCCACTATCACACCGCCCAGGACACGCCGGGAAAGATCGACTATGGGCGCCTCGCCCTGGCAACCCAGGGTCTGTATCACGCCTTTTCCGCCATGGCGGAGGGACACTGAGCGCGGGCGGCACTCAGCCGCGTGCGGGCGTGCGCCGCAACGCGGCGCGCCGGCCGCGTCTCACGTCCACCCCGAGCAGGATCAGCAGGCCCGCCAGAAAATAACTGCCGGTGATCAGCATGGCCTGGCGGTGGTCGCCGCGGGACACCCAACTCACCGCGCCGTAGGTCACCGGGCCGAGGATGGAGGAGAGCTTGACCGCCAGGCCCCACAGGCCGAAGAATTCCGCGCGGCGGGCGGGGGGGCTCAACAGCCCCACCAGCGCCCGCCCGGCGGACTGGCTCGATCCCATGCAGATGCCGGCCAGGTTGGCGGCGACCCAGAACAGGCCCGGGCCGCGGGCGGCCCAGGCCAGCCCCACCATGGCCATCCAGCCGACCAGGGTGAGGGCGATGGTGGCGATGTGGCCGATGCGATCCTGGATGTGGCCGAAGGCGAATGCGCCGATGGCCGCGGTGATGTTTACTGCGAAGATCAACATCAGGGTATCCTGGGTGGTGAAGTGCATCACCTGCTGGGCGTAGATGGCGGCCAGGGTGATCACCGCCTGGATGCCCGCCTGATAGAACACGGTGCATACCAGAAAGCGGCGCAGGTCGCGATAGCGGTGGGCCTGGTGCAGGGTCTCCAACAGCCGGGCGAAGGCCTCCCCGGCCATCCCCGCGCCCTGCAAGCGGGCCTGGGGCAGCGCCCGCTCCTTGAGGCAGGCGAAAGTGGGCAGGCTGGCCAGGGCGAACAGGGCCGCGGTGATCAGCATGGTGACGGGGACGAAGTCCGCGGCCGTGTCGCCCCGGGCCTGGGCCCGGCTCACGTAGGCCAGGCAGGCCCCGAGGCTCACCAGTCCGCCCAGGTAGCCCAGGCTCCAGCCCCAGCCCGAGACCTTGCCCATGGCGCGGCCCTTGGCCAGTTCGGGCAGGAAAGCGGCGATCAGGTTCTCGCCGCTGCCGTAAAAGAAGTTGGACAGCACGACAAGGGTAGCGGCGAGCCAGACCTGGCCCGGCCCGGCCAGGGCCAGGGCCGCGGTGAAGCCGACGCAGCCCACGGTGCTGGCCAGAAGCAGCCTTTTCTTGGCGCCGTAGGCATCGGCGTAGGCCCCGACGATGGGGGCGGTGAGCATGATCAGGGTGTAGGAGACGGCCAGGGACACGGTCCAGGCGAACGTGGCCCAGCCCTTGTTCTGCGCCACCACCGACACGAAATAGGCGTTGAACACGGCAGTGATCACCACCGTGGTATAGCCGGAATTGGCGAAGTCGTACATGGCCCACGCCCATACTTCGCGGGCGCTGACATCCGGGGCGAGGCTGCGGCGCATGGGTCGTCCTGCGGTTCGGGTCGAAGATCCGCCCATCATAACCGATCCGATGGGCCGCCGCTTGTGCGGCTTGCGCCGATTGCCTACAACACCTCGGTGCGCTACGGCGTCCGGGTGTTCAGCGACGACATCGACACCGGCAAGGAAGAACTGGTGTTCCACACCCAGGTGACCTTCGTCTGCCTGGACGGCAGCGGCAGCAAGACCCCGCTTCCCGGCTGAAGTCGGACATGGGTCAGGCCCGGGCCATACCCTGCCTCTGGAGGGCCCGGGCGATCTCCGCCGGCGAGCCGGAGGCGAGGCGGTGCGCCCAGCGGGTGGTCTCCGGCAGCCGGTAGCGGGTGACGCAGGCCATGACGAAGCCCACGGCGCTGGTCAGGCTGACCCGGTGGCCGACCGATACATAGAGCGGCTTGACCCCCACCCGGGTGCGCAGCACCGCGCCGATGGTATCGCCCCGGTCGGTGAGGGGAGTCCAGGCGCCGCGGGCGTCGGCCGGCTCCTCGGCTTGGCCCACCAGGCGGCTCTTGGCCACGCCGACGGCGGGGATGCCGGTGAGCACGCCGAGGTGGCTGGCGATGCCGAAGCGCCGCGGATGGGCGATGCCTTGGCCGTCGCACAGCAGCAGGTCGGGCGGGACGGCGAGTTGCCCCAGCGCCGCGAGCACCGCGGGCACCTCGCGAAAGGACAGCAGGCCGGGCACATAGGGAAAAGCGGTGGGGACGGTGGCGATGGCGTAGGCCTCGAGTTGCAGGCCGGGGAAGCGCAGCACTGCGACGGCGGCACGGGCGAGGGCGTTGTCGAAGCCCACGTCGACGCCCGCCACGTAGCGAACTTGATTGAACTGGTCCTGGGTCACCACCTCGGCGCGCAACTGCTGTTGGATGGCGATCGCGGCTTGCGCAGAGAGGTTCCAGGGGTGACGGGGGTGGATTTCCATGTCCGGGGCTCGGGCCAGTTTTCCGGGGTCATGGAAAGGATAGCACGGATAGCCGCTCCCTCCTTGCGCCCCCGGTATTATGTCGCAACCACACAAGGGCTATAATCGGCTAGCCGCCTGCAATGCACCGCTTTTCAGCGGCGCCGCCCAGTTACCGCGCTCTCGGGCGGATGTGACGCGGGCGAGGCCGCCGGTTCGGGCGGGGTGTCCGGTCCCGCCGCGCTGGATGAGGCATGCAGGGTGGCCTTGCGCAGGGCTACGGCCAAGGCAAGGCTTGCCTGATCGAAGACGCCTTCGCAAGCAAGATCCCGGCGTGCGCCGTTAAAGTCCTTCTGCTTGATTTTCTGCACGATTGCGCGGGCGACACGATGAAATTCGGTGTGGCGCTTGCATATCTCGTCACGATCTTTTTTTGACAGCAGCCGGCACCCTTCCTGCTCGATCCACTGACCGAGGTGGCACGCCCCGGCATCTCCGATCGTCGCGAGGTCGAACGCGGCCTTGCCGCTGAGAAAATCCCTGAATTTCGCCTTCCATGCGTCATGGGCGTGTATGGCTTGCTCGATGTCTTCCTTGATGCTCATGGACGTCTCCCGGGAATGCGCGACCCATCTTTGTCATTAACGGCAGGGCTACCGATGGGTTGAGGTCCCGCTGAGAACGGCACGGGGAAAGGGCACGCTACCGAATGGCGCTAGCCCGCGCTTTCCGGGGTGCCCCTTTCTCGAAATCCTCCCTGGCGACCCGTCGGCCTGGTGCGCAAAAGGTGGGGCACGGGCCGTCGTTCTTCGTTGCCGCTTTCGCCATCAGGTTTGACTTGGATAATTCTTAAGTCTAAAGACGCCGATAAACTCAATACGCGGCGGTCTTGTGGTGGCAGGGCCAACCGCCGACACGGCCGGCGCGCCCATCGCTTCACGCGCCGCCGACCCAGAATCCATGGTCCATTCCGAGGAACTCGTCGTATGGAATGTAATGGGAGCCGTCGCAGGAGAAGGTCAGGCCGACGATGCCGTTGAAGATGTTCAGCGTGGCGGAACGCAGGTAGAACATCTCGTCCATGAAACGCAATTCCCGGATAACCTCCAGCACGGAACGGATCCGCTCCGCGGGCACCAGGGTATCGCCCGGATAGGGCATGCGGGGATAGGCAAGACAGCTGTCCGGGTCGATCAATGCCTCGATGTCCAGCAGGCGATAGCGGTAGGGGTCCGCCATCACCCAAATGACGGCGCGGCTGCTGGAGAAATGAAGCATCACGTGGAATACCCCGTGCTCGATCATCAATTCCTCCACCACACCCAGCACCGTATCGATATGCCGGTCCATCTCGCTTTCCACCCGGGTCTGGTGAAAGACCGTACCGCGAATGGAAGGGTCGCCCTTGATCTGGCGCCAGTACCTCGGCTCCTCGTAGAGCTCGCGCGTCAGCGGCAAGTCCCGCAGATCGAAATCCGCGCCGACAAACCCCAGCACCGTGCCCGCGGCGTCGCGCACGATCTGGACGGCGGTGAGCGACGGGCGCCGCGCCCGCAGGCTGATGTAGGCCTCCGAAAGCAGAAAGCCGGTGCTGGGCACCACCTCGCGCATGTAGGGCCGATCCGAGCGGTCGCGCCCGAAGTCCGTTTCCACCGGTCCCTGGCGGCTGACGTTATCGCTGATCTGGACCGCGTCGGTGCCCAGCGCATAGACCGACTTGCAGTAGGGCAGCCCCGTCAGCGCTTCACTCAGCGCAGAATCGATCTGTGCGCGATCACCCCAAACCCGGCTGCAGGCCTCGGCCAACCGTCTCAGCGGTTCCTGCAGCATAGCGATGAGGGCCTCGCGCTGATAGGCGATGCTTTGCTGCAACGTCTCCTTAGGGGGTTTCATGGCTCGGCACCCTGGTTGTCTTGTTATTCCGGTTGTGGGACCGCTTACCGTCGTTATTCTAATCGCGGATGCCGTTCGGCACTAGGAGCCTGTCGGACTTAAAGGAAATCGGCTGCAAATCCACCTGACCGGTCCATATTTCGCCGCTTTTTTGGTCAATAGAACGACTATTGACCTGCAAAATCGACAAAATCTGTCCTCGGCCAGCCGAATTTTGCGAGCAGCCGCTACGCGGCTTGCCTGCCTGACCCGCTTCGCTTCGATTCTTCAAGTCCGACAGGCTCCTAGGGCAGGCCGCTCGCGTGCCGCCGGTTTCCGGGCGGTGAGGGGGCGGCGAGAAACCATTGCACCGCGAAGCGGAATTAACCACAATGCACCTATTCGCATTCTGCGCCTACAGGAGGACCCAAGTGAGCGATGCATTGAATTATTTGCTGGCCGCACGCCCGGACGCGATCAAACCGTACTTCAAATTCCTCAAGGAATCGGGGAAGCATCTGGACCCCAAGACGCGCGATCTGATTTCCGTCATCACCAAGGTGCATGCCCAGACCGAGGGCGGATTTCGCCAGTACCTGTCCCGCGCGCTGCGCGACGGGTGCTCGCCCAACGAGGTCCTGGACGCCCTGCTCATGGCGTTCCCCGCCCTGGGGCTGGCGAAGATCGTGTGGGCGATCGACATCATTCTGGAGATGGATATCCCGGAATTTCACCCCCACCTGCTGGACAGCCAGCCGCGCTGGCATGACCTGATGGCGATCGATGACGTGGCCTTCGGCGAGGTCGCCTATGCGGAGTGTGACGGGCGCAACCTGTTCATCTATCGCACCCATGAGTCGCTCAACGTCTATGATAGCCGCTGCCCGCACCAGGTGAGCAAGATTCCGGAACTCGCCCTTGCGGGTGAAACGCTCACCTGCCCCAAGCACCACTGGGCGTTCGACATCAGGACCGGCGAATGCATCGACAAAGGCTCCCATCCCCTCAAGCGGTTCAAACACAAGGTGGAAAACGGGCACTTGCTTGCGTACTGGTGAGCCCGGCCGCAAGCCGGCGAACCGCGGCTTGCGGGGCAGGTCACGCAAGGCTTGGACTGGGACGACAACCCATAAGTTTCGCTATGTTCGCGCGCCCCTCGATCAAACAATAGGGTGGAAAATCTCCCTGCTCCCGAGACATGACCGCCTTGTTCCGCACCCTTAGCGCCAAGATCGCCGGCATCCTGGTGGTCTTTTTCCTGGCCGCCGTTACGGTCATCGGCCTGACGCTGCTGGTATCCTGGCGCTTCGAAGGCGGCGCCGCCGCCATCAACGATGCCGGCAGCGAGCGCATGCACTCCTACCGGCTGGCCTACCTCTTGTCCCAATCCCTCCAGGCCGATCCCCGGGACCCCACCCTTCCCCGGCAAATCCGGCAGGAAATCGACGATTTCGAGGAAACGCTGCTGCGCCTGGAGCGGGGGGACCCGGCGCGCCCGCTGTCGCTGCCGAAAGACCCCACGGTTCAGGCGCTGGTGAGGGAGCTCCAGCATCGCTGGCGGCACCGCATCAAGCCGCTGGTCCTGAAGATCATGGAAACCCGGGACGTGGGGCACAAAAAGGCCCTGATGGCCGAGTACCAGCCGATGCTGGTGGAGTTCGTGTCCAGGATCAACCACCTGGTGCTGCTGGTGGAGCGCAGCAATACCCACTACACCGCCTTGCTGCGCTCCTTCCAGGTGGGGCTGGTGGGCCTGGCCCTGTTCGGAACGGCCTTTCTCATTTATTGGTTCTTCCTGCTGGTGGTGCGTCCGGTAAACAAGCTGCAGCACGGCATGCGCAGCATGGCCGCAGAGGATTTCGGGGTACGCCTGCCGGTGGAAAGCCGCGACGAGTTCGGGGTGCTGGCGGCGGGCTTCAACCGGATGGCGGACCATCTGGAGAGCCTCTATGCCACCCTGGAGCAACGGGTGGAGGAGAAGACCCGCAGCCTGGAGGAAAAAAACCAGGACCTGCAGATGCTGTACGAAGTCGCCGCCTTCCTCAACGAGCCGGCGATCCTGGAGGAAATGTGTCATGGCGTGCTGTCGAAAATGTCGCAACTGCTGGGGGCCCGGGGGGGCGTGGTGAGGCTGGTGAATCCGGCCTCGCAGCAACTGCCCATCGTGGTCCACGAAGGGGTGTCGGAGCGATTCCTGCAGGAAGAGGCGTGCCTGGCCGTAGGGGAGTGTCTCTGCGGGAAGGCGGCGCAAGACGGCGAGCCGGTCAGTTGGGACCTCTCCAAGCCTTCCCGGCAGCCCCTGCTCTATGGTTGCAGGGACGAGGGGTTCGAAGGGGTGGCGGTGGTGCCGATCCGGGCGAAGAAGCAGGTCCTGGGTATCTTCAACCTGTTCTTCGATCATCGCCGGGTGTTGACCGACGCCGAAATCCGCCTGCTGGAAACGGTGGCGCGCCACCTCGGGGTGGCTATCGAGAACCTGCGGCTGGTGTCCCGGGAGAAAGAGATGGCGGTGTCCGAGGAGCGCAACCTGCTGGCCCAGGAGTTGCACGACAGCATCGCCCAGTCCCTGGCCTTCCTCAACATCCAGGTGCAACTGCTGCATGATTCGCTGACCCGGGGCGATACCGGGGAGGCCCTGGAGGTGCTGGGCCAGATCGGGGAAGGGGTGCAGGAAAGCTACGACGACGTGCGCGAACTGCTGGTGCACTTCAGGACCCGGGTCGACCATGCCGACCTGGAAAGCGCCATTCGCAGCGCCCTGGAGAAATTCGAGGGGCAAACCGGCATCAAGACCTCGTTTGCCGCCAGCGGCGGCGCGCCGTTGGCGCCGGAATACGTGATCCAGGTACTGCACATCATCCAGGAGGCCTTGTCCAATGTGCGCAAGCATGCGGCGGCGACCCGGGTGGAAGTGGAACTGCGGCGCAACGCGGAGTGCCGCATCACGGTGCAGGACGACGGCAAGGGCTTCGATCCCGGACGCTATGGCGGCGCCGGCGGGGAGGGCCACGTCGGCATCAAGATCATGCGGGAGCGGGCGCACCGCATCGGTGCCGAGCTGGATATCGCCTCCGCGCCCGGGGCGGGCACCCGGGTAACGCTGGTCCTGCCGGGGCCGGGGGGGGCAGCCGTGAGCGCCTCTCCGCACAAAGGGTAGCGTCCCCCGTATTCGCCATATCGAAAAGAGGCTCGGGATTTGTCGAGAAGATTTACAGTTGCAACTCCGGTCAACCGTAAGCTTGAAATAACACATGGATGGGAAAAGAAAACTTGCAGGTGGTGCGAAAGTTGCTACAGTTTGATCATTAAGCGATTTGCCATGTCAATGAGGCTTGTTCCAGGCAACGAATTGACATCGGCATTATTCACTCGAAAGGAGGGGCGGTCATGAAACATCTGGTGGTTATAAGCATCGTTTTGCTCGCGGGGATTTCAGGAGAGGTGATGGCTGCCTGTTCAGACCCCCCGGTTACGGGCAGCGACCTTACAACACTGATTTCGGGCCAAACGGTCTGTGCCACACGGGGCACCGAAAAGTGGCAGGAACAGCATCGGAGCGACGGCACCCTTTGGGACTACAAGAAGGGTCCCAACGATCCGGTCGATCCAACGAAGCAGGTCGGAACCTGGAGTATCGATACCTCCTCGAACACTGTTACGTACTCCTATACGGGCGGCCCGAGCTATACATACAGCGTCCATGGCCCGGCAGGGGGGCCGTATAGCTTCTGTACAGGGGGTTCCGAGACCGTAGGTGGCGCCACCTTCACAAGCGGCCAGAGTTGTCCCTGATGTATGCCTCAATATTGAAGCCGAAAGCGGGATTTTCGGCCTAGGCGGCGGTGGCGGCGCTTTGTCAGTGCGATTGTCGCCGGCTCACGAATCTACCCGCAGTCTCTCGCATGGCGTTTGTCTTGTCAGGTATTCCTTGGGCCGGGCCGTTCTCCTCTGCCGGCCCGCCCGCAAAACCAGATAATCAGCAAAAACAGCAGCAACAGGCGAGGACTGTCCACCAGGCTGTCGAGGGTTCCGATCACGAGGAAGCCGGCGCTGGACGCCAGCATCGCGCCGGCCATCGCGTCACCGCGCCAGGCGTCGCGGCCGGCGCGCCACAAGCCGGCCGCGACGAAAAGGGTCAGGGCGGCCACCCCCAGCCAACCCTGGTCGAACAGGACTTGGATGGGCAGGCTCCAGATATGCCATGGCCTGTCGTTGTCGATGGTGAAGAACCACCGGTCCAGCCCCCGCGAAAAGTCTCCGTTGGCCAGCAGCTCGGCCCCGTCCGTCGCTTGCAGGTGCACGTTGTCCACATCTATCGCGGCATGGGCACCGGAATCGTAGATCGACAGCTTGACGGGGCGGGAGGCATACCAGGGGCCGCTTCCCACGTCACCGGATTGAACGCGGGTCCGGATCGACTGCCAACGTCCGTTTCCCGTGACATCGATCGGTTTGAAGATGCAGCGCGCCGAGGTGAGCAGCCACTTTTCGCAGATCGATACGGTGACTTGGGCGTTAGGCTGTTCGCTGCGGACGTTCAGGCTGAGCGAATAATCATGCCGCGGTTTTATCGCGACGAACTGCTCCATGTAGAGCGGACTGCCCGATCCTAGCCGCAGGAAGGTGTTGCCGGCTTCGGAGTCCAGGCGGTAGGTGGCGGCTCTGCTTTCTTCGCTGCGCCAATAATGGGTTTCCGGGTAACGGCCAAGCCCCGTTCCGAATAGCGCCGTCGGCCAGTCCGGATCGCGCATCCGCAAGGCGTCGGCCCAATGGGCCAAACGTATCGCCAGATCGGTCCCCGCGCGGGACAGGCGTTCCTGTGCGAATGGGCCTTTGAGAACCGGCACTGCCACGGCGAGCGCCAGCGCCGCAAGCGCGAAGGCCGCCATGCCGCGCTTGAAAGGCCCGGTTCGCACCCGGGTATCCGATTTTGCCATTGCCGCCAGCAGGGCGAGCGCCAGAGCGACACCGTAGGCGGCGTAGCCAATGCGCGAGAAGGTGACCATCACCCCATAGGTGGCGCCGATCAGCAACGCTGTGCCCCCCAGCCGCGTTACCCGGTTCCGTCTTTCAAACAGCAGCACCACCAGGAATGGCGCCGATAGCGTCAGGTAAGTCTCGATGTCGGCCCCGCCCGTGTGCATCTGGGAGAAAGGCCCGGTCACCCGGTAAACGTCGGCGAAATTGAACAACCCCGGGAATACGAAACGCTCCCAGACGATTACAGCCACCGTGCCGGCCAACCCGACAATCATGCCCCGGGCGAAGAGTCTGCGAACGTCCTGTCCGGCGGACGCCAAGCGCCCGAGCAGGCCGGATAGAAGGAACGCCCACAATGCGCCCTTGGCGATGCGCAGCGCATTATAAGGGCTGTAATAGTTGGTGAACGCGTTGGCCTCCGGCATCTGCCAGGGCAGCAAGCCGCGGACGGTGCCGATTGCGTAGGAAAGACCCAGCAAGGCCGAGAGGGAGAGGAACAGCAGGTCGCGTTTCGAATGGCGTGGCGCGGGGGGCAATCGGACATAACCGATGGCGATGCCGGTCAAGAGAAGAAAATCGAATTCGTCGAAATAGAAGCGTCCGCTCCAGGGGGCGAGGTCGAAAAGCGCCAGGGCGGCAGGAATAACGATGAGCAGAAACTGCGGCCGGTACCAGATCAAGGCCGCGTACCCGGCTAAAAGCAGGCCGAGGAGGGCGGGTTGGACGGGAAAGGTCGCTACACCCCAGCCGACACCCGCCAGGCCTGCAACCAGGGCGGCGTAACCCGCCCACGACGGACTCCTGAGCAGGGTAAGCGGAGCCGCCGGCGCTTGGTCATTTGCGGCTGGCGCCCGGGCCATGGGCAATTTCCTCCTGATGTTCGTCCTCGTTGTGGAGCCACATCGCCCTGTCCGAATTTCCGAAGCCGGCCCGCAGGTTGATTATGCTCCTGTCGAGGGTGGTCCACCATAGGCGCAAAGCGCGGGATTTGAAACGCCGGGAACTTGCCTTGCCGGGAGGCGCGGACCAGGCATCCGGAACTCGATGACCGCTTTCAGCATCGAACCGTCATCGACACTCAGGAGTCCGATCGACCGGAGCCGAATTGCGCCACGGGGTGATCCGGCTAGGAGCCTGTCGGACTTGAAGAATCGAAGCGAAAATTCGGCTGGCCGAGGACAGATTTTGTCGATTTTGCAGGTCAATAGTCGTTCTATTGACCAAAAAAGCGGCGAAATATGGACCGGTCAGGTGGATTTGCAGCCGATTTCCTTTAAGTCCGACAGGCTCCTAGAGATTCCAGTCGTAATCCACCGTCAGCGGGGCATGGTCGCTGAAGCGCTGGTCCTTGTAGATGGCGGCTGCCTTGACCGTTTCAGCGATGGCGGGGGTCGAAATCTGGTAGTCGATGCGCCAGCCCACGTTCTTGGCCCAGGCCTGGCCGCGGTTGGACCACCAGGTGTAGGCGTCGCCGGTGGCGTCCGGATAGAGGCGGCGGTAGACGTCCACCCAGCCCAGTTCATCGAACACCCGGGTAAGCCAGGCCCGTTCTTCGGGCAGGAACCCGGAGTTCTTCCGGTTGCCGCGCCAGTTCTTGAGGTCAATCTCCCGGTGGGCGATGTTCCAGTCGCCGCACAGGATCACCTCCCGCCCCTCGGCCATGAGGCTGCCCAGGTGGGGCAGGAATCTTTCCATGAAGCCGAATTTCACCGCCTGCCGTTCCTCCGAACTGCTGCCGGAGGGAATGTATACCGAGATCACGCTGAGATTGCCGTAATCCGCCCGCAGGTAGCGTCCCTCCGCGTCGATGTCGGCGATGCCGATGCCCTCGGTAACCTTGTCCGGCCGCTTCCTGGCGTAGATGCCCACGCCGCTGTAGCCCTTCTTTTCGGCGTAGTGGAAGTAGCCGTGGTAGCCGTCGGGCGCCAGCATCGGGCCGCCCATGTCGGCGGCCTGGGCCTTCAGTTCCTGGACGCAGACGAGATCGGCGTCCCGCCTCGGCAGCCAATCGAAGAAGCCCTTGGCGGCGGCGGAGCGCACGCCGTTCAGATTCAAGGTTATAATACGCAACATTGCCTCCTTGCATTGCCGGACGGGAACCCCCTCCGGGATTCGACGGCCCCACAGACATGACAGATTTTCACCAGGATTTCGTTGAGTTCGCGCTAAGCCGCAAGGTGCTTTGCTTCGGCGAGTTCAAGACCAAGGCCGGGCGGCTCTCCCCCTATTTCTTCAATGCCGGCTTGTTCAATGACGGCGAGTCCCTGGGCCGGCTTGCGCAATTCTACGCCAAAGCCGCCCTCGCGGCCGGGTTGCGGTTCGACGTGCTGTTCGGCCCCGCCTACAAAGGCATCCCGCTGGCCGCGACAGCCGCCGTGGCCTTGGCCGGGAACGGGTGCAACGTGCGTTACAGCTTCAACCGCAAAGAGACCAAGGACCACGGCGAACAGGGCGACATCGTGGGCGCCCCGCTCGAGGGGCGGGTGCTCATCATAGACGACGTGATCTCCGCCGGTACCTCGGTCAAGGAATCGGTGGACCTGATCCGTGCCCACGGGGCCGTTCCGGCCGGCGTGCTGCTCGCCCTCGACCGCATGGAACGCGGAAGCGGCACCCTGTCGGCGGTCCAGGAGGTGTCCCAGGCCTACGACATCCCGGTGGTGAGTATCGTCACCCTGGACGACCTGGTGAATTACCTGGAGGACCGGCCGGAGATGGCGCAAAACCTGCGCGCCGTTTCCGCCTACCGCAACCGTTACGGGATCAATAGCTGAAGAGGACTGCCATGCGTTACACCTATCTCGCCCTGCTGTTCCTGGTCGCCGCCCAGCCCGCCCTGGGCGGGATGTATAAGTGGGTGGACGAAAAGGGCCTCACCCATTACGGCGACACCATCCCCCCGCAGTATGCCGGCCAGTGCAGGAGCGAGCTGGACCGCAGCGGTGTCACCATCAGACAGACCCCCGCGGCGCTTACTCCGGAGCAGCGCAAGGCCAAGGAAGCGGCGGCCCTCGAGCAGAAGCGGCAGCAGCAGGAAGCGCTGGAACGCAAGCGCAAAGACATGGCGCTGCTCAACAGCTACAGCAGCGAACAGGAAATCGACCTGGCGCGGGACCGCAATCTGCAGCGCGAGGATGCGCTCCTCCAGAGCGTCCAGCAGCAGGCCAAGTCGGTGCAGTCCAGGCTCGACGGCTACCGCAGGCACGCGGCCGCCGCCACTAAGGCCGGCCGGCCCGTGCCCGCGGACCTCGGCGAAGATATACGCGCCGCCGAAAGTGATTTGAGCGGCCTTGAGGACAATATCCGGCAACACCAGAAGGAACGGGAAGCAATCCGCGCCAGGTATGAGGCGGAAAAGCTGCGCTACCGGGAGTTGACCGGCGGAGGAACGGCTTCGAGGTAGCCTAGGAGCCTGTCGGACTTAAAGGAAATCGGCTGCAAATCCACCTGACCGGTCCATATTTCGCCGCTTTTTTGGTCAATAGAACGACTATTGACCTGCAAAATCGACAAAATCTGTCCTCGGCCAGCCGAATTTTCGCTTCGATTCTTCAAGTCCGACAGGCTCCTAGCCCGCGAGCTTGCGCTTCAGTATCTCGTTCACCTGGGCCGGGTTGGCCTTGCCCTTGGTCGCCTTCATGGCCTGGCCGACGAAGAAACCGAACAGCTTGTCCTTGCCGGCACGGTATTCGGCCACTTGCGACGGATTGGCGGCGATGATCTGGTCCAGGATGTTCTCGATCTCGGAGGCGTCGGAGATCTGTCTGAGCCCCTTGGCATCGATGATCGCATCCGCTTCGCCTACGCCCCCCCACATGGCCTCGAACACCTCCTTGGCGATCTTTCCGGAAATGGTGCCGTCCACGATGCGCCGCAGCAACCCGGCAAGCCGGGCGCTGCCGATGCGGCTTTCGCCGATGGCGAGCCCTTCTTTGTTGAGTATCCCGCTCAAGTCGCCCATCACCCAGTTGGCGCACAGTTTGGGCTCGCCCCCCAGCGCCTTGACCACCGCTTCGAAGTAGTCCGCCATTTCCCTGGACGCGGTGAGGACGCCGGCATCGTAGGCGGACAGGCCGAACTCGGCCACGAAGCGCTCCCGCTTGGCCTGCGGCAGTTCCGGCAGGGTGGCGTAAACCTCCGCCACCCAGGCATCGGATATCTGCAGCGGCAACAGGTCCGGGTCGGGGAAATAGCGGTAGTCGTGGGCCTCCTCCTTGGAACGCATGGAACGGGTTTCGTCTTTATCGGAATCGTACAGCCGGGTTTCCTGGCGGATCACCCCGCCGTCCTCCAGGACGGCGATCTGCCGCGCCGCCTCGAACTCGATGGCGCGCTCCAGGAAGCGGAACGAATTGAGGTTCTTGATCTCGCACCGGGTGCCCAGTTGGTCGGAGCCCAGCGGCCGCACGGAGACGTTGGCGTCGCAGCGGAACGAGCCTTCCTGCATGTTGCCGTCGCAGATGTCCAGGTAGCGTACCAGGGAATGCAGCGCCTTGGCATAGGCTACCGCTTCCGCGGACCCCCGCATCTCGGGTTCGGAAACGATCTCCAGCAAGGGGGTGCCGGCGCGGTTCAGGTCGATGCCGGTCATGCCGTGGAAATCCTCGTGCAGGGACTTGCCGGCGTCCTCCTCAAGGTGGGCGCGGGTAAGCCGGATAGTCTTTTCCCGCTCGCCCACCTGGATCACCACGCTGCCCCGGGACACCACCGGGATCTCGTACTGGCTGATCTGGTAGCCCTTGGGCAGATCGGGATAGAAGTAGTTCTTGCGGGCGAACACGGAGCGCCGGTTGATGGCCCCGCCTACCGCCAAACCGAACTTGATCGCCCGTTCCACCGCGCCGCGGTTGGCCACCGGCAGCACTCCGGGCAGGGCGATATCCACGGCGCAGGCCTGGGTGTTGGGCGCCGCGCCGTAAGCGGTGGACGCGGCGGAAAACATTTTCGACCGAGTGGACAGTTGCGCGTGCACTTCCAGGCCGACAACGACTTCCCATTGCATGTTTTGGAACCCCTTCCTGTACCAGATGCGAGCCGCCGCCGGCTTAGCCGCCGGCCTTCGCGCCTTCCGGCATGCGCGCATGCCAATCGGTGGCCTGTTGATATCGATGGGCGACATTGAGCATTTTCGCCTCGGAAAAATAGTTGCCGATGATCTGCAGTCCCACCGGGCGTCCGTCGTCGCCCACGCCCGCCGGGATCGACATGCCCGGCAACCCCGCCAGATTCACCGCGATGGTGTATATGTCCGAAAGGTACATCTGCACCGGATCGCTGCTTTTTTCCCCCAGATTGAAGGCGGTGGTGGGGGAGGTGGGCCCCATGATCACGTCGCAATGCTTGAACGCCTCGGAAAAATCCCGCGCGATCAGGCGGCGCAGTTTCTGCGCCTGCAGGTAGTAGGCGTCGTAGTAGCCGTGGGACAGCACATAGGTACCGATCATGATGCGCCGCTTCACCTCGGGCCCGAAGCCCTGGGCCCGGCTCTTCTGGTACATGTCCGCCAGGTCCCGGTACTCCGGCGCCCGATAGCCGTAGCGTACCCCGTCGTAGCGGGACAGGTTGCTGGAGGCCTCGGCCGGGGCCAGTACGTAGTAGACCGGGATCGAAAGCCGGGTATTGGGCAGGGTGACCTCCACGGTCTGCGCCCCCAGCCTGCGGTACTCGCCGATGGCCGCCTGCACCGCGCGCTCCACGTCGGTACTCAGGCCCGCCGCGAAATATTCCCGGGGCAGGCCGATCCTGAGCCCGGCCAGCGGCCGCTCCAGGTCGCGGCCGTAGTCCTCGGCCTCCCGCTGCAGGCTGGTGGAATCCCGGGGGTCGAAGCCCACCATCACGTTCAGCAGCAGCGACAGGTCCTCGGCGCTTTTGGCCATGGGACCGCCCTGGTCCAGGCTGGAGGCGAAGGCGACCATGCCGTAGCGGGACACCAGCCCGTAGGTGGGCTTGATGCCCGAGATGCCGGTCAGCGCCGCCGGCTGCCGGATCGAGCCGCCGGTATCGGTCCCGGTGGCCGCCGGGGCCATGCGCGCCGCCACCGCGCAGGCCGATCCGCCGGAGCTGCCCCCGGGTACCGCCCGGACATCCCACGGGTTCTTCACCGGACCGAAATGGGAGTTTTCGTTGGAGGAGCCCATGGCGAACTCGTCCATGTTGGTCTTTCCCAGGTTGACCGTGCCGGCCTGGCGAAAACGCTCGATCACGTGGGCGTCGTACGGGGCCACGAAATTGCCCAGCATCCTGGAGCCGGCGGTGGTGCGCCAGCCGTTGGCGCAAAAAATGTCCTTGTGGGCGACGGGAACGCCGGTCAGGGGCTGCCCCCGGCCGGCGGCGATCATCTCGTCAGCCGCCTGCGCCTGTTTCAGGGTTTCCTCTTCGGCCAGGGTGACGAAGGCGTTGTAGACGGGATTGAGCGCCTTGATGCGGCGCAGGAACTCTCCGGCCAGCTCGACGCTGGAAATCTGTTTGCCGGCGAGCATGGCCGCCAGCTCTTTGAGGCTGGAATTAAGCATTCTGTTCCCGTTTCTCAAGGGTAACGAGCAATGGGTAACCGGCGCGAAGCGGCAGACGCATTTCTGTCACTCCATCACCTTGGGAACCAGGTACAATCCGGCTTCCACCTGCGGGGCGACGGATTGGAAAGACTCGTGCCGATCGGGTTCGGTGACCTCGTCTTCCCGCAGCCGCAGCCAGACGTCCTGGGCATGGGACATGGGCTCGATCCCCGTGGTGTCCACCGACTGCATTTCCTCGATCAGGCTGAAGATGCCGGAAAGCTGGCGGAGATAATCCGCGGCCTCGTTCTCGTCCACGGCGATACGGGCCAGGTGCGCGATGCGCCTGACGTCTTCCAGAGTGAGCGACATAAATTTTTCCCGCGGCCTTTAAACCTGTAAGCGCAATAGGGTATCATAATTCATTTATTTGAAGCATCCTATCTCCAGCGGAACTCTACATCTATGTTTGGATTCTTACGCGGCTATTTCTCCAACGACCTGGCGATCGATCTGGGGACGGCCAACACCCTTATCTACGTGCGCGGCAAAGGCGTCGTTCTGGACGAACCATCGGTGGTGGCGATCCGTCAGGAAGGTGGTCCCAGCGCAAAAAAAACCATCCAGGCGGTCGGGCTCGAGGCCAAGCAGATGCTTGGCCGCACGCCGGGCAATATCACCGCGATCCGCCCGATGAAGGACGGCGTCATCGCCGATTTCACCATCACCGAGCAGATGCTCAAGTTCTTCATCAAGAAGATCCACGATTCCCGCCTGTTCAGCCCCAGTCCGCGCATCATCATCTGCGTCCCGTGCGGCTCCACCCAAGTGGAACGGCGCGCCATCCGCGAGTCCGCGGTGGGCGCCGGCGCGCGTCAGGTGTATCTGATCGAGGAGCCGATGGCCGCGGCCATCGGCGCGGACCTGCCGGTAGCGGAACCGACCGGTTCCATGGTGGTGGACATCGGCGGCGGCACCACCGAGGTGGGGGTGATCTCCCTGGGCGGCATCGTGTATTCGTCTTCGGTGCGGGTGGGCGGCGATAAATTCGACGAGGCGATCATCAACTACATCCGCCGCAACTACGGCATGCTGATCGGCGAGTCCACCTCCGAGAACATCAAGAAGCAGATCGGATCGGCCTTTCCCGGCAGCGAGGTGCGGGAAATGGAAGTCAAGGGGCGCAATCTGGCGGAGGGCATCCCGCGCAGCTTCACCATTTCCAGCAACGAGATCCTGGAGGCCCTCACCGACCCCCTGAACAACATCGTCAGCGCGGTCAAGTCCGCCCTGGAGCAGACCCCGCCCGAGCTCGGGGCGGACATCGCCGAGAAGGGCATGGTGCTTACCGGCGGCGGCGCGCTGCTGCGCGACCTTGACCGGTTGCTGATGGAAGAGACGGGCCTGCCGGTAATCGTCGCCGAAGACCCCCTTACCTGCGTGGTTCGCGGGTCCGGGCGGGCGCTGGAAGAGATGGACAAGCTGGGTACAGTGTTTACCAATGACTAGTTTGAGTTGGCCCGCCCGCGGCCGGGCGGCGCGTTGACTTGGGCGTCATCGCCTGGGTCACTACCCGCCGAACGGTCTGCACTCTAGCTCTTCGGACGCGCGGCGGCGGGCGGCTACGGTGTCCGAAACCCCAGATCCCAGAACTCAAACCCAATGGAATCACCACCGTTTTTCAAGCGCGGCCCCAGTCCGCTGGCGCGCCTAACCTTCTTCGTTTGCCTTTCCCTCGCCATGCTGGTGGCCGATGCCCACTACGGTTACCTCAATGTCATCCGCCAATCCCTGTCCCTGGCGATCTACCCCCTGCAGCGCGTCGCCAACAGCCCGCGAGACCTGTTCGAACAGGTCGGCGGCTTTTTTGTCACCCAGACCCTGCTGCAAAGCGAGAACTTGCGCCTCAAGGAGCAGCGGCTTCTCGATGCCGCCCAGTTGCAGCGTTTCCGCGCGCTGCAGTCGGAAAACGACCACCTGCGCCAATTGCTCAATGCGCAACGGCGTTTCGGCGAGCACGCCGTGATGGCGGAGATCCTTCACAGCGGGCGCAATCCCTTCGTCCGCGGGATCGTGGTGGACAAGGGCTCCCTCCAGAACATCAAGGCCGGCAGCCCGGTCATAGATGATGTCGGGCTCATCGGGCAGGTGACTCGCGTCTACCCCCTCTCCAGCGAGGTCACCCTGGTCACCGACAAGGCGCAGAACGTTCCGGTGGAGATCGTACGCAACGGATTGCGGGCCATCGTGGCAGGCTCCGGCCAGGACGGCACCCTGGATTTGCCCTTCATGCCGGTCAACGCCGATGTCCAGAACGGCGATGTGCTGGTGACCTCGGGGATCGACGGAACCTATCCGGCGGGGCTTCCGGTGGGGGTGGTGACCCGGATCGAGCGCAACGCCGCCTATCCCTTCGCCAAGATCACATGCATCCCGAGTGCGGGGGTTGGCCGCCACCGGCAGGTGCTTATCCTGTCCGGCGATTTCCAGAAGCGGCCTCCGGCGGAGCCGCGCGCCTCACCCCCCCCTCGTCGCGCAAAA
Source organism: Pseudomonadota bacterium (assembly GCA_021848325.1). GTDB lineage: Bacteria > Pseudomonadota > Gammaproteobacteria > Burkholderiales > JAJZUU01 > JAJZUU01. Next base: position 17,484 of record JAJZUU010000001.1, on the reverse strand, counting down.
CGGACCGGGAAGGGGAACTAATTTGCAGCCGCGAAACCCAAGGACGCAGGAAATCCTGTTGCCGCCCAGCCGCAAGCTCATCGCCCTGAGTCTGATTGGGGGGTTGATGCTCAACCTGCTGCCGTGGCAGGGGTTCCTGCTGCTTCTGAGACCGGATTTCGTGGCCCTGCTGCTCCTTTACTGGTGCGTCAACCAGCCCGCCAGACTGGGCATCGGCACCGCCTGGGTAATGGGGGTAATAATGGACGTAGCCGACGGTACGCTGCTCGGCGAGCATGCCTTGGCCTACGTGCTGGTCACCTATCTCGCGCTCGCGCTGCGCCGGCGCATACTGATGTTCACCCTGTGGCAGCAGGCGCTTCACATCGTGCTGCTGCTGTTGTTGCTGCAGGGCACGCTGCTTCTGCTCCACCTTGCGGCGGGCGCCTCCTTCATCGGCTGGAGTTATTTCCTGGCCGCACTGACGGGAACGCTGCTGTGGGCGCCGCTGTCCTTCCTTCTGCAGCTTGCACAACGCAAGAAAACCAGCCCCGAGAGCAAGGTTTCGCCGTAGGCCGGACCTGACCAGCCCTTGAACCAGACTGCATGACGCTACCCACCGAACTCAAGGACCACCAAACCGAGTTGCACCGTTTCAAGGTGCGTTTGGTGGTGGGTGCCGTATTCGTCTTCCTGCTGTTCTTGATCCTCGGCGGCCGCTTTTTCTACGTGCAGGTGATGCAGCACGAACATTACCGGACCCTGGCGGAAAACAACCGCATCACCATCGTTCCCATCGTCCCCAATCGCGGGCTGATCCTGGACCGCAACGGCGTGGTGCTGGCCCGCAATTATTCCGCCTACACCCTGGAGATCACCCCGAGCAAGGTGCCCGATCTGGAGGCCACCATCGACGAACTTTCCAAGCTGGTGGAGATTACCCCCAAGGATCGCAAGAGCTTCAAGAAGCTGCTGGATGAAAGCCACACTTTCGAGAGCATTCCGATCCGCGCCCGGCTGAACGAATACGAGGTGGCGCGCTTCGCGGCCAACCATTACCGCTTCCCCGGGGTGGAAATCAAGGCGCGGCTGTTTCGCCAGTATCCCTTCGGGGAAACCGCGTCCCACGCCATCGGCTATATCGGCCGCATCAACGACAGCGATCTGGGGCGGCTGGAAGAAAGCGGGGAGATCTCCAATTATCGCGGCGGCGACCACATCGGCAAGACCGGTGTCGAGCAGAGCTATGAAAAGGAACTGCACGGAGTGACCGGCTTCGAGCAGGTGGAAACCGACGCCAGCGGGCGGGCGGTCAGGACCTTGAGCCGCACCCCGCCGATCTCCGGAAGCAACCTTTTCCTGGGGCTGGACATCCGGCTCCAGGAGATAGCGGAGAAGGCCTTCGGCGACTATCACGGCGCGCTGGTGGCGATCGACCCGAGGAACGGCGATGTGTTGGCCTTTGTCAGCGAGCCGGCGTTCGACCCCAATCTGTTCGTGGACGGGATCGACTCGGCCAACTGGGAGGCCCTCAACGACTCCCCGGACCACCCCCTTACCGATCGGGCGTTGCGCGGGTTGTATCCTCCGGGCTCCACGTTCAAGCCGTTCATGGCGCTGGCCGCCCTCGCCTTGCACAAGCGCACCGCCACCAGCGCGATCCACGACCCCGGATACTACATGCTCCCGGGCAGCAGCCACCGCTACCGCGACTGGAAGCCGGGCGGACACGGTACCGTGGACTTGCACAAGGCGATCGTGGTCTCCTGCGACACCTATTTCTACGGCGTGGCCAACGATCTGGGGATAGACAACATCCACCGCTTCATGAGCAAATTCGACTTCGGGCGCAAGACCGGCATCGACATCGAGGGGGAACTGGCCGGTCTGGTGCCGTCCCAGAAATGGAAGTGGCGGCGCTTCAAGCAGCGGTGGTATCCGGGGGAGACGGTCATCACCGGGATCGGGCAGGGATATACCCTGACCACGCCCCTGCAGCTGGCCTATGCCACTGCCATACTTGCCGGCGGTGGCGTGACCTACACGCCCCACCTGGTACGGGCGATCCAGGATAGCAGGACCGATCTGGTGCATAACGTGGCACTGCATCGGAGCGCCGATCTTTCCCTGAAACCCGAAGACCTGGCCCTGGTGAAGGATGCCATGATCGATGTCAACCGACCCGGAGGCACCGCCGTGGTGGCCTGGGCCGGTGTTCCGTACACGGTGGCCGGGAAGACGGGAACCGCCCAGGTATTCGGCATCAAGCAGAACGAAAAATACGTGGCCAGCCGCGTGGCGGAAAGGCTGCGCGACCATGCCCTGTATATCGCCTATGCCCCGGCCGAAGACCCGAAAATCGCGGTTGCGGTGGTGGTGGAACATGGCAGCCATGGAGGCTCCACTGCCGCGCCGATCGCGCGCAAGGTGATGGATTACTACCTGCTCGGCAAATTGCCCCAGGACAAGGCCGTGCCGGCGACGCACGAAGAGGGGGGTCCCCATGATTAGACGCCTGTTGAAAGGCTTCGGCGCGCATCTGGACGGCTTCCTGCTCGCGGCCCTGATCACGCTCATGGCGGTCGGGCTGGTGGTGCTGTACAGCGCTTCGGGACAGAACGTCGACAAGGTGGCGAGCCAGGCGCTCAACATGCTGGTGGCCCTTGCGGTGATGTGGGCCGTGGCCAACGTACCGCCGCAGCACCTGATCCGGCTGGCGCTGCCCACCTACGTCCTGGGCCTGGGGCTGCTCGTGGCAGTGGCGCTGTTCGGCGAGGTCAGCCACGGCGCCCGCCGTTGGCTGCATCTTGGGGTCACCCGCATTCAGCCTTCGGAACTGATGAAGATCGCCATACCGCTGATGCTGGCCTGGTACTTCGACCGCTACCAGGCGGTGCTTCGCCTCAAACACTACGGTATTGCCGCCTGCCTGTTCCTGGTGCCGGTGGGCCTGATCGCCAGGCAACCGGACCTCGGCACCGCACTGCTGATCATCGCTTCCGGTTTCTACGTCCTGTTCCTGGCTGGGTTGCCCTGGCGCGTCATGGTGGGGCTGCTGGCGCTGTTCGCCGCCAGCATGCCCCTGCTCTGGTCATTGCTGCACGACTACCAGAGGCAGCGCATCCTGACCCTGCTCAACCCTTCGCTAGACCCGCTGGGGGCGGGGTATCACACCATCCAGTCCACCATCGCCATCGGGTCGGGGGGCATCTTCGGCAAGGGCTGGCTGAAGGGCACCCAGGCACACCTGGATTTTTTGCCGGAAAGCGCCACGGATTTCATTTTCGCCGTGTTCGGCGAGGAATTCGGTCTGGTGGGGGGGCTGCTGTTGCTCACCCTGTTCCTGGTGATCACCGCGCGCGGCCTGGCCATCGCCGCCAATGCCCCCACCCTGGCCTCCCGGCTGCTGGCGGGCAGCATCACTTTCACTTTTTTCACCTACGCCTTCGTCAACATGGGGATGGTGGCGGGCATCCTGCCGGTGGTCGGGGTGCCCCTGCCCCTGGTCAGCTACGGCGGGACGTCCATGGTGACAGTGCTGTTGGGATTTGGTATTTTGATGAGCATCCAGACCCACAAGAAGCTGGTGAAGACCTGAGTGGACCGACATGAGAGGTGACGCCCGTTACGTATGGTCGCGGATGGCAGGGCCGCGCCGCTTGTCCGCGCGCACCCTGTTGTGCCTGGCCTTTGGCGCAGCGCTACTCGATCTCTCCGCTTGCTCCACCGTGCCGCAGCAGCGGGGACCGATCACCGGCGCACAAAAGGCCGCGTCGCCCCCGCCCGCGAACCGGACGGGAAAAGGCGGCTATTACCAGGATGACGGCCCCGGCGACAATCCTCCGCCCGACCTGGATCAGATCCCCGACGCAGTGCCGAAGGCCGAGCCCCTCAATGGAGCCGCCAACCGTCCCTACGTAGTTTTCGGCCAGGAGTACGTGCCGGCTACCAGTTTCCGGCCGTACCGGGAGCAGGGAATCGCCTCCTGGTATGGGCGCAAGTTCAACGGCCTGAAAACCTCCTCCGGGGAGGTTTACGACATGTACGCCATGACCGCGGCCCACGCCACCCTGCCGATCCCCAGCTACGCCCGCGTGACCAACCTCGGCAACCACAAGTCGGTGGTGGTGCGCATTAACGACCGCGGGCCGTTTCTCAGCAACCGGCTGATCGACCTGTCCTATACCGCCGCCTATAAGCTGGGTATCCTGCAGGACGGCAGCGCCCTGGTGGAGGTGGACGCAATCGATCCCACGCACAGCGAAGAACCCGCCCCGCCGACGCTTCAGGCGGAACGGGAAAACACCGCGCCCCCCGCGGATGCGGCCGGCGTCTACCTGCAGTTGGCCGCGTTCAGCGTGCGGCAAAACGCGGAGGACTTCAGCAGCCGCATGAAGCAGCAACTGGGCACCCTGGGCGAGGTGCTCCATATCCTGTCCGGGGACGGGCTGTTTCGCGTGAATCTGGGCCCTTACGGCAGCCGCTCCGAAGCGGGGGAGGTCGCCGCCAGGGTGAAGCAGACGGTGGACATCGCGCCCCTGGTGGTGGTGCGTTGAACAGCCGTCCATCCGCCCGGTTTGGAACTCCCCCTCACGGAGGTTTATAATGATCCTTTTGCCGCAGAAAGCCATGAAGCCACTAATCGCCGCCCTCCTCGCCCTTGCCAGCACCCTTGCCCTGGCCGCCCCCCCGCAGCCGGATCTGCCCGTTCCGTCGGCACCCGAACTCGCGGCCAAGGCCTACATTCTGGAGGATTTCCAGAGCGGCCAGATATTGGCCCAGAAGAACGCCGACCAACGGGAAGAGCCGGCCTCCCTGACCAAGTTGATGACCACGTATCTCACCTTCACGGCATTGAAACAGGGCAAACTGCATCTGTCCCAGACCCTGCCGGTGTCGGAAAAGGCCTGGCGCACCGGGGGGTCGCGCATGTTCATCGAGCCCAACAAGCCGGTCACCGTGGACCAGTTGATTCACGGCATGATCGTGCAATCGGGCAACGATGCCACGGTCGCCCTGGCGGAAGGCATCGCCGGCAGCGAAGAGGGCTTCGTGCAGATGATGAACCAGGAGGCGCAGCGTCTGGGCATGAAAAATACCCACTTCGCCGACGCCACCGGGCTGCCCCATCCGCAGCATTACTCCACGGCCCACGACCTGGCCCTGCTGACGTCCGCATTGATTCACGATTTCCCCGAGTATTATCCGGTCTTCTCGGTGAAGGAATACAAATACAACAACATCAACCAGCCCAACCGGGACCGGCTGCTGTGGCAGGACCCCTATGTGGACGGCCTCAAGACCGGCCACACCGATGCCGCCGGCTACTGCCTGGTGTCGTCGGCCAAGCGGGGCGGCCGGCGCCTGATATCGGTGGTGCTGGGGACGGACACGGACAGTGCCCGGGCGATGGAAAGCCAAAGGCTGCTCAATTGGGGATTCCAGTTCTTCGATACCGTCCGCCTGTACAAGAAAGACCAGACCGTGGCCACCCTGCCGGTGTGGAAGGGTAGCGAGAACCGCCTGCGGGCCGGCTTCGATCGGGACATCTATATCGCATTGCCCAAGGGACAATACCAGCGGCTCAGGGTGAGCATGACCAGCACTCAGCCCCTGCTGGCCCCGGTGAATGCCGGCCAGAAGGTGGGCACCCTCCGGCTGACCCTGGACGGCAAGCCCTTTGCGGAATACGCGCTGCAGTCGCTGCAAAATGTGGGTGTGGGCAATATCTTCGGCCGTGCCTGGGACAGCATCCGGCTCCTGTTCAAGTGATCCGGCATGATCTACCTGAACGGCGCGTTCATGCCCCTGGAACAGGCCTTCGTGCCGGTGCTGGACCGGGGCTTTATTTTCGGCGATGGCGTCTACGAGGTCATTCCCGTCTATTCGCGCCACCCGTTCCGGCTTGCTGAGCACCTGCGGCGCCTGCAGTGCAGCCTCGCCGCCATCCGCCTCGACGACCCCCATTCCGGGGAAGCCTGGGGCGAGCTGATCGGCCGCCTGATCGAGGCCAACCCGTGGCAGGACCAATACATCTATCTGCAGGTCACCCGGGGCGCGGCCGAGCGCAACCACGCCTTCCCCGAGGGGGTCCGCCCCACCGTGTTCATGATGAGCAGCCCCCTCACCGCGCCGCCGGAAAGCCAGCGCGAGCAGGGGATAGCGGCGATCACCGCGATGGACAACCGCTGGCTGCGCTGCGACATCAAGTCCATCTCGCTGCTGCCCAACGTGCTGCTGCGCCAGGCGGCGGTCGATGCAGGGGCCGCGGAAACCCTCCTGCTGCGGGAAGGTTTCCTGACCGAAGGCGCGGCCAGCAACATTTTCGTGGTGCGCGACGGCACCCTGCTGGCGCCCCCGAAAAACCACCTGATGCTGCCCGGGATCACCTACGACGTGGTGCTGGAGCTGGCCGAGGCCAACGAGATGCCGTGCCAGGTCCGGGAGATATCGGAATTCGAGGTGCGCAGCGCGCAGGAATTGTGGCTGACCTCCTCCACCAAGGAGGTGCTCGCCATCACCACCCTGGACGGCAGGCCGGTGGGCGACGGCAAGCCGGGCCCCGCGTATCGGCGCATGTATGCCTGGTACCAGGACTACAAGTCCACGGTGATGCGCGCTGCCGGAAAGCGCTGAGAGGTTGTGAAAAAACCGTCGCGAGCGGCCGGAGTGCGAGGCGCGAACGATGCGAACGACGAGACATATCGAATGGATAGGCGAGGAGTGAGCGAGTGAGCAACGAAGCCATCCGGTCGCGCAGCAGGTTTATTCACACCCTCTGATGCGATGGACCGGCAATCATCCCTGCTGCAGTTTCCCACCGCTTTCCCGATCAAGATCCTGGGCGAGGGCCGGGACGATTTCGCCCAGGCCGTGCTGGATCTGGTACTGCGCCACGCCCCGGACTTCGATCCCGCCACCATGGAGATGCGGCCCAGCAAGAACGGACGCTACCTCAGCCTGACCTGCACCATCAACGCGACCTCGCGCGAGCAGTTGGACGCCCTGTACCGCGCCCTCACCGGCCATCCGGCGGTCAAGGTGGTGCTTTGACCTGCCACCGGCTAGACGCTGAACCGATGCCGCACCCTGCCGCCCCGTTCCTGGTCGTCAAGGACCTGGGGTTGACGCCGTATGCGCCCACCTGGGCCGCCATGCGTGCATTCACCGCCGCCCGCGGCCCCCATACCCCGGACGAGCTGTGGCTCCTGCAGCACCCGCCGCTGTATACCATGGGGCTCAACGGCAAGCCGGAACACCTGCCGCGCAACAGCGCCATCCCCGTGGTCGATACCGACCGCGGCGGCCAGGTCACCTACCACGGCCCGGGCCAGATCGTGGCCTATCTGCTGCTCGACCTGCGGCGTCGCGGGCTGGGCGTGCGCCCCCTGGTGGAACGCATGGAGCAGGCGGTGATCGACCTGCTGGCGGACAGCGGCGTCGAGGGCCGCCGGCGCGGGGGGGCGCCCGGGGTGTACGTGGCCGGGGCCAAGATCGCCTCCCTCGGGTTGCGCATCAAACAGGGCCGCAGCTACCACGGCCTCAGCCTCAACGTGGACATGGACCTGGCGCCGTTTCACGCCATCAACCCCTGCGGCTATCCCGGGCTGCAGGTCACCCAGACCCGCGACCTCGGCGTGACGGAGAGCCTCGCGGCACTGAGCGAGCGGCTGACCGCGAAGCTGCAGGACCTCCTGGGAGGGGGCTGCGGAACCGCGAACCGCCTGCAAGTTTCCCGGGATCCCCTCCCGTTCCTGCCCGGACCCGATGGAGACCGCCCATGAGTGCCGACCGCGAACTGCAGCGAGGCCGCGCTAAGACCGCGCGCATCCCGGTCAAGATCGAGCCCCGGCCGGCCCTGAAGAAGCCCGCCTGGATCCGCGCCAAGTCGCCCAACGGCCCGGAGGTCGCGGCCTTCAAGCGGGTGCTGCGGGAACACAAGCTGCACACCGTGTGCGAAGAGGCCTCCTGCCCCAACATCGGCGAGTGCTTTCGCCACGGCAGCGCCACCTTCATGATCCTGGGCGACCTCTGCACCCGCCGCTGCCCGTTCTGCGACGTGGGCCACGGCAAGCCCCTGCCGCCCGATCCGGCCGAGCCGCAGGCCCTGGCCGCCACCATCGCCGCCATGGGGCTCCAATACGTGGTGATCACCAGCGTCGACCGCGACGACCTGAAAGACGGCGGCGCCGGCCATTTCGCCGCGTGCGTGCGGGCGGTGCGCCGGGCCTCGCCGCGGACCCGGATCGAGATCCTCACCCCCGACTTCCGCGGCCGAATGGATGTCGCCCTGGAGGCCCTGGGCTCCGCCCCACCCGACGTGATGAACCACAACCTGGAGACCGTGCCGCGGCTGTACCGGCAGGCGCGCCCCGGGGCCGACTACCTGCACTCCCTCGACCTGCTGCGGAAGTTCAAGGAGCGCCACCCCCAGGTCGCCACCAAGTCCGGGCTGATGGTCGGCCTGGGAGAGAGCGACGCGGAGATCATCGAGGTGATGGCGGACCTGCGCCGGCACCGGGTGGAGATGCTCACCATCGGCCAATACCTGCAGCCCGGCCCCCACCACCTGCCGCTCGCCCGCTACGTTACCCCGGAACAGTTCGACGCCTTCCGCCGGGCCGCCCTGGAAATGGGATTCAGCCACGCCGCCTGCGGCCCCATGGTGCGCTCCAGCTACCACGCCGAGCACCAGGCGCGGGAGGCCGGGCTGGACGTAAATCCCAATAATTAAATGCGAGCCACGTGGCGGCCTCCACAATTAACCGCGATTGCACAACGCTGATTGCGAATCTGTTAGGCAAGAGACAGGGCCGTTATTCGGCCAAAGCGGACGGAGGTCACTGATCGAATGCGTGGGGTAGCCATGAACAAGGCATGCCAGTTTTCCGGCAGTATTCAAACCGCTGGAATGGTGAACTGGTGCGCTTTGCGTTCATGCAAAACTCCACTTTTTACCCACACGATTACGCGATGAGCATGTAGGTAAAGGCTTGCAATTTCGCCGGGGCCGATGACCTGCTTGTTGAGGATTGAGGCGTTGAGCGTTACGCCACCGTACCCGAACCGAAAACTGGCGCGATCTAGCTCCACAGGGAACGGCGAGAGGTTAATGGCTTGGAGATACAAGGTAAATGACGCGACTTGCCCAAGGTCTACGACGGCCGAATCGTGGCGCGGGCGAATGTCGATGTGGATAAGGCCCGCCAATTTCTCGGGTGTGAAATAGCGCCGAAGCAGTAACGCTGGAAGGCGCCGAAGGACGCTCCAGATGCCTTGAATAGGGATGGTCTCAATTGCCATAGGTAGTGGCTAGTCTAGAGGCATAACGTTGAAATCACCGGTCTGCGCAGTTTTTCGCGCAGCGGGAAAGAGCCCAGATTTATTATCAATCGGAACAAACCCATCCACCCCCATTCCCCTTATCGAAGCCACAAAGTTCTCCTGTCTGACGGACCAATATATGCCCAACGACTGAAGCTACCCAGACGCCCGCTTGCGGGCGGACCGCGAGCGTGAAGGTGGGGATTTGTCGTAGGCCTCCACGTAGGTATCGATGAGCTTGCGGATCATGCGCTGATACTGAGTGTGGTGTTTTGTTGCCTCAGCCTTGAAAAATTCGACGCTCTTCTTGCTGAGCGCGATGGTAACCTTTACCCCTTCCTCCCGGAAGGCGAGCTCCTCGGGTGGAGGGAGAAAATCCTGAATGACCTTGGGCTCGATGGGCTCATCGTTGTATTTGATTTTCGCGCTCATAGTGCCTTGCCCTTTCGCCAGTAACCGGCGCCAAATATGCGAATTACCCCGCTACGATAGGTGAAGCGGACGGTAAGAATGCCACCCTCGACCTCGCAGAAACAGAAATAGCGTTTTTTCAGTCTCACTGTGGGCGAGGTCTTCGGCTATGACACGGCGAGGATCGGCAAAGGCATGCTGCGCTAGGGAAAACGGTATCCCATGCTTTTTCCGATTTTCGGCATCCTTGTTGGCATCCCAATCAAACCGTGTTTTCTTCATATATCAGCTTAGCACGGCAGCGCAACGAGAGCCATATAAACATATGGCTGTTTGTGTGCATTCCAGCCTGGCGGGACATCAAGACGTCGGCCTCAACGGCCGCCCCGCCCCTAATCCCCCTCATACCCCAAATTAGACCCCAGCCACCGTTCCGCCGTCGCCATATCCCACCCCTTGCGCCGGGCGTAATCCTCCACCTGGTCCCGCTCGATCTTGGCCACGGCGAAGTAGCTGGACTCCGGGTGGGAGAAGTAGAGGCCGCTCACCGCCGCGGTGGGCAGCATGGCGAAGTTTTCGGTGAGGGTGATGCCGGCGTTTTCCGGGGCCTGGAGCAGTTCGAACAGGGGGCCTTTTTCGGTGTGGTCGGGGCAGGCGGGATAGCCGGGCGCGGGGCGGATGCCGCGGTATTCCTCGGCGATCAGTTGTTCGTTGGTAAGGCCCTCGTCCGGGGCATAGCCCCAGAATTCCCTGCGCACGCGCTCGTGCATCAGCTCGGCGAAGGCCTCCGCCAGGCGGTCGGCCAGGGCCTTGAGCAGGATGGCGTTGTAGTCGTCGTGGCTTTTCTCGAATTCTGCCACGCGCGCGTCGATGCCGATGCCGGTGGTGACGGCGAAGGCGCCCGCGTAGTCCTTGACCCCCGATTCCTTGGGGGCGATGAAGTCGGCCAGGCACAGGTTGGGCCGTCCGGGGGGCTTTTCCATTTGCTGGCGCAGGGCGTGATAGACCATGACGGTCTGGCTGCGGGTCTCGTCCCGGTAGAACTCGATGTCGTCGCCCACCCGGTTGGCGGGGAACAGGCCGATGACGGCGTTGGCGCGGAGCCATTTTTCGTCGATGATGCGCGCCAGCATGGTCTGGGCGTCGTGGAACAGCTTGCGCGCCTCCTCTCCTACCAGGGCGTCGTCCAGTATCCTGGGATACTTGCCGTGCAGTTCCCAGGCCTGGAAAAACGGGGTCCAGTCGATGCGCGCGGCGATCTCGGCGAGGGGGTAGTCCCGGAACGTCTTCAGGCCCAGGAAGGCGGGCACCGGCGGGGTGTAGGCCGACCAGTCGGTGTTGAGCCCGTTGGCCCGGGCCTGTTCCAGGGTGAAGCGCTTGGCGGCGGACTTGCCGGCGCGGTGGCGTTCGCGCACCGCGGCGTAGTCCTCCTTCAGCCGTTTTATGTAGTCGCCCCGCAGCTCCGGGCTGAGCAGGCTGGTGCATACGCCGACCGAGCGGGAGGCGTCCTTGACGTACACCGTGGGGCCGCTGTAGTTGGGCTCGATCTTGACCGCGGTATGGGCGAGCGAGGTGGTGGCGCCGCCGATCAGCAGCGGCAGGCTAAGCCCCAGGCGCTCCATCTCCTTGGCGACAAGGGCCATTTCTTCCAGGGACGGGGTGATCAGGCCGGACAGGCCGACGATGTCGGCCCGCTCGTCGACGGCCGCCTGCATGATCCTGGCGGCGGGCACCATCACCCCCAGGTCCACCACGTCGTAGTTGTTGCACTGCAGCACCACGCCCACGATGTTCTTGCCGATGTCGTGCACGTCGCCCTTGACCGTGGCCATCACGATCTTGCCCTTGGCCTGGGCGGCCTCGCCGCTGAGCCTTTTCTCCTCTTCGATGTAGGGCACCAGGTGGGCCACCGCCTGCTTCATCACCCGGGCGGATTTCACCACCTGGGGCAGGAACATCTTGCCGGCGCCGAACAGGTCGCCCACCACGTTCATGCCGTCCATCAGCGGGCCCTCGATCACGTGGATCGGGCGTTCCGCCTGTTGCCGGGCCTCTTCTGTGTCTTCCACGATGTAGGTGGTGATGCCTTTCACCAGGGCGTGGGTGAGTCGCTCCCCTACTGCGGCCTGGCGCCAGGAAAGGTCCTCGATCTGTTCCCTGGTCTGACCCTTGAACGATTCGGCGAATTCCACCAGGCGCTCGGTGGCGTCCGGGCGACGGTTCAAAAGCACGTCCTCCACCCGCTCCAGCAGGTCCTTGGGAATCTCCTGGTAAACCCCGAGCTGGCCGGCGTTGACGATGCCCATGTCCATGCCGGCGCGGATCGCGTGGTACAGGAAGGCGGTATGAATCGCCTCCCGCACCGGCTCGTTGCCGCGGAAGGAGAAGGAGACGTTGGACACCCCCCCGCTTATCTTGGCGTAGGGCAGGTTCCGCTTGATCCAGCGGACGGCCTCGATGAAGTCCACCGCGTAGTTGTTGTGCTCCTCGATCCCGGTGGCCACGGCGAAGATGTTGGGGTCGAAGATGATGTCCTCGGGCGGGAAGCCGACCTGCTCGGTGAGGAGCCGGTAGGAACGGGCGCAGATCTCCTCCTTGCGCGCCCGGGTGTCCGCCTGGCCCTGCTCGTCGAAGGCCATCACGATCACCGCCGCGCCGTAGCGGCGGCACAGCCGGGCCCGTTCGACGAACTCGGCCTCGCCCTCCTTCATCGAGATGGAATTGACCACCGGCTTGCCCTGCACGCATTTCAGGCCGGCCTCGATCACCGACCACTTGGAGGAGTCGATCATCACCGGCACCTTGGCGATGTCCGGCTCGGAGGCGATGAGGTTGAGAAACCGCACCATGGCCGCCTTGGAATCGAGCATCGCCTCGTCCATGTTGACGTCGATGATCTGGGCGCCGTTTTCCACCTGGTTTTTCGCCACCTCCAGGGCCTTATCGTATTCGCCGTTGAGGATGAGACGGGCGAACATCTTGGAACCGGTGACGTTGGTGCGCTCCCCCACGTTGACGAACAGGGAACCCTCGCCGATGTTCAGGGGCTCCAGGCCGGACAGGCGCAGCTTCTTCTCGATGGCCGGGATGGGACGTGGAGGGTAGGCGCTCACTGCCTCGGCGATGGCCTTTATATGGTCCGGTGTCGTACCGCAGCAGCCGCCGACGATGTTGAGCAGGCCGTCCGCCGCCCAACCGCGGATCTCCGCGGCCATCTGCTCCGGGGTCTCGTCGTAGCCGGATTCCGACAGGGGATTGGGCAGGCCGGCGTTGGGGTGGGCGCTGACATAGGCGTCCGCCTTGTGGGCCAGCTCTTCCACGTGCTGGCGCAGCTTGTCCGCCCCCAGGGCGCAGTTGAAGCCGACCGAGATCGGCGCCGCATGCCGCACCGAGTTGAGGAAGGCCTCCGCGGTCTGGCCGGTCAGGGTGCGGCCGGATTCGTCGGTGATGGTGCCGGAAATCATGATCGGCACCTCCACCCCGTGTTGGTCGAAATACTTGCTGATGGCGAACAGGGCGGCCTTGGCGTTCAGGGTGTCGAAGATCGTCTCCACCAGCAGGATGTCCGCGCCGCCGTCCAGCAGGCCCTGCACCGCCTCGGTGTAAGCGGTCACCAACTGATCGAAGGTGACGTTGCGGAAGCCCGGGTCGTTCACGTCGGGGGAGATGGTGGCGGTGCGGCTGGTGGGGCCCAGCACCCCGGCCACGAAGCGCGGCTTGGCCGGGTTCGCGGCCTCGAACTGGTCCGCCGCCTCCCGCGCCAGCCGGGCCGCCGCCGCGTTGATCTCGTACACCCGGTCCTCCATGTGGTAGTCGGCCATGGCCACCGAGGTGGCGTTGAAGGTGTTGGTCTCCAGGATGTCCGCCCCCGCCTCCAGGTAGGCGGCGTGGATCTCGCGGATGAGGTCCGGCTGGGTGAGCACCAGGAGGTCGTTGTTGCCCTTGAGGTCGCCCGGATGGCCGTCGAAATGGGCATGGGGGCGGCCGCAACTACAGCCGCCGTGGATGCGCACGCCGCGGTATTCCTCCTCGCTCAGCTTGTAGCGCTGGATCATGGTGCCCATGGCGCCGTCCAGGATCAGGATGCGCTGCTGCAACTGGCGATGAAGGAGGGCGGTGCGGTCTGTGCTCATGTGGCGGCTGCTCTAGTGATGACGGTGGCGGGGATGCTGCGCTGCGGAGGGGACGGCAGGGTTCGCTCCACCCGGCGCGCCCGCTCGCGGAAAACTCAAGGCAATATGATAATAGGAATACCGGAAAAACGCGAAGCGACGCGGCACGCTCCACGGCTACGTGGATGGCCAACTCGACGACACACGCCGTGCCGCGGTGGAGGCCTATCTGGCGGCCAACCCCGCCGCGGCCGAGCGGGTGACCGCCTATCGCAGGCAAAACGAGATGCTGCGCGGGCGGTTCGACCCGGTGCTGGCGGAGCCGCTGCCGCCCCGGATCGGGGCGCGGCGGCAGCCCATGCCCTGCTGCGCGTCGCCGCCGTGGCCGGCTGGATGGTGCTGGGCTGGGCGTTGCGGGGCGCCGACAACGCCGGCCAATCCTACCCCATGGCCCTGGCCGAGCGGGCGGCGGTGGCCCATGCGGTCTATACCCCCGAAGTGCGCCACCCGGTGGAAGTGGGGGCCGACCAGGAAACCCATCTGGTGCAATGGCTGTCCAAACGGCTGGGCACCCCGCTGCGGGTGCCTCACCTGGGGGCGCTGGGCTACGAACTGGTGGGCGGGCGGCTGCTGCCGGGGGCGAAGGGCCCGGCAGCCCAGTTCATGTACCAGAACGCCGCCGGCCAAAGGCTCACCCTGTACGTGCGCAGCAACGCCGGCGACAACCGGGAGACTGCCTTCAAGTACGCCCGGGAGGGCACCGTGAGCGTGTTCTACTGGCTGGACGGCCCGCTGGGCTACGCCCTGTCGGGGGAGATGGACCGGGCCTCCCTGCTGCGGGTGGCGGATGCGGTCTATCGCCAGCTCACCTCTTGAGCTCCTGAAAAAATGTAAGGATTTCGCCGTTGCTGCGACTGATGGAAGAGGGCGTTGCGCGGGGGAGAGGGACGATGGCGCTGCGCGGCCTGTTTTTTAGAGGATTTCAGATGCTTATCAAGAAACCGTCCGATGTCAAACCCTCCGAGATCACCGACCGGGATCTGTACCGGGAGCGCCGGGAATTCATGCGCAAGGCCACCCTGTCCGTGGCCGCCGGCCTGCTGCCGTCCTCCCTGCTGATCGACCCCCGGGTAGCCCGCGCAGGCACCCGGCTTGCCGGGGTGCGCAACAGCCGCACCAGCACGGACGAAAAACAGACGCCCTACCAGGACGTGACCACCTACAACAACTTCTACGAATTCGGCACGGACAAGGCGTCCCCCGCGCAACTGGCCGGCAGTCTCGTCACCCGGCCGTGGAACGTGGCGGTGGAGGGGCTGGTCAAGCGGCCCAAGGTCTACGCCATCGAGGAGCTGCTCAGGCTCGCCCCCCTGGAGGACCGCATCTACCGGCTGCGCTGTGTGGAGGGCTGGTCCATGGTGATCCCGTGGGTGGGCTTCCCCCTGAGCGAGGTCATCCGCCGGGCCGAGCCCGCGGGCGACGCCAGGTACGTGGAATTCACCACCCTGTACGACCCCAGGCAGATGCCGGGGCAGCGCCACGGCGTGCTGGACTGGCCCTATGTGGAGGGGCTGCGCCTGGACGAGGCGATGCATCCCCTGGCCATCCTGGCGATGGGTCTGTACGGGGAGGTGCTGCCCAACCAGAACGGGGCGCCGGTGCGGCTGGTGGTGCCGTGGAAATACGGCTTCAAGAGCATCAAGTCGGTGGTCCGGATACGCCTGGTGGAAAAACAGCCCGTGAGCACCTGGATGAAAGCCGCGCCCCGGGAATACGGTTTCTATTCCAACGTCAATCCCACGGTGGACCATCCCCGCTGGAGCCAGGCCAAGGAGCGCCGCATCGGCGAGTTCTTCAAGCGCCCCACCCTGATGTTCAACGGCTACGGGGAGCAGGTGGCCGGGCTGTATGCGGGCATGGATCTTAAACGCTATTTTTAAGGGCCGGATGAAAACCTTTACCTTGCTCAAGACGGCCGTGTTCCTCGCCTGCCTGCTGCCCCTGCTGCGGCTGGTGTGGCTGGGCTTCGCGGGGGGGCTGGGGGCCAACCCCATCGAGTTCGTGACCCATTCCACCGGCACCTGGACCCTGGCCTGCCTGCTCGTCACCCTGTCCGTCACCCCGCTGCGCCGGCTGTCCGGCTGGCACTGGCTGGTGCGGCTGCGCCGCATGCTGGGGCTGTACGCGTTCTTCTACGCCTGCCTGCACTTCGTCACCTACATCTGGCTGGATCAGTTCTTCGATCTCCACGCCATCGCCAAGGACGTGGCGAAGCGGCCCTTCATCACCGTCGGCTTCGCCGCCTTCCTCTTGCTCATCCCCCTGGCCGTCACCTCCAGCAACGCCGCCACCAGGCGCCTCGGCGCCAGGCGCTGGCAACGGCTGCACCGCCTGGTATACCTGATCGCGACCGCAGGGGTAGTGCACTATTGGTGGCTGGTGAAGAAGGACATCACCCAGCCGGCGCTGTACGGCGCCGCGCTGGCCGTGCTGCTCGGCTACCGCGTGGTGGCCGCCCTCGGCAAACGGCGCCCGTCGGACTTCCTCGGAGATCCAAAACCAAGTCGGATAAGACTAGGAGCCTGTCGGACTTAAAGGAAATCGGCTGCAAATCCGCCTGACCGGTCCATATTTCGCCGCTTTTTTGGTCAATAGAACGACTATTGACCTGCAAAATCGACAAAATCTGTCCTCGGCCAGCCGAATTTTGCGAGCAGCCGCTACGCGGCTTGCCTGCCTGACCCGCTTCGCTTCGATTCTTCAAGTCCGACAGGCTCCTAGGGTATCTGCTCCAGCACCACCTTGGTTTCCTTGCTGTAGCTGCTGGTGATGGCCAGCCTGGTGGGATCGGCGCCGCGGCGCAACTGGGCGATCATGAAATCCCGGGCCTCCCTGCTCGGAGCGAACACCGAAATGTCCGCTTCGTTCCTGGCGGCCAAGGCGCCCAGCTTCCTCAGCACGGCGACGGCGTCCTCGGAACGGTAGCGTACCGCGTCGTAGGGGATGGGGGTCTCCAGCTTGTCGAAGGTGGCCACCTTCCTGCCGTCCCGTACCGTCTCCCTGGCATACAGCTTGGGCTGGTCATACTGATATCTGGTCTGAGACTGCTGGACCTGGGCGATATCCTGGGACGTCGCTTGCGCCTGTTGCAGGCGCCGGTCCGCATCGAGACCCCTCCAGTAACCGATGCCGCCGCCGATCAGGGCACCCAGCACCGTAGTCGTGGTGCGGTCGCTATCGGTCATATAGCCCAGCACGTTCCCGGCCACGGCGCCGATGGCCGCTCCGCTCGCCGCCTGATGGGTGGACTGCGTGCCGCCGAACAGGCCGTCGGTGGTCGCGCATCCCGCAGCGAACGCGGCGGCCAACGCGGCAACAAGCACGCGCCGAGCACCGCCTACAGCAAAATGCACGCTTGCGTATTTCGTTTCCATGGTCATCCTCCAGAGGGTATTCCACTCAATATAGACCACGGGACCGGCCCCGCGGGCCGCGCCGCGAAGTGTGACAATCCCGGCACGACGCGGCATAATCCTAGAAACGGCAGTTGACCGCTCCATTGGGGTTTCAACATCATGGTTCTAAATTTTTTTCCTTTAATTGCGAGGTTCACCCGTTTGGTGAGCCCGCTACGGGTCGGATTGCACGGTTTGCAGGG
>JAJZUU010000034.1 GCA_021848325.1 Pseudomonadota bacterium | reverse complement strand
GTTGAACGTCTTCTTGCACGCATGGCACCGATAGCGCTGCAAGCCGTTGGCCGTCCCGAATTTCACCGCGTGGCCGTGCCCACAGTGCGGGCATGTCGCAGCATCTCCCAGGCGGCTCTCAATCAAAAAAAGGGGGACAAAAAAGGGGGACGGAGGGATTAAAGCATAGGCACTTTCCTTCCGGACGTAGCGCGCCTCCTCTCCCTGATGATTCGGCGCTGGGCAACAAGAGACGCCAAGTGGCGTTGCAGGGTGCGGCGCGGCATCTCGGGGCCAAACGCCCCCGCAAAAACATAAAACCGTGGTCTATGCCGAAGTTTTTAGGTCTCTCCCCAGTGGCGATTGCTTTCGGCATAGGCCAGCATCTTTTTCACCCACGGCAGCAAGGCGTAGGCGGGGAACGCCAGCAGGAAGGTGAGCAGGAAATAGGGGGCGTAGCCCATGGACTGGGCACCGTAGCCCCCCGCCCAGCCGGCGAAGGAGCGGCTCATGGCGAACACCGAGGAGAGCAGGGCATACTCGGTGGCGGAGTGTTTCTTGTCCACGATCGCCATCAGGAACGCGAGAAAGGCCGCCGTACCCAATCCCCCGGTAAAGGACTCCAGGGCGCTCGCCGAATACACCAGGGCCTTGTGGGCCAGGGGGATGGCGATGGCGGCGCCGTGGGGCACGGTCGGCAGCACGTAGGCGGCATAGGCGTAGCCCAGGTTGGACACCGCCTGCAGCAGGCCCAGTAGCCACAGGGACTTGAATATCCCCACGCGGTCGGTGAACCAGCCGCCGGCGACGCCGCCGGCGATGGACAGTACCAGGCCGATGTTGACCGACACCAGGCCGATCTCGGTATTGCTGAAGCCGGCGTCCACCCAAAAGGGCTTGATCATGAAGCCCATGGAGCTGTCGGCCAGCTTGAAGATCAGGATGAAGATCAGCACCGGGACGATGTGGGGGCGTTGCAGCATTTCCAGCAGCGCGCCGAACATCGGGCCGCGGGTCAGCAGGTCGGCACCGGCCTCTCGGCGCAGGGCGGGCGCGGCGATTGCGCGAGCCCCCAGGCTGAAGGCCATGAGCCCCCCCGCCGCGGCCAGCGCCAGCGGCCAGAAGTAGGGCACGACGGCGGACCAGCGGGTCTCCCGGTTGACCAGCCACAGGGCGCCCAGCAGCAGGCCCAGCACCGCGGCGAAGGCGAACGGGTGCAGGAAGATATCCTTGAATTCCTGGGCGAGGGACAGGGTCTTTGTCCGGGAAACGATCTTCTCCTTGGGGGCGGAGAGGCACGAAAGCCCGCTGGCGACCAGGATCAGGGCCGCCGTCAGATAGGCGCCGTGCCAGGAGATGTAATCGCTCAGGATCAGAATCACGCCGGAAGCGAGCATCCCTACCCGGTAAAACCCGATGCGCAGGCCGTTTGCCAGACCCAGCTCCCGTTTTTCCAGGAATTCGATGGTGTAGCCGTCGATGGCGGAGTCGTTGGTGGCCGACAGGAAGGTGAATATGCCGATGGCCACCCAGGTGGCCGGACCGAAGCCGGAGTGGGCGGCGAAGAACAGCATGACTGCGCCCATGCACAGGTCTGCGAAAAACATCCAGCGCCGGTGGTGGCGGAAAAAGTCGATGGCCGGCGCCCACAGAAACTTGAGGGTCCAGGACAGCCCCAGCAGGCTCAGCGCGCCGATATCGCGCAAATCGACGCCATGCTGGCGAAAATATACCGGAAAGATCTCGTAGAACGCGCCCAAGGGGAACCCTTGGGCAAAATAGAGAATTCCCACCCAGAACATCTTGGATTTGAGTAGCGGTTGAGCGGACTGCAAGGCCTTCCTTCGTAGAACGGAACCAGGACGCAGCCCGATTATCGCATAGGGGACGGCCGAGTTTTCCGAAAATGCGCCCGGGCCCGGGAATCTGTTACCATCGGCCGGATGTGGCCCGCGCAGCCCGGGCCGCCATGGAGGGAGTTGCCGGATGCCGGAAATCGGCTTCGTTTCGATATTTCTTGTGGGCCTGTTGGGGGGAACCCACTGCGTGGGGATGTGCGGCGGAATCGTCGGCGCCCTTTCCCTCCAGGCGCCCGGTGGGGGATGGGGCCTGCCCCGACAACTGGCCTACAACCTGGGCCGCATCGCCAGCTACGGCATCGCGGGGGCCATCGCCGGGGCCGCCGGCGGCAGCGCCCTGCTGCTCAAGAACCTGTTGCCGGTGCAGGAGACCCTTTACCTTTTGGCAAACGCCATGCTGATCGCCCTCGGCCTGTATCTGGCCGGGCTGTGGCAGGCGGTGGTCTACCTGGAGCGGGCGGGAGGGCTGCTGTGGCGGCGGCTGCAGCCGCTGATGGGGCGCCTGCTCCCGGCCGCCACCGTGCCCCGTTCCTTTTTGCTGGGGATGGTGTGGGGCTGGCTGCCCTGCGGTCTGGTGTACAGCGCCTTGGTGACCGCCCTGGCGAGCGGGGCTCCGCTGCACGGCAGCCTGCTTATGCTGGCCTTCGGCCTAGGCACCCTGCCCAACCTGCTGGCCATGGGCCTGTTCGCCGAGCGTCTGAAGGCCGTGCTGCAACACCGCTACCTGCGCCGCGGCGCAGGCCTGCTGGTCGCAGCCTTCGGCGCCTGGGGCGTGCTGCGCTTCGCCCTGGCGTAGGGGCCGGTCGAGCCTAGTCCGCCTGTTCGAAGCGATAAACCGCCAGGCTGCCCAGCAGGTTGGGCAGCACGGCCGCGACCTTGCCGTCGCTCATGACGATCCGTTCCAGGATGCGCACGCCGTGGTCGCCGCAGAAGGCTTCGAAGTCCTTGAGGGTGCACAGATGGATGTTGGGGGTGTCGAACCACTGGTAGGGCAGGCTGGGCGAGACCGGCATGTGTCCCCGGATCACTTGCCAGCGGTGGCGCCAATGGCCGAAATTGGGGAAGGTGACGATCCCCTGCCGGCCGACCCGCAGCATCTCCCGCACGATCTTCTCGGTATTCCTCATGGCCTGCAGGGTTTGGGACAGGATCACGTAGTCGAAGGAGCCGGAATCGAATCCCGACAGCCCGGCCTCCAGGTCCATCTGGATCACGTTGACCCCGTTGCGCACGCTGGCCAGGATCTTGGCGTCGCTGATTTCCACCCCGTAGCCGCGGGTGTTTCGCGCGAACTGCAGGTACTTGAGCAGAGACCCGTCGCCGCAGCCCAGGTCCAGCACCTTGGCGCCCGGCCGGATCCACTCGGCGATGGTGGCGAAGTCGGCGCGGGGCCGCGAGTACTTCTGCGCCGGTTCCGCCTCTGCGGGACGGCCGTTTTCGGTCGTCATGGCGCTTCTCCGCTGAAGCTGATGTGGTCCATGTAGGCGCGCACCACCTCGTGGTAATGGGGGTCCACCATGAGAAAAGCGTCGTGGCCGTGGCTGGAGGTGATTTCGGCGTAGCTGACGTTGCGCTCGTTGTCCAGCAGGGCCTTCAGGATCTCCCGCGAGCGGCCGGGGGCGAAGCGCCAGTCCGAGGTGAAGGAGATCACCAGGAAATCCGCCCGGGCCGGCTTCATCGCCAGGCTGAGGTTGCCGCCGTGGTCATGCGCGGGGTCGAAGTAGTCCAGCGCCTTGGTCATCAGCAGATAGGTGTTGGCGTCGAAGCTCCCGGCGAACTTGTCCCCCTGGTACCGCAGGTAGGACTCGATCTCGAACTCCACGTCGAAGCCGTAATTGAAGGTGCCGGAGCGCAGGACGCGCCCGAACTTGGCCCCCATCACGTCATCCGACAGGTAGGTGATGTGGCCCAGCATGCGCGCCAGCCTGAGCCCCCGCTTGGGCGTCACGCCGTGGGCATAGAAGTCGCCGCCGTGGAAATCGGGGTCGGTAAGGATGGCCTGCCGCGCGACGTCGTTGAAGGCGATGTTCTGGGCCGTCAGCTTGGGCGCGGCGGCGATCACCAAGGCGTGGGTGAGCCGGTCCGGGTGGGCGATGCTCCATTGCAGCGCCTGCATGCCCCCCAGGCTGCCCCCCACCACCGCGGCGAAACGCCGGATGCCCAGCCGGTCGGCGAAGCGCGCCTGGGTTTCCACCCAGTCCTCCACGGTCACCACGGGAAAGCGGGCGCCGTAGGGTTTTCCGGTCTTGCGGTCGATGCTGGCCGGGCCGGTGGAGCCGTGGCACCCCCCCAGATTGTTCAGGCCGATGACGAAGAAGCGGTCGGTGTCGATGGGCTTGCCCGGCCCGATCATGTTGTCCCACCAGCCGAGCTTCTTGTCGTGCTCGCCATGGCGGCCGGCGACGTGATGGTTGCCGGACAGGGCGTGGCACACCAGCACCGCGTTGCTCTTGTCCGCGTTCAGGGTGCCGTAGGTCTCGTACACCAGGTCGTAGCTTTCCAGCACCGCGCCGCTGCGCAGCATGATGGGCGTGTCAAAGCTCGCGGTTTGTGGGGTGACGATGCCGACCGATGAGGGTTGCTGCATGAATGGTTATGATTTGCACACGGTGTCGTCAATTATAGCGCTATTCAAGCCGCGCGATCAGGCGTTGAGCTTGGCCAGCAGGGCGCGCATCTTTTCCGGGTCGTCCGTCTTGAGCATTTTCTGCACCATGCCGGACACCTCGGGCAGGCTGGATTTCAGGACCTGCTGTTTAACCGCCAGCAGGTGCGCCGGGTGCATGGAGAACACGCGCAGCCCCATCCCCAGCAACAATTTGGTCAGGGTGGCGTCCCCCGCCATCTCCCCGCACACCGAGACCGAGACCCCCGCCCGGTCGGCGGCCTTGATGGTGTGGGCCAGCAATTGCAGGATGGCCGGGTGCAATGGATCGTACAAGTGGGCCACCGTGTCGTCGGTGCGGTCGATGGCCAGGGTGTACTGGATCAGGTCGTTGGTGCCGACCGACAGAAAATCCAGTTGCCGGGCGAAGGCCTGGGCCGCCAGCGCCGCCGCCGGGATCTCGATCATGCCTCCCACCTCTATGGCCGGGTCGAACGGAACGTCTTCCTCCCGCAGGCTGCGCTTGGCGTTTTCGATCAGGTGCAGGGCCTGTTGCAGTTCCGAGAGGGTCGACAGCATCGGAAGCAGGAGCCGCACCTTGCCATAGTGGGAGGCGCGCAGAATGGCCCGGAGCTGGGCATGGAACATCTGCGGCTCGGCCAGGCACAGGCGGATGGCGCGCAGCCCCAGGGCGGGGTTGGCGCTGAGCCGGGATACGCCGCCCAGATGCTTGTCGGCGCCCAGATCCAGGGTGCGGATGGTCACCGGGCGCCCGCGCATTTCCTCGGCCACCGTGCGGTAGGCCAAAAACTGCTCGTCTTCCCCCGGCAGATCGCTGCGGTTCAAAAACAGGAACTCGCTGCGGAACAGCCCGACGCCGGTGGCCCCGCTCTCCCTCACCTGCCCCACGTCCTGGGGCAGTTCGATGTTGGCGTGCAGTTCCACCGGCACGCCGTCGAGGGTGGTGGCGCGGGCCGACTTGAGGCGCTTGAGCTTCTGCTTTTCCAGGTCCAGTTGGTTCTGGCGCAACTTGTATTCCGCCAGAACCTGCCTGTCCGGATTGACGATGACCACGCCCTGTTCGCCGTCGACGATGAGCAGCTCCTGCTCCCGGATCAGTTGGCGCGCATGGTGCAGCGCCATCACCGACGGGATGTTCAGGCTCCTGGCGATAATAGCGCTATGGGAAGTGGCCCCGCCCACGTCGGTGATGAACGCGGCGAACTGATGCTGCTTGAACAGCATCATGTCGGCCGGGCTCAGGTCGCGCGCCACCAGGATGCAGCTTTGCTCGGGGCTGAGGGCGACAGGAGCGCGGCTGGGATGGCCGAGCAGCGCCTTGAGGACGCGTTCCACCACCTGGATCACGTCGGCCTTGCGCTCCCGCAGGTAGCTGTCCTCTATCTCGTCGAACTGCTCCAGCAGCGATTCCATCTGCTGCTTGAGGGCCCACTCCGCATTGCATTGCTGCGCCTGGATGATCTGGCGCGGCACCTTGGACAGGGTGGAGTCGTTCAGGATCATCAGGTGCAGGTCGAGGAATGCCCCGAACTCGGACGGGGCGCTGTGCGGAATGTGCTCCCGCAACGTCTCCATCTCGGCCCGCGCGGCCGCGACCGCGGCGTCGAATCGGGCCACCTCGGTAGCGACGCCCTCCTTTGGCAGGACGTAGTGGGCCACCTCCAACGTGGCGTGCGAGACCAGATGGGCAAAGCCGATGGCGATGCCCCCGGAAACGCCGGTTCCATGGATGGTGAAGCTCATTCCTGCTCCCCGAAGCGCTCTTGAATCAGTTTGGTAAGCGCCGCCACGGCCTGATTCTCGTCCGGCCCGTCGGCCTCGATCGCGATGCTGGAACCCTTGGCCGCGGCCAGCATCATCACCCCCATGATGCTTTTGGCGTTGACCCGCTTGCCGTTGCGCGACAGCCAGATTTCACTGCTGAATTGGCCGGCGGCCTGGGTAAGTTTGGCCGAGGCACGGGCATGGAGCCCAAGCTTGTTAACGATTTCCACTTCTTGCTGTAGCATCGCACACTTCCATGGTGATATTGAGCACGCCGTCCCGTCCCCCGCTGATGGCCTTGCTCACTACGGTGGCGAGCGGCTCCTCGCGGTAAGTAAGCGCTCGCACCAGCATGGGAAGGTTGACGCCGGCGATCCCCTCGAGCTTGCCCGGTTCCAGCAAGCGGCACACGATATTGCACGGCGTGGCGCCGTACATATCGCTCAGGATCAACACGCCGTCCCCCTGGTCGAGTTGCCCGACCAGTTCCCGGGCACGCGGCAACACCACTCCGGGGTCGTCCTGCACGCTTACCCCGAGTTGCGTCAAGTGCGGCGGACGGCCGCCGATCACGTGACTGGCACAATGGATCAGACTCTCACCCAGGGTGCCGTGAGCGATAATCAATATCCCTATCATGCGGATTCCTACATTCAGTTGCCGGCGCCTTTGCCGACGCAGGCAATTTTACCCCAATCAGCGGCCCCTTGTCCCGGACGGCGGGGCGCGCGGCAGGACCCCAGGGCGGCACGCGAGGGCGGATTGTGCGCCAGGAGGAAGCGCCAATACGGAATGTCAGGGCACTTCGTGGACGATCAAGCCCTTTTCCAGAAAATGCAGCCGTTTCCTCATGGATGCGGTCAGGTAGATCTCGCCGCGCCGATCGATCAGCATGGCGTCCCGCACCTGCATGTCCCGGGCGGCCTGCCGCCAGTCTTTTACCCCGGAAATGAAGATCGGCTTGGAGGCGGCGTCGGACAGCGCACCGGCCAGCGGACCGGGGGGGGCGACAACCGTCACCGACCGTACGCCTTGGGCCGGGTAGCCGGTGCGCGGGTCGATGACGTGGCAGTAGCGCACCCCGTCCAGCATGAAATAGCGCTGATAGTCGCCGGAGGTGCCGATCGCCTCGCCGTCGCGCAGATCGAGGGTGGCGATGGCGCCGGGCCCGCGCGGGTCCCGGATGCCAACGTGCCACGGACGGTCGCCATGCCGGCCGATGGCCATGATGTTGCCGCCGATGTTGAGCAACGCCGCCTTCACTCCCTGGGAACGCAGGTAGGCGGCCGCCAGGTCCAGGGCATAGCCCTTGTAACCGCCGAAATCCAGTTGGACTTGCGGGTTCTTGCTATAGAACCCGTCCCCGTCGATCACCACGTCCGTCATTTTCGGGGCGGCGCGCACCAGCCTTTCGATCTGCTTCGGGTCGGGACGGACCGCTGCCGCCTGGTCGCTCTCGAAGCCCCACAGCTTGATCAGCTTGCCGATGGCCGGGTTGAACAGGCCGCCGGACATGCGGTAGAAGCGGGTGGCGCCCCGGATGACCGGGACCAGCGCCGGGTCTATGCGGCCTTCGGCCGGGCTGCTTGCCAGGACGGCGTTCATGCGGGTAAGCGCGCTCGGCCGCCAGGCATGGAGGGTGTGCTGCATCCGGTCGAAGTCGCGGAACACCTGCCCGGTCAAACGCTGGGCGCGCGCCGTGCTTTCTCCGTACACGCTCACCTCCACCAGCGTGCCGAAGACGTAACCCTGCTGCTGATAAAGGGGCTCCTTGCCGCAGCCAGCCAGCGGCAGGACGGCGAGCAGCACGCTGAGTCGCGCGATCCGCGCGACGCGCCCGGTCATGGCCCGGCAACCCGTTCCAGGGCGTCCAGCATCATGCCCGCCACATTGAACCCGGTCTGCGCCGCGATCTCCCGCATCCCGGTCGGGCTGGTGACATTGATCTCGGTAAGGTAGTCGCCGATCACGTCCAGGCCCACCAGGAACAGGCCCGCCGCGCGCAGATCGGGGCCGATGGTTTCGGCGATCAGGCGGTCCCGGGGCGACAGCGGCTGCGCTACGCCCCTCCCCCCCGCCGCCAGGTTGGCGCGGGTTTCGCCTTCCGCCGCGATGCGCGCCAGGACATAGGGCACCGGCTCGCCGTCGATCAGCAGGATGCGCTTGTCCCCCTGCGCGATCTCCGGGATGAAGCGCTGCGCCATGATGGTGCGCGTGCCCATGCCGGTCATGGTCTCGATGATCACGTTCAGGTTGGGGTCGTCCCGGGTGACGCGGAATATGCCGCTGCCGCCCATGGCGTCCAGCGGCTTCAGGATCACGTCCCGCTGGGTCGCCAGGAACTCCTTGAGCAGGGCCGCGCGGCGGGTGACCAGGGTGGGGGCGGTGAACTGGGGGAACTTGGCGATGGCGAGCTTTTCGTTGTAATCGCGGATCGCCAGGGGTTTGTTGAAAATACGCGCGCCCTGGGCCTCGGCCAGTTCCAGCAGATAGGTGCTGTACACGTATTCCATGTCGAACGGCGGGTCCTTGCGCATCAGCACCAGGTCGAAGTCCCTTAACGGGCGGACCAGGGCGTCGTCCGCCGCGTACCAGCGCAGGGTGTCGTCCAGCAAGGTGAGCTTGCGGGCGAAGCCGAGGACGCCGCCGTCCCGCAGCACCACGTCCTCCTGCTCCATCGCGAACAACTCGTGGCCCCGCCGGGAGGCCTCCAGCATCATGGCGAAGGTGGAGTCCTTGTAGGTCTTGATGTGCTCCAGGGGATCGAGGATGATGCCGATCTTCATGTCAGCTTTGTCGGGTGAGAGGCCTAGGCGGTGGGCAGGGGGCGGGTGCGCTCCAGCTCGATCGCCGCCGCCAGCATCGCCAGCCTGGCCACTACGCCGTAGGTGTAAAAGCGGTTGGGGGCGGCGTCCGGCTTTGCCTCCCGGTCGGGCAGGGAACAGGCGGTCTCGAACGCCAGCGGCACGAAGTGCATGCCCGGCGCGTTGAGGTTCTCGTCCTTGCCGCGGCCGGTGTGCACCCGGTAGAAGCCCCCCACCACGAAGTGGTCGATCAGGTACACCACCGGCTCGGCCACCGCGTCGTTGATGCTCTCGAAGGTGTACACGCCCTCCTGGATGATGACCTCGCTGACCTGCCGGCTTTCCTTGGTCACCGACATCTTATTGCGCTGCTTGCGGTTCAGATCGCGGACCTCGGACGGGTCCTTGACCGTCATGATGCCCATGCCGTAGGTGCCCTGGTCCGCCTTGACGATGACGAAGGGGGCGTCGCCGATGCCGTACTCCGCGTATTTCTTGCGGATGGCCCGCAGCAGTTGGTCCACGCTGGCGGCCAGGCAATCCTCGCCCTGCCGTTCCTGGAAATTGATCCGGCCGCAGGCGGCGAAGAAGGGATTGATCAGCCAGGGATCGATGTCGATCAGCCGTGCAAACTCTTCCGCTACTGCGTCGTAGGCGGCGAAGTGATTGGACTTGCGGCGGGTGCACCAGCCGGCATGGGGCGGCGGCAGGACGGCCTGCTCCAGTCCCTGCAGGACAAGAGGCACGCCGGACGACAGATCGTTGTTGAGGATGATGGCGCACGGATCGAAGTCCTCCAGCATCAAGCGGTTCCCCGACCGTTTCAGCGGCTCCAGCAGCAGGCTGCCGCCGTTGGGCAATTCGAACGGGGTGGGCGAGATGATGTCCGGGATCAGGGTGCCGACACGCACGGTAAGGCCCGCCTGCTGCAGAATGTATTGGATGGAGGCGACGTTTTGCAGATAGTAGATATTGCGCGTATGGCTTTCCGGAATCAGCAGGAAACGCTGCGCGTCCGGGCAGATCTTTTCCACCGCGGCCATGGCGGCCTGGACGCACAGGGGGGTGAAATCCGGATTCAGATTGTTGAACCCCCCGGGAAACAGGTTGGTATCCACCGGGGCAAGCTTGAAGCCGCTGTTGCGCAGGTCCACCGAGGTGTAAAACGGCGCGCTGTGCTCGCGCCACTTGGTGCGCAGCCAGTGCTCGATGCGCGGCATGCTGTCCAGGATATGGCGTTCCAGTTCGAGCAGGGGGCCGGTGAGCGCGGTGGTCAGGTGGGGAACCATGATATGTCTTCGCAACGGTGAACGGGTCGCAGGAATTGTAACCCAACCCGTCCGGTTCGTCAGGACGCGTTGCCGTGCGCCCCTCGGCTGTTCATGCCAAGTATAGCCGGAGATTGAATATAATGGCAGTTCTCGAAGCCTCCTAATGCGGCCTTCCGCCCCTCCGTGCAGCCGATGATTCCACGGGACGGATTATTGCGCTCCACGGTAGTGATCGTCGGCCCGGGCCAACTGGGGAGAATATTCGCCGGCGGCTTCCTGCGGGCCGGCTACGCGGTGGTTCCGGTGAACCGCGGCGACGACATGGGAGCCGTCGCCGCAGCCTTGCCGGACGGCTGGAAGTCGCTGGTGGGGCTGGTTCAGAACGAACTCCTGCTGCGGGACCGGGAGCAGCACCGAATCGAGCGGTCCACCGTGGCGCCGGTGTGGTTCGAGAAAAAGAAGGGCATGGCCGCCAAGCCGCCGTTGCCGACCCCGGCGCCTGGCCCGCGCCCTGGACTATGCGGATGAAGCCGGGTTGAAGGTTCCCACGCTGCGTCAACATTCGGCTTGAGCCGGCCCCCGCAAAAAAAAAAGGGGCGCCTGGCGGCGCCCCGAGGTTCCGCTTGCGCGGAGGAGGACTATTCCACGCGCTCTCCGTGGAGACTGATGTCCAGGCCCTCGCGTTCCTGCTCTTCGGTGACGCGCAGACCTATGACCAGGTCGATCACCTTCAGGATGATGAAGGAGCCGATCCCGGTGTAGGCGGCGGTGGCGGCGACCGCGATGATCTGGGTCACCACTTGGCCGCCGTTGCCTTCCAGCAGCCCGGCGGTGCCGCCGATCGACTTGACCGCGAACACGCCGGTCAGGATGGCGCCGATCATGCCGCCGATGCCGTGCACGCCGAAGGCGTCCAGGGAATCGTCATAGCCCAGCATGTGCTTGAGGGAAGTGGCGCTCCAGAAGCACACCACCCCGGCCACGATACCGATTGCCAGCGCGCCCATCACCCCGACGAAACCGGAAGCGGGGGTGATGGCCACCAGGCCGGCAACGGCGCCGGAAGCGATGCCCAGCACGCTGGGCTTGCCCTTGGCCAGCCATTCCGCGAACATCCAGGCGAGGGCCGCAGCAGCGGTGGCGATCTGGGTGACGGTCATGGCCATGCCGGCACGACCGTCGGCAGCCAGTTCGGAACCGGCGTTAAAGCCGAACCAGCCCACCCACAGCAGGGCCGCGCCCATGACCGTGAGGGTCAGGTTGTGCGGCGCCATGGGCTCCTTGCCGTAGCCCACGCGCTTGCCCAGCATGAGGGCCGCCACCAGGCCCGCGACACCGGCATTGATGTGCACCACCGTACCGCCGGCAAAGTCGAGCACCCCCTTGCCCGCCAGCCACCCGCCCGGTCCCCACACCCAGTGGGCAATGGGCGCATAGACCGCGACCACCCAGATGCCCATGAACCACAGCATGGCGGAAAACTTCATGCGGTCGGCGAAGGCGCCGGCGATGAGCGCCGGGGTGATGATGGCGAAGGTCATCTGGAACATCATGAACACCGACTCGGGGATGGTGCCGTTCAATCCATCGACCGTCATGCCGTTTAGGAACAGGCGGCTCAGGCCGCCGACGAAGGGTGTGCCGTCGGTGAACGCCATCGTATACCCGACGACGGTCCACAGGATGGTCACCAGGGCGGTGATGGCGAAGCTTTGCATGATGGTCGCCAAGACGTTTTTCTTGCGTACCATGCCACCATAGAACAGCGCCAGGCCCGGGATGGTCATGAGCAGCACCAGCGCGGTGGAGGTCAGCATCCAGGCGGTGTTGCCGGAGTCCAGCTTGGGTGCCGGGGCGGCCGCTGCCGGAGCAGGCGCTGCCACAGTGGCCGGGGCCGTCGCCGTAGCGGGGGCAGCGGGCGCCCCTTCGTCCGCCAGGGCCACTCCGCCGATCCCGAGCACGCCAAACAGGGCCAGAATTGTTATAAGTCGTTTCATGCTGTGCTCCTTTAGAGTGCGTCCGGACCGGTTTCGCCGGTGCGGATGCGAACCACTTGCTCCAGATCGAAGACGAAGATCTTGCCGTCACCGATCTTGCCGGTGTTGGCGGATTTCTCGATGGCCTCGATCACCTGGTCCAGGAGGTCGTCCTTGATGGCGGCCTCGATCTTGACCTTGGGCAGGAAGTCCACCACGTACTCCGCGCCGCGGTAGAGCTCGGTGTGCCCCTTTTGCCGCCCGAAACCCTTGACCTCGGTGACCGTGATGCCCTGCACGCCGATGGCGGACAGGGCCTCGCGCACCTCGTCAAGCTTGAACGGCTTGATGATTGCGGTTACCAGTTTCATGTTGTCTCCTTAAGGGTTGACCAGTGGCTCGACGCCTAGAACGACTTGCTCACCGATAGGATGAAGCGGCCGTCGGTCAGGTTCTTGCCACTCTTGACGCTCACGAAATCGGGCGAGATGTTGGTGTCGGTGTAGGCCAGGCCCAGGGTGACGCCGGCGAGGTCCTTGGTCACGCCCAGTTTCCAGTCGGTGTAGTCGGTGCCGTTCTTGATGGTCTGGCGGCCCACATGGGCACCCAGCCCGAATCCCTGGCCCAGGTCAAAGTTGGCAGCCAGGTCCAGGTAGCCGGAACCCTTGCTGTCGGCGGCGCCGAACAGGTTGGTCAACGAGTAGGAGTACTTGGCGGTGAAGAAGCTATAGCTGCCGGCCACATAGAGCTCCGTGGTGTCGGGGTTGATTTGGGCGGGCACGTAGCTGCCGGGGTAATAATAGTGCAGCACGCCCACGTCATAGCCGAGGCCGGTCTTGGCTATATCCCCCTTGAAGCCGCCGTAGAAGTCCCATTCCATGCTGTTGCTGTTGCCGGCATTGCCGCCGCTGCCTGCGTCGGTCAGCCAGCTCACGCTGGAGGCCCAGGTGCCCAGATAAAAACCGCTGCTGTGGGCGTAGTCGAAGCCGCCCTGGATCGCGGGGCGGGCGTCGGTCTGGGAGATGCCGCGGTATTGGTAATCCGAAACCAGGGAGACGTTGGCGCTGATCGGGGACTTGGCCTCGTCCGCCTTGGCTGCGGCGGACATCACCAGGGCCGGGGTGGCGACAATGCCGGCGATAATGAGGGACCGTGCGATTTTTTGCATGGCGATTCCTTCCTAATTGACGAATTGTGAAATTGCGTTCGTCTTCCTAGCAACTAATATGCCAGCACAAAATATCTTTTAAGCCAGTATGTTGCATCGCCATCCCAACCCGGGGAGCGCGACGACGCTCAGCGCTGGTGCGTGCCCGAGGCAGGGCGCACCAATTGCGTGCACGCATGCCAGCGCCCTCATTCAAACGGCATGGTTTGGGGGCGGCCGACAAAAGTTTGCTAGACTATGCTTCTGACAAGGTGGCATTTGGAGGCGCTCGATCATGGGCAATCAAAAGGTGTTGGACGAAATAACCGGAAAGATCAAAGAGGTGTTTGACCGGAGCCCGGCCAGGGATCTGGAGAAGAACCTGCGGGCCATGCTCCAGAGCGGCTTCAGCCGCCTGGATCTGGTGACGCGCGAGGAATTCGACGTGCAGCAGGAGGTGCTGCTGCGCACCCGGGAAAAACTCAATGCGCTGGAGGCGCGGCTGGCCGAACTGGAGGCCCTGCAGCGCAGCGGCGCCGCGCACCAGGTCGAGCCAGAAGGCTAGCCGTGCCCTGGCCCGCCGCAGATTCCGCCTGAACCATGGGCCTGGCGACCCTGTATAGCCGTGCCCTGTGCGGCATGGACGCGCCGCCGGTGACGGTGGAAGTGCACCTGTCCAACGGCTTGCCTTGCTTCACCATCGTCGGTCTGCCCGAGGCGGAGGTCAAGGAGAGCAAGGACCGGGTGCGCTCCGCCCTGCTCAACGCCCGGTTCGAGTTTCCCGCGCGGCGCATCACGGTCAATCTGGCCCCCGCCGATCTGCCCAAGGAAAGCGGCCGCTTCGACCTGCCCATCGCCCTGGGCATCCTGGCGGCCTCCAGGCAATTGCCCCAGGATCGGCTCGCGGACTACGAATTCGCCGGCGAGCTGTCCCTGAACGGCGCCCTGCGGCCGATCCGGGGGGCGTTGGCCATGACCTACAAGGCGGCGAGTTCGGGGCGCGCCTTTATCCTGCCGGCGGAGAACGCGCCGGAAGCGGCCCTGGTGTCACAGGCCAGGGTGTTTGCCGCGGATTCCCTGCTGCGGGTGTGCGCGCACCTGGCCGGGCAGGACATGCTTGCCCCGTTCAGCGGCAGGCCGCAGGTGCTGGACCAGGCCTACCCCGACTTCGCCGACGTCAAAGGCCAGGGCCACGCCAAGCGGGCGCTGGAGGTGGGCGCCGCCGGAGGCCACAGCGTGCTGATGGCAGGACCGCCGGGAACCGGAAAATCCATGCTGGCGGCGCGCTTTCCCGGCATCCTTCCCGCCATGAGCGAACAGGAGGCGCTGGAGGCCGCCGCCATCCAGTCCCTGGGCAGTGCCGGGTTCAAGATCCGGGACTGGATGCGGCGTTCCTATCGGGCACCCCACCACACCGCGTCCGGCGTCGCGCTGGTGGGAGGGGGCAGCAATCCGCGCCCCGGGGAAATCTCGCTGGCGCACCGGGGGGTGCTGTTCCTGGACGAGTTGCCGGAGTTCGACCGCAAGGTGCTGGAGGTGTTGCGCGAACCCATGGAATCCGGTTCCATCAGCATTTCGCGGGCGGCGCACCAGGCGGAGTATCCCGCCAGCTTTCAGTTGCTGGCGGCCATGAACCCCTGCCCCTGCGGCTATCTCGGACACCCTTCCGGACGCTGCCGCTGCACCCCGGAGCAGGTGCTGCGTTACCGGGCCAAGATCTCCGGCCCCCTGCTCGACCGCATAGACCTCCAGATAGAGGTCCCCGCCGTGCCCCAGGAGGAGTTGATGGCTCAGCCGGGGGGCGAAGCCAGCGCCGCCATACGGGCCAGGGTGGAGGCGGCGTACCGGTTGCAGATGGCGCGCCAAGGCAAGCCCAATGCCCGGCTCGGAACGGCCGAGATCGAGCGCTGGTGCGCGCCGGACGAGGCCGGGAAGGCATTGCTGAAGCAGGCCATCGTTCGCCTCAACCTGTCCGCCAGGGCCTACCACCGGGTGCTCAAGGTGGCCCGCACCATCGCCGACCTGGCGGGCCGGGATGCCGTCGCGTCGGCCCATGTGGCGGAGGCGGTGCAGTACCGGCGCCTGGACCGCAGTTGACGGCGCAGAGGGGAAAAGGCTGCTAGCAAGCGGAACGGAATGGGAACATGCATTGACTAAGTTAAACTTCCGTACTAGAATTCGCCCGTTTTTAAACGAGAGGTAAATCGCCTTGGGCAGTCCCTGTTGTAGCCATTGCGTAGTGACTTTCCCGTCCTAGCGGTCAGACCCCTTCCAAGGCATTCTTTCTTTTCCCGCTTTGGTGGCTTCCCGCTATGACGATAGCGGAGAAGCGGAAACCAGAGCGGAAATCCCCAGGCCTTCGGCCTGTTCCATTTGCTGTTCCGTGTGCTCCTTGATGCCTGTGCTCGGCTTTCGGTGCTATTGCCGTGGGTCCGCACCGGCCTGGCCTTAATTGTCAGGAGAACAAGAATGGCATTCAAGCACCCCGGCATTGCGCCCTTTGCAGCCTTCGTTGCCCGGATTAAGCCCAACGCGGCAGCCCCGGTGTCTGCCTCGCCCGAGGTATCCGCTCAACTCAGCGACATTGCGCGGGCGGACACGGAAACGCTATTCAAGCAGCTCGATACTTCGGCCACGGGGATCCTGGACCGGGAAGCGGAAGCCCGTCTGGAGCGCCACGGCGCCAATGTGGTTGCCCGTGAGAAGCCCAAGGGCATTCCCCGGCAATTGCTGGAACGCTTCTTGAACCCTCTCAACCTGCTGCTCATAGCGCTGGCCGGAATTTCCGCCGCCATGGGGGACTGGGAGGGGGCCGTCATCATTTCCATCATGGTGTTGCTGTCGGTGGTCCTTTCGTTCTTTCAGGAGCACCGCTCCAACAGCGCGGCCGAGAAGCTTCGCGCCATGGTGAGTATCACGGCGACCGTGTTGCGCCGGGACCGGCGTGAAGGAGTGCCGCCGGAGGTAGTGGAGGCGTTCCAGATTCGGCTCACCCCCCAGGGGCCGCAGCGCAAGGAGATTCCCATCAGCCAACTGGTAGCGGGCGACGTGGTCTTGCTGTCCGCAGGGGACATGATTCCGGCCGACGTGCGTGTCATCTCAGCCAAAGATCTGTTCGTGAATCAGTCTGCGCTGACTGGCGAAGCGCTGCCGGTGGAGAAATTTTCCAACCCGTTCACCGGGGCGTCGAAGAATCCGCTGGAATTTCCCAATTTGTGCTTCATGGGCAGCAACGTGGTGAGCGGAAGCGCCACCGCAGTCGTGGCGCAAACCGGCGCGCGCACCTACTTCGGTGCGTTGGCCGGCAGCATCGCCGGACAACGGGTGATGACCAGCTTCGACAAGGGGGTCAATCGCTTTGCCTGGCTCATGATGCGATTCATGATGGTCATGGTGCCGGTGGTGTTCCTGATCAACGGCTTCAGCAAAGGCGATTGGCTGGAGGCTTTTTTGTTTGCACTGGCGGTAGCGGTCGGCCTGGCGCCGGAGATGCTGCCGATGATCGTCACCATCAACCTGGGCAAGGGCGCACTTGCCATGGCGCGCAAAAAGGTGATCGTCAAGCGCCTGAACGCCATCCAGAACTTCGGCGCCATGGACGTGCTGTGCACGGACAAGACCGGGACCTTGACCCAGGACAGGATCATCCTGGAACGGCATGTGGACATCTACGGCCATGAGAATGAACACGTACTGGAATACGCCTTGCTGAACAGCTACTACCAGACCGGCCTGAAAAACCTCCTGGACGTGGCCGTGCTCAACCACATGGAGTTGCACGAAAGCCTTCGGGTGGAATCCGCCTATCGCAAGGTCGACGAGATTCCGTTCGACTTTGTGCGGCGCCGCATGTCGGTGGTGGTGGAGGGCGAAGGCAAGCATACCCTCATCTGCAAGGGTGCGGTCGAGGAGGTATTCAGCGTGTGCAGCAAAGGCGAGGCGGACGGCGAAGTGTTCGAACTGGACGCGAGCCACCTTGCGCGCTTGCAGGAAGTGACGCGGGAGCTGAACGAGGACGGCTTTCGGGTGATCGCCATCGCCTACAGGGACATCTCCGCGACACAGACGGTCTATTCCCTCCAGGACGAGTCGGATCTGATCTTGGTGGGTTACATCGCTTTCCTCGACCCCCCCAAGGACAGCGCGGCGGCAGCCATTGCGGTCCTGAACAGTCATGGCGTAGCGGTGAAGATTTTGACCGGTGACAACGAAGTGGTGACCCGCAAGGTGTGCAAGGAAGTAGGGCTGCACGTGGACCACATTCTGCTCGGCAGCGCAGTGGAATCCCTATCCGACGAGGAACTCGCGGCAGTGGCGGAGCATACGGCGGTATTCGCCAAGCTTTCCCCTGCGCAGAAGGCGCGGGTCATTCAAGCGCTTCACCGCAAGGGGCATGTCGTCGGATTTCTGGGTGACGGCATCAACGATGGCCCGGCCCTCAAGGCCGCGGATGTTGGTATCTCGGTGGATACCGCAGTCGATATCGCCAAGGAATCGGCTGATATCATCTTGTTGGAGAAGAACCTGCTGGTGCTGGAGGAAGGGGTCATTGAAGGCCGGCGCGTATTCGGCAACATCATCAAGTACATCAAAATGGGCGCCAGCTCCAACTTTGGCAACATGTTCAGCGTATTGGGGGCGTCCGCCTTCCTGCCCTTCTTGCCGATGGCGCCAGTCCAGATTCTGCTGAACAACCTTCTGTATGACTTCTCCCAGACCGCGGTGGCAACCGATCACGTTGACGACGAGTATCTTGCCCGGCCGCGCCAGTGGGAGATTGGCAATATCGCGCGCTTCATGCTGTTCATCGGGCCCATCAGCTCCATTTTCGACTACGCGACCTACTTCACCTTGCTTTACGCGTTCGACGCATGGCACAACCCGGCTCTGTTTCAGACCGGCTGGTTCGTCGAATCGCTACTGTCCCAGACGCTGATCGTGCACATCATCCGCACCGGGCGCCTGCCGTTCGTCCAGAGCCGTGCCAGCTTGCCCCTCGCACTCACTACCGCCGTCATCTGCGCCGTGGGTATCTGGCTGCCGTTCTCATCGTTCGCAAAATCATTCGGCTTTACGGCACTGCCAGCGCATTACTGGATCGCGCTGACCCTGATCATCGCCGGCTACCTGTTGCTGACCCATGTCGTAAAAACCTGGTTTATCAGGCGGTTTGGGCTCAGCTAATGGGCTGGTGTTACAGTGCCGGGAGCCCGGAGGCAGGGCCCCGGGACTATCCCCTGTCCCTTTCCATCGCGTCCAGGGCGGTCTTGAACTGCGGCGGCTCGGTCAGTGTATGCGACAGAGCGAAGGCCGCAGTGGGCTGCATATGGATCCCCACCATCTGCACGTTTATGGTGCGGCAGGCGCGGGCCAGCCGGTTGAGCCAGGCGTAGTACACCAGATCGATCACCGGCAGGTCGGCCAGGTCGTAGTACAGCCGGCGGGACTTCCCGTCTTGCAGGCGCCTGATGATTTCCAGGATGAGCCCGTCGTGATCGCCGATGTCCAGGTTGTGGGAGGGCTCCAGCAGAAAATCGTTGCTGCCGATCGGGGTGAGGTGGAAGCCCGCGCTGCTCATGACTTGGCGGAAACCTGGACCCCCATGCGGCGGAACGCCTCCTTCAGTCCGTCGGACAGGCTGGCGCGGGTGGTCACATTGCCCAGATCGATGTTGAGGTTGGTGAGGGCGCGCGCGATCTCCGGCCGGATGCCGGTGAGAATGGCCTCCGCCCCCATGAGCTGGATCGCCCGCACCATCTGGATCAGGTGGTGGGAGACCTGGGAGTCGATGCTGCGCACCCCGGTGACGTCCATCACCACGGCGCGGGCCCGGTCGCTGGCGATCCTGTTGAGCAGCGATTCCATGACCAGCATGGTCCGGCTGGAATCCAGGGTCCCGATGATCGGCAGGGTAAGTACGCCGTCCCATATCTCCGTGATCGGGGTGGAGGTCTCGCGCAACTCTTCCCGCTGGGCGCGAATGGTCCGCTCGTTGGTCTCCAGATAGGCCTGGAACACCGACAGGGTGATCTCGTTGAACAGGTTGGCGAGGAACATCAGGATGTTTCGCATGTCGTCGAAACTGATCTTCCTGTCTTCCTCCAGCGATCCCAGGAACGTCTTCTGGATAAACTGGATGTAGCGTGCCATGTCCTCGATCCGGCCGCCGCGCACCAGATTCTTGCGGGACAGGTTGTTGAAGAAGATTTCCAGGGCATGAAAGGCGGGGGCGGCGTCGTCGAAGGGGTTTTTCGACTCCAGCAAGGCCACCATGAGTTCCAGGAACTCGTTGGTGAAATCCGTGACCTCGTCCCGGTTCATCACGCTGCTGCCGCCGAACATGATCTGGCCTTCCTTCTCGATGGCCGCCGAGATGTTGTCCACGTGCCGCTTTATCTGTTCCCTGAGCGAGGCCGTCGCCAACGCTTTCGTATCCGCCATGAATTGCTCCTTGAAAATTAGATGGTTATGAATTGATGCGCACCGCGCAGACGGATTGGTCGTCCGACACGCGGCCCATCACGTTTCCCAACAGATAGGCGACCAGTTGCGGGTGCTGGCTGAACAGGCCCGGGAAGGAAGAGGCATCCCAGCCGTGACGGATGCCATCGCTGTTGGTGATGATAAGGCAGCCCCTTCCGCAGGCGAGCCGGGTCACCTTGGCGCTCTTGTGTTCCCTCCCCAGGATGCCCGGGGCGAAGGAAAAGTTGTGCATTTCGCCGTCCTGATACACATGGGCGCTCATGTCCCCCACGCCCAGCATGGAAAGGCTCTTGCCGGCGAGATCCACCTCCGTGACCACGGCCACCGCCCCGCGGGTGCCCGCCAGGCAGCGGTCGATATCTACCAGTTCGCCGCTCAGGTTATCCTTGTGGAACAGGTGCCCGGTAAAATTGGCGAAGGCCTGCTGTGCGTTTTCCCCGTGTCCCAGGCCATCCAGGTGCAGCCAGCGCAATTTGTCCCCGTGCCGTTCCAGGTAGATTCGGTCGCCGTTGAAACGGTCGTCGGAGAACGGCCGCGAAAACAGACCGATCTGCGCCCGGTCTTCGGCGGGCCGGGCAGCGGCGTTTCCGCCCCGGCGCGGGCTTTCCATCCAGAAGCGGGCCCATGCCGCGGTACCATGCCACAGGCCCTGCTGATCTTTCTCTTTTGGCTGGGAGAAGATCTCGAATTCGTCGCTGAGACGGCGAATGCTGCCCAGTCCCTTGCCCAGGGTATGCACGGTGGAATAGCCGTCCTCCTGGGCCAGGGAGACGTTGCCGATCCCGGGCCCGAAATCCAACGCCACCAAGTCGAGCGCCCCTCCCGGCTGCTGCCAGACCTGCAGCATCCCCTTGCCCGCCGCATGCTTGACCTGGTTGCTGGCCATTTCCGCCGC
Organism: Pseudomonadota bacterium; assembly: GCA_021848325.1. Classification (GTDB taxonomy): domain Bacteria; phylum Pseudomonadota; class Gammaproteobacteria; order Burkholderiales; family JAJZUU01; genus JAJZUU01. The sequence continues at coordinate 9,068 of JAJZUU010000034.1, read as the reverse complement.
CACCAGCACCATGTCTTCCCGCTGCGCAGGAGAAAATCCGAGGCGGCGTGCGGAGACCTGCAGGCGGGCCCGCAGCAGGATGCCGTCACTTTCGTTGTGGACGCGGCTGCAGAACAGCAGCTTGCAGTCCTCTGTACTGTCGACGCCGTGCGAGCCCGTCAGGAAACTCATGACGCGGCGGCCTGTTCCGCGGTTTGCGGCAGGAAGTGCTGCCAGCGAATATTGCCGTCTTCGCCGCGGGACTCCATCACGACCCTTCCGCGGCCTGCCCGTTTGGCCTCGTAGAGCGCATCGTCGGCGCGGTGGATGAAGCCCTGCAGGTCGCCGTCCCGGGGTCCGCCGGGCGTCAGGCAGGCGATGCCGATGCTGACCCTGCCGTTCATCGCGGCCAATACGTCCAACGCCTTTTGCACCGCCGTACCCCGGTCGGCGAATAGCAGTATGGCGAACTCGTCGCCGCCGAAGCGAAAGGCGAAATCCACTTCCTGGCGGATTACCGAACGCATGGCGTGGGCCATCTTGTTCAGATAGGCGTCCCCATACTGGTGACCGAATTCGTCATTGATTTCCTTGAAAAAATCGAGGTCGAACAAGGTGAGGGCCAAGGACTCGTTGGTCTGGCGCACGGTGCGCCTGAACGCTTGTTCCAGCTTTTCGTCGTAGGCGCGCCGGTTGAGCAAGCCGGTCAGCGCATCGGTCTCCGCTTGGCGGATGGACTCGTGCAATTCCTCCTGGCGTGCCTTCAAGGTTTGCTGCATGGCCTCGATTTCCTTTTCCGTGCGTTCCCGGGTTTCGTTCAGAAAGCGCATCATCTCGGCATTGCGTCGCAACAGCAGGGCGGGGTCGGAGGCCTCGGTCGAGCGCTGCAGGTGTAGGCGCAACTGCTCGACCACGTCACTGCGGGGGGGCTTGTCCAGGTCCAGGACGCTGGCCTCCCCATCTTCGCCCCATTCCACCGCAAGCCGGCTGCCGTGCAACAGCAGCCGCACCGGCAGCGGATAGCCGCTACCGGCGCCGGCCCTGCGCAGGCTGGAGGAAAGCTCCAGGCACGCCACGGAGGCGATGAAGGGGTTGCCGCCCAGGCTTCTCGCCGCGTTCAGTGCGAAACCGATAAAATGCTGCAAATCGGGCTCGATTGCCAGGTTGTGCTTGAGTAACTCCGTCGTCGCCAAGAGGCAGCGTCCTTGTCACAGGTCAGGGTGCTTGTGCATGGGGCTGCGGCGACCGAGCAGCAGGACGCCGTTATTTTCCTCAAACTTTGAATTATGCAGCGCAATCTTCCAAGTATAATAGGATGTAAAAATATTTTCTATGTAGCTATTGCAGCGAGATGTCCTTGCCATTGGCGAAACGCCCGCGTCACGCCAGGACCAACGGCGGCTCCTCCAGCGCGGCCGCCTGCTCGCGCAGGGCGAGGATCTGGTCCTGCCAGTAGCGCTGGGTGTTGAACCACGGGAAGTTGGCCGGGAACGCGGGATCGTCCCAGCGCTTGGCCAGCCAGCCCGCATAGTGGATCATGCGCAGGGCGCGCAGGGCCTCCAGCACCCGCAGCTCCCGCGGGTCGAAGTCGTGGAACCGGCGGTAACCCTTCATGATGTGGGCCAGTTGCCGCCCCATGGTGTCCCGTTCTCCGGAAAGCAGCATCCACAGGTCCTGCACTGCCGGGCCCATGCGGCAGTCGTCGAAGTCCACGAAGTGAGGGCCCTGCTCGGTCCACAGCACGTTGCCGGGATGGCAGTCGCCGTGCAGGCGGATGGCCCGCATCTCCCCGGCAGCGGCGAAACCGGCGCGCACCAGCCGCAGCACCTGTTGCGCGATGGTGCGGAAGGGGAGTTCCAGGTCGGGTGGCAGGAATCCCCCTTCCAGCAGGAAAGCCAGCGGCTCGTCGCCGAGGCTCTCCACGGTCAGGGCACCCCGCCAGAGGAATGGGCGCACCGCGCCGACGGCATGGATGCGCCCGAGGAAGCGCCCCATCCATTCCAGGATGGCCGGGTCTTCCAGTTCCGGGGCCCGCCCCGGCCGGCGCGGATAGACGGCGAAACGGAAACCCTCGAACCGCTGCAGGGTGCGGCCGTGGGCGGCAAGGGGCGCCACTGCCGGGATATCCCGTTCCGCCAGTTCGGCGGTGAAGGCGTGCTCTTCCAGGATGGCTTCGTCCGACCAGCGCCCCGGCCGGTAGAACTTGGCCACCACCGGCTCGCGTTCCGCAATGCCCACCTGATAGACCCGGTTTTCGTAGCTGTTGAGGGCGATCAGCCGCCCGTCGCAGGGAAGGCCGGTGCTTTCCACGGCGTTCAGCACCCGGTCCGGGGTGAGGTCGCTATAGGGATGTCTGGTGTCCAATCCGGGGATTCACTTTGCGGGGAGAGGGGCGCCGGCCCCGTTTGGCGATACCGGGGCAGGGCAACGGCGTCACCGGGCGACCCTGAAGCAGTTGCGCCCCGCCCGCTTGGCGTCGTACATGGCGGCATCGGCGCGCATGATCAGGGAATGGCCGTTTTCGTCCCGCAGGAGTTGGGCGATGCCGCCGCTGAAGGTGATCTGGATGTTCTTTTTTTCGTATTGCAGCGGAGATTTCTGCACCACCAGCTTCAGCCGGTCCAGCACGAATTCCGCTCCCCGCACGTCGGCGTCCGGCAGCACCAGCAGGAATTCTTCCCCGCCGTAGCGCACCAGCACGTCGGCCTCGCGCAGCACTGACCTGACCACCATGGTCAGGTGGAGCAGCAGCTTGTCGCCCGCGTCGTGCCCGTATTTGTCGTTCACGTCCTTGAAGTGATCGATGTCGATCATGGCCACGGTAAGGCGGGAACCCGTGCGTCTGGAGCGGGCCACCTCCCGCGCCAGGACCGCATCCATGGCGCGCCGGTTCTGCGCCCCGGTGAGCGCGTCCTCGTAGAGCATTTGCCGGGTTTCCTGCAGCTCCGCCTTGACATGCTCCAGGGCAAGCTTGGTGGCCAGGAGGTCCTCGTGGGAGTCCTCCACCGTGCTGTGGATCGAGTTGGCCTTGGTCACGATGGACCCGAGCAGTTGCAGGACCGCCTCCTTTTCCTGGGTCAGCGCCAGTTCGTCGATGGATTGGCGCATCTCCCTGTTGTGCTCGCGGAGATGGGAAGCCAGTCCGGCCGTCTGGTCCGTTACCGATTCGAGCACCGACCGCAGAATTTGCACCAGGTGGGCGCAAGAGCCCGCCGCCTGCTCCGTTTGGAGAGGGCAATCGGGCGGCGGTTCGCCCGCGATTTCATAGTAAAAACGGGAGTAATTCGCCGGCGTGGGCGACAGTTCCAGCTCGGTCAGCCGGTGAAGCGTGGCCCTGGCGATATCGGTGGTAGAAAGAAGCTCGCTCATGGTTGTCCGTCAACATCTCCGGGATGGCGGCAAGGCGCCAATTTGAATAGCATAAGCGGTAAATTGTACATTATCTTTAGCCCCATCCGGCAGACGGATGTGCCCGAGGCCGGCCCCAACGAAGAAAACGAAGGGGGCCGAAACCCGCTGCCCTTCCGTGCTGCCGCACCCGGCGCAGTCGGGGGTTCCGTAAGGACGAAGCCTCGCCGGGCCGCTGCGCGCCAAGGGTGATTCTTTCGGCATCGGTTTTGTGATAAAAAGGAAAATTATGGGGCGACTTGCTCCGACCCCCGAGATCCGCCCCCGCGTCCTGCCGGTCACGAACGGGCAGCCCCGGCGCTTCGCCGGTAATTAAGAGGCCCTGGCCCACTAAATGCATATTCACATTCTCGGCATCTGCGGGACCTTCATGGGCGGGGTGGCGGTCCTGGCAAAACAGGCCGGACACCGGGTCACCGGCTGCGACGCAAACGTCTACCCGCCCATGAGCACCCAGCTCGAGGCCCAGGGCATCGATCTGACGGAAGGCTACGATCCCCGGCAGACGGGGCTCGCCCCGGACGTGTTCGTGATCGGCAACGTGGTCTCCCGGGGCAACCCCCTGATGGAGGAGATCCTGGACCGCGGCCTGCCCTACGTCTCCGGCCCCCAGTGGCTGGCCGAGAACGTGCTGCGCGACAAATGGGTGCTGGCGGTGGCCGGCACCCACGGCAAGACCACCACCAGCTCCATGCTGGCGTGGATACTGGAATACGCGGGCCTGCAGCCCGGCTTCCTGGTGGGCGGGGTGCCGCAGAATTTCGGCGTCTCCGCCCGCCTTACCGATTCCCCCTTCTTCGTGGTGGAGGCGGACGAGTACGACACCGCCTTTTTCGACAAGCGCTCCAAGTTCGTCCACTACCGTCCGCGCACCGCCATCCTCAACAACCTGGAGTTCGACCACGCGGACATCTTCCCCGACCTGGCCGCCATCGAGACCCAGTTCCACCACCTGGTGCGCACCGTCCCCGGCAACGGGCTGATCCTGGCCAACGGACGCGAGGAAAGCATCAAGCGGGTGCTTGCCCGCGGCTGCTGGACCCGGGTGGAATACCTGGCGGCAACGCCCGGCTGGCAGACCTCAGAACAGTCGCCGGAGGGCGCCTTCGACCTGCGGTTGGACGACGAGCGCCAAGGCACCGTCCAGTGGGGGCTGCTGGGGGAACACAACCGGCACAACGCCCTGGCCGCGGTAGGTGCCGCCCGCCATGCGGGCGTTCCTCCCCAGGTCGCCGCCGAGGCCCTGGACCGGTTCGTCAACGTCAAGCGTCGCATGGAGGTGCGCGGCGTGGAGAACGGGGTCACCGTGTATGACGATTTCGCCCACCACCCCACGGCCATCCACACCACCCTGCAAGGGCTGCGCGCCCGGGTGGATCGCGCCCGCATCCTGGCGGTGCTGGAACCGCGCTCCAACACCATGCGCATGGGGGTGATGAAGGGCCGCCTGGGGGAGAGCCTGGCCGTCGCCGACCGGGTGTTCTGCTATGCCCCCCCCAGCCTGGACTGGGACGCGGCCGCCGCCTTTGAGGCGCTGGGGCAGCGGGCGGGGGTGTACGACGACTTGCAGCAACTCACCGACGCCGTCGCCGCCGCCGCCCGCCCGGGCGACCATGTGGTGATCATGAGCAACGGCGGCTTCGGCGGCATCCACGGCAAGCTGCTGGAACACCTGAAGGCGGCGCGGGGCTGAGCGGGCCGGGGCACCGGCCGACCGTCGCAGCCCCGTGCGGCTTGCAATAACCGATATCGCCCCCATTCAACCGCTGTAAGGGCCGAGAGCCGGCTACGGTTCCACAAAGCCCTTGAATCCGTTAAACTCTGCATCCCATTTTTCAGCCGCAAGCGCCATAATGAACATCCTGTACGAAGAGGAGGGGACCTTCAAAGTCGGCGCCATCCTGGCCGACAACGATACCTCGCTGCAAGTCGAGGCGCCCCACGGCAAGCGCAGCAAGGTCAAGGCAAGCGCGGTACTGCTGCGCTTTCGCGAGCCTGCCGCCCCGGTATTCATGCAGCAGGCCCAGCACATCGCGGAAGAGGCGGATGCGGACTTCCTGTGGGAGGCGAGCGGAAGCGACGAGTTCAGCTTTACCGAACTGGCCGGCGAATACTTCGGCCGCGAGCCGCAGCCCACCGAGGCGGCCGGGATCCTGATGCGCCTGCATGCCTCTCCCATGCACTTCTACAAGAAGGGCCGGGGCCGCTACAAGCCGGCTCCGGCCGAGGCCCTGCAGGCGGCCTTGGCGAGCGTGGAGCGCAAGCGCCAGCAGGCGCTGCAGCAGGCCGCCTGCGTGGAGCAGCTCAGCGCCTTTTCGCTGCCGGAGTCCTTCCGGCCCCGGTTGAACGCCCTGCTGTACAGACCGGACCGCAACACCCTGGAGTTCAAGGCGCTGGAGCAGGCCTGCCAGGCCACCGGCTTGAGCGCGCCGAAGCTGCTGGAAAGGTGCGGGGCCTTCGCTTCGGCCCACGACTACCATTTCAACGCCTTTTTGTTCGAGCATTTTCCCGCCGGCAGCGGTTTTGGCGAATTCGGCCCGCTGGCCGAGCCGGAGGCCCTGCCGGAAAGCGAAGCTACGGCCTTCAGCATCGACGATTCCAGCACCACCGAGATCGACGACGCCTTCTCCGTCACCCCCTTGCGCAACGGCAACTGGCGCGTCGGCATCCACATCGCGGCGCCGGCCCTGGGCATCGTCCCCGGCTCGCCGCTGGACGCCATTGCCCTGGACCGACTGTCCACCGTTTACATGCCGGGCGGCAAGATCACCATGCTGCCGGAACCGGCCATCCGGCAATTCACCCTGCGGGAAGGAAGCATCTGCCCCGCCCTCTCCATGTACCTGGAGGTGGACAGCGGGGACTACAGCGTGCTCTCCGCCGAGAACCGCGTGGAGCGGGTGCACATCGCCGCAAATCTCAGGCACGACGCCCTGGAACAGGTGTTCACCGAGGACAGCATCGGCCGAGGCGACGCGAGCTACCCCTACCGGGGGGAACTGGGCGTGCTGTGGCGGCTGGCCGACCGCATGGAGGCGGCGCGCGGCAAGCAGGACCCCAACAGGCTGCCCCAGGTGGACTACAGCTTCCGCGTCGAAGGCGACCGGGTCGCCATCGTGCCGCGCGTTCGTGGCAACCCCGTGGACAAGGTGGTGTCCGAGTTGATGATCCACGTCAACGCCCAGTGGGCGCAACTGCTCTCGACGCAACGCTACGCCGCCATCTACCGCTCCCAGAACAACGGCAAGGTGCGCATGAGCACGGTGCCCGGGAGGCATCAGGGGCTGGGGGTGGAGCAATACACGTGGGCCAGTTCGCCGCTGCGCCGTTACGTGGACCTGGTAAACCAGCGCCAGCTCATCGCCCTGGTACGGGGGGAGCCGGCGCCCTACCAGCCCGGTGACGAGGCATTGTTTGCCGCCATGCGCGATTTCGAGCTGGCCCACGAAGCGTACGGCAACTTTCAGCGCTCCATGGAGCGCTACTGGACCCTGCGCTACCTGGTACAGGAAGGGATTGGCGAAACGACCGCCTGCGTAGTCAAGGAAAACATCGTGCGACTGGACGGCCTGCCCCTCACCACCCGGGTGCCCTCCCTGCCGGAATTACCGGTGGGAACCGCCGTGGCCGTGGAAGTGTCTCAAATCGATCTGCTGGAACTGGCCTTCGACTGCCAGTTCCGGTGCCGCATCGAGGACCCGGGGCGACTCCCCTCCCGGGTGTGACAATCCCGCCGCACCTGCTTAGAATGCATGGGATTCGGCGGTTCGCCCAGCCCGGCGAGCCCTTGCTGGGTCATGTCCATGTCGAGGTAAGAAGCATTCCGTGAATTTCGCACTCCCCTTCGGGGGCCTCGCCGCGAGGCCGAACCACTCCAACCGCCTGGCGCTCGCCCTAACGCTTTCCGTACTGTTGCACCTGTTCGTGCTGTTCGGCCTGCGTTTCCGCGCGCCGGATCTCCAACGGCTGGACAATTTTTCTCCGCCCCTGGACGTGGTACTGGTGAACGCCAAGAGCGCAACCAAGCCGCCCCATGCCGACGCCCTGGCCCAGGCCAACCTGGAGGGCGGGGGCAATACCGAGGCCAAGCGCCGGGCCAAGAGCCCTTTGCCGGTGTTGCAGCGGGATCAAGGAGAAAACGAGGTGGCGCGGAAGGCGCGGCAGGTGCGGGAACTGGAGGAGCAGGCGCAGAAGCTGCTGACCCGGGCCCAATCCCAAAAGGCTGTGGCGCCGACACACGATCAGCCCCAGCGCCCCGCCGAGCAGGCGGACACCCCGGACGGAGCCGACCTGGTGCAAAAAAGCCTGGAGATGGCACGCCTGCAGGCGCAGATCTCCCGCGACTGGGACAACTACCAGCAGCGACCCAAGCGCGTGTTCATCGGGGCAAGCACCCGGGAATACACCTTCGCCAGGTATGTGGAGGACTGGCGCACCAAGGTGGAGCGCATCGGCAACCTCAACTACCCCGAGGACGCCAGACAGCAAAAGCTCTACGGCAGCCTGCGGATGACGGTCAACATCCGCTCCGATGGCAGCCTGTACAGCGTGGAGATCAACCGCTCCTCCGGCTCCAAGGTGCTGGACGCGGCGGCCATCCGCATCGTCAAGCTGGCCGCCCCCTACGCCCCCTTCCCCGCGGACATCCGCAGCAAGGCGGATATCCTGGGCATCGTCCGGACCTGGACCTTCACCCACGCCGACCAGTTGGTCGGCGGCGACTGACCCCCGTCTTGAAGGCCGGCACGGCCGGCCGCGCGAACGTCAAATGCCAGGCGGCGGGGCCCGCGCGGGGCATTTCGTGCTAGCATGAGGGCGGGGCGCGTCTCACCTCGTATTCTCCTGTCCAAGGCCCATGACCCGACCCGATTACCACGGCGGCAGCATCGTCAACCTGATGAGTTCCATCAAGGCGGCCTTGGGGGGCGGGACCTCCGTCTATCCGCCCTTGCGCGGGCTCGACCCGGCGATCCTTGCCGCCGGGAATCTGGTGCTGCTGGTGGTGGACGGGCTGGGTTACCGGTATCTCGCGGAGGCCGGGGCGGACAGCGCGTTGCGGCGCCACTTGCGGGGCAGCATGACCTCGGTGTTTCCCTCCACCACCGCCAGCGCCATCACCACCTTCATGACCGGGCTGGCGCCGCAGCAGCACGCCCTGACCGGCTGGCACACCTATTTCAAGGAACTGGGCAGCATTGCGGCGGTGCTGCCGTTCCGGCCCCGGCACGGGGGGCCTTCCCTGCGAGAGGCGGGCATCGCCCCGGCAGAACTGTTCGACTACCCGTCGGTGTTCGACGCGGTGCCGGTGCCCTGCTACGCGGTGTCCCCCGCGCGCATCGTCCATTCCGACTTCAATATCGCCCATTGCGGCACCGCGAGGCGGGTGGGCTACGGCTCCCTGCAGCAGATGTTCCACGCCATCGCCGGGATCGTCGGCGGCGGCACCGGGCGCAAGTACGTGTACGCCTACTATCCGGAAATCGACGGGCTGGCGCACGAACATGGCGTCGCAAGCAGTGAAGTGGGTGCCAACTTCACGGCCCTGGACGAAGCCTTCGCCCGCTTTCTCGATGCCATCCGGGGCAGCGGCAGCACGGTGATCGTCACCGCCGACCACGGCCTGATCGACACCGATCCGGGGCAGTTGATCGAACTCGCCCGCCATCCGCAACTGGCGGAGG
>JAJZUU010000033.1 GCA_021848325.1 Pseudomonadota bacterium | reverse complement strand
ACAACGGCGGGCTGGAAAACGGCGCATGCCTTGATATGAAGAACATCGGAAAGCCGTGTGCGGGAGAACCGCACGCACGGTTTGATGAGGGAGGGCAGGTGCGAGCCTGTTCTCTACTCTACCCATTATCCCCTTATCCGATTGGCTGCTATCCGTCCGGAGGCCGGCAACGGTTTCATCGGTTTTTTTTCCTCGTATGCGAGAACATTTCGCGCCGAGCGGCGGAATCCGGTCTATTCGGTTTTTGTGGGAGGTGGTAGATGTCGCAGCCAGGGCGCTTATCCTTTCCGCAGGGATTTGTGTGGTGGACAAGGTTTTCCATCTCCAGAACGTGAATGTCTATCATGGACGGCTCAAACAATGGCTGGCGCGATTTCGTGGTGTGGCGATAAGGTATCTACCCAACTACCCTGGCTGGCATCGCCTGCACGCATAGTCACTCGGAACAATGGTTGACCCGGCATGTTGAGTTGATGGATTTTCAGCTTGGGAAGTCGCTGATATTCTGAGATAGTATTGAGAATCACACGAACCCTGATCAACAAAGCCGGGAAACGCGCCCAACGCCGTCTGTATGCCATCATGTTTTTTTTCAAGGCGACATCGCATTTTTTTCAACTCAAGTCCCATTCAAAACCTAGGTTCTCCCTGCAATTAAGAGATTTACAGCTTTGTCTGTTCGATGCCACGGCCAGCACCACCTTTGACCGTCATTACGTGTTTCATACGGCCTGGGCATCAAGGATTCTCGCCGAAACCAGACCGGAATCCCATATCGACATATCCAGCTCGCTTTATTTCGTCGCGAATGTTTCTGCATTTGTCCCGATTGAATTCTATGATTACCGCCCAGCCAAACTCGGATTATCAGGAGTAGGTAGCCATCAAGGCGATCTTTACGCATTGCCGTTCTCCGATGCCAGTGTTCGTTCACTTTCGTGCATGCATGTGGTGGAACACATAGGGTTGGGACGTTACGGCGATCGGTTGGATTACGACGGAGATATCAAGGCGGTATCGGAGATTAGGCGAGTAGTTTCTTCCGGTGGGAATGTGCTTTTCGTTGTTCCTGTTGGCGGTAAGCCATTGATAAAATTTAATGCGCACAGAATATATACGTACCGACAGGTTGTTTCCATGTTCTCCGGCTTCCGTTTGAAAGAGTTCGCATTGATACCTGACAGTGAAATGGAAGGCGGCTTGATACGTTACGCCAGCGAAGCTCAGGCAAACAGCCAACAATACGGTTGCGGGTGTTTTTGGTTTGAGAAAGAAACCAATTGATGCAGGATGTTTGTATTTTTGTTTCTTCTTCCGATAATACCTTTGATGTATTCAGCTTGGTATCAGGAAGTGTTGCTAAACGATGGCCGGGTGAAGTATTTGATTTGTATGTGGGGCTCAACCAACAAATTGCTAAGGCACCCTTTCACACCATCTCGGCACCGGTTTCCGGATGGTGTGCCGAACTCGAATATCAAATCAATGCATTGCCGGAGAAATTTCGTTATATCATTCTGATACTCGACGATTTCTTTTTTTACGAAAAGGTGGATACGGATGAACTGGTACGCCTTATTGACATGGTGCGGGGGCGGCATATCCACTATCTCCGGCTAAAGCTTCTCGAGCGATCCGGGCTGGGTAAAGCGCTTATTTTTTTACGCAGCCTTAGACGGAACAGCGACGGAATTATTCGGCTCACCCACGATGAACCCTACTATTCCTCGCTTCAGGTGGCCATATGGGATCGCGCCCATTTGTCTGAAATGTTGAAACAGGACGGTTCAATTTGGGAATTCGAGCACAAGGCGATCGCTGGGTCTAGACACTATGCTATTACGCGAAGGCTCCTTCGGTATAACCATCTTATCGAAAAAGGAAAATGGTTTAGGCATGCTCCCGAGATCTTGGATTGTTGCGACTCCAAAGAATTTGAGCAACGGGGTTTCGTGCAAAACGGATTGAAACAGTCGAGGATCTACAAGCGCATCAAGTTTTTTCTATTTGGCTATGCTTTTTTTCGGCTTCGCCGGGCGAAGATGCAACCAAGGAAATCCGATTCCGTGTAAAAAATTTTATCGACGAAGTATTCAAGCGTAGCGACTCATGCAATCAGAAGGTGAACCGGCTTTCCGAGGCTGGCCTCGGTCTTTTTCCATAAACCCCGCCCATTCTGGAATAATCCGGCTTGTGACGGTAATAAATCCTGGCTGGTAAAGAGCGGCGGCTACAAGGTTATTCCATGCAACGAAATGAAACGGTCAGGCTGGGCGTGCAGGCAGGGTGGATCCCGGATGCGAAGGCGTATCTCCTGGCCCACTGCAGGAACAGATCGGTGCTGAATGTTGGGGCGGCGGGGAACGTGGAGTATTACTTGCCCCAACGTAAGCATCTTTGGCTGCACGCCGCGCTCGCCGATGCGGCCGCCGATCTGGTCGGCGTTGATGTCGACGCGGAGAGTGTCGGCTACGCGGAACGGGCGGGCGTGCACCTTGTTTTGGCAAACTGTGAAACAATGCGGCTTGACCGGTGTTTTGACGTCGTTGTGCTAAGCGAGGTAATTGAACACCTGGACGCTCCTGGCATGGCGTTGAAAAATCTGATGGCACACCTTAATCCGGGAGGAAAGCTGCTCATTACTACTCCCAATCCTTCCTACTACGGCTTTGTCGTGCGGACGACGGCAAGGCTTGAGTTGAATATCTACTATGACCACGTGGTGTCATTCTATCCAGAAAACCTTGTGGCGATGTGCAACCGGCACGGCTATCGAATGACCGATCTTAAGTTTTTCAGCTGGACCGGCACCGGACCGGCGAATATCCGGATCAAGTCCTGGATGGCGCGCAACATCGGCAAGGTCTTTCACCGCCTTAACAATTCTTTTCTCGTTGCGATAGAAGCCGCGTAGCCTGGCTGCGCCTTCACAAATGCTCTCCACCATTATCATAAAGCTCAGGCAGTATCCTGACTATTTCAAATCCCTGGCCTCCGGATACGGCCTCATGGTAGCCAATATCGTTATCCAGGTCGTGTTGGTGCCGCTATACGTCAAGGTACTGGGGAAATACCAATTTGGTGTGCTGATGTTGCTCCTCGCGTTTGTGAACTATGCGGCAGTAGGCATCAACTGGATGACCGGGGGCGTGATGCGGGTCATGGGAGAATTCGCTGCAAACAAGAACTTTCCGGCGTTCGAAAGTGCGTATTCGCTCTCGAAATACGTTTACGTGGGCTATGCATTGCTGCTGGTAGCCGCAGTGTCCGTTTTCGGGTCGTTTCTAGGGGGGCTGTGGGAGGGCAGAATTCCATTAAACGCGGAACATGCGGTCCTGGGGGGCATCTTCTTTACGGCGTTATATCTCGTGGCGTTCTACGACCTGAGCGTCGACAGGGTGGCGCTCACCGCAATGGGACGCCAGTACGCAGCAAATCTGCTTCAGGTTACCGCGGTTGTCTCGTTTGCCGGCGCTGTCGTCCCGTTGTTGCTTTCAGGCGCAAATCTCGTGCACGTGATGGCTTGCATGCTGGGCGGTGTGCTTCTGGCGAGAGTGGTTTCGTTGATGTACTGGAAGCGCGTCCATGTGCGCGTAGGCTGGCGTCTTTTGGATAAGCGGCAGAAAGACGTATTTCGCCGCTTACGTGGAAAGACAGGGGTGGCATTTTTTGTGTACGGCGCAATATTGTTGACTATGCAGGCCGACACCATGTTGGTCGGGTATCTGGGTGGAGTAAGCATGGCGGCCGAGTATGTGCTGTTGTGGAAAGTGGCCGAGGTCGCCGTTTTTCTGATATGGCGGATCCCCGAGACCCTCCTGCCGGATCTCATCCACATGGATGCCAGGAACGAGCAAGCCCGGTTAGGGCGAACATACCGGTCTGTTTGGCGCTGGACTTTCGGTGCCGCCCTGCTAGCCGGAATCGGCTACGCCATATTCGGCCATGAAATCGTTTCGCTATGGGTCGGCGCAGACCACGCGCCCCATCGGCGCTGGGGCTATGTGCTTGCTGGTGCGGGAATTTTCCTGCTTGGCAGCTGCCGCACGCCGGCGGTCTTCGCGTACGGTACCTTGAGATTGCGCCAACTCATAAAGGTATCCAGCCTGGAACTCTTGCTTAAACTGGGTTTAACCGTGCTTCTGTTTCCATATCTTGGGTATCTTTCCCCCCTGGCAGCTTTGGTCGCGACCCACGCGTCCGGTGTCTACTATCTTTACTGGAAACTCGGTAGTCGTTCCTATGCCTAGTGTCCCTGCTGCCCTGACCTTTGTCGTTCCCGCTTACAATGCTGCGGGAACGATAGGCGAGACCCTCGCATCGGTCTTCAACTGCGCTCCGGTTACGGCAGGCTGGCAGCTTGAGGTCGTGGTGGTCGACGATGGCAGCCTCGATGCCGCTGCCCTGACTTCGATAGTCTCTTCCTTCGGGGGGGCTCGCCTTGTTTCTCTTGAAACCAACCAGGGAAAGCTCGCGGCGGTGAACGTCGGCATTAAGGCGAGTCGCGGCGATATTGTGGTAATTCTCGATGCGGATGATGTGCTGGTGCCGCACTGGGAGGGTGTGCTTCTCACCATCCTCCGGAATTGGCCGCCGGAGGTTCCGGTATGCTTTAGTGCTTGCCGCAATCCTGTAGGGGACGTTACCTGTAGCGAACCCGGCTATGAGGGGTTGCTGACACTTCAAGACATGCTGAATGAGCGTTACTCCGGGGAGTACTTGCCGATTTTCAGGGGAGATTATATAAGAGCTCGAGGCTATGTCGCGCTTGAGGGTGTAAAGGCATGTGAGGCGTTGAGTTACTTGACGCTGCTCCAGGACGGTCCCTTCTGGATTTCCCGCAGCGTGTTGAGAATATACCATGATAGGCGCGCCGGCTCGCTCAGCAGTAATTGGGCACATCAGGAGAAGGCGCTACAAATGGTCAAGTGTTATGACGCGCTATTCGAGCGGTTTGCCGGTGCCTATGAAAAGCTGGCCCCCCGTATTTGGCGCACGAAGCGGTTACGGTATGCCGTTTATCGCAGACTCGCCGGTTGCCCGGGCGCTTGGCGGGTGATGGCGAAGGCGGCACACTGGGAGTGCTGGCGCGAGGTGTTGGGAGCAGTTTTAATTCTGTTGCTGGGACGTGGTTTTGCCGCGATTCTGGTCTCTACGGTCAAACGGCTGGGCTTCGTTCGGCGCTATGGGTGAGTCGTGCGGGGATGCCGGTGGGGCAGCCTGGATGAAAAATGAAAAACGAACCAGGGTGCTTCACTTGATCACGGGCCTCGGGTCTGGCGGCGCTGAGATGATGCTGTATAAGCTGGCTACGGGGATCGACAAGATGGAATTCGAGACCCTGGTGGTTTCCCTGACCAAGGGTGGAGCAGTGGAGGGAATGCTGCTGGCCGCCGGGATCCCTCTCGTTTCCCTGGAGTTCCGGCGCAGTTTCTCCGATCTCGCCGAGGTGGTCCGCTTGGTGAGGCTATTACGGGGCTATCGGCCCGACATTCTGCAAACCTGGCTGTATCACGCCGACCTGCTGGGACTGGTTGCCGGAAAACTGGCGGGGGTACCGGTGATCGGCTGGAACGTCCGCTGCTCGAATATGGAACTCGCCCAGTATTCTCTCGCCACTCGCCTTATCGTGAGGCTGCTTGCAAGGCTTTCGCGCTATCCCAGCTTTGCGGTGGTCAATTCGTCGACCGGTCGGAGGTTTCACCAAGAGCGCTTGGGCTACGTGCCGAAACGCTGGTGCTATATCCCGAACGGTTTTGACCTCGTGCGCTTTCGGCCCGATCAGGCGGCGCGGGCGGCGTTTCGGACGGAACTGGGCCTGGGGGACGATACGGTCGCCATCGGCCTGGTGGCGCGCTACGATCCGATGAAGGATCACGCCAATTTTCTCATGGCGGCGGGGGCGCTGCACAAACGCCATCCCGGGATTCAATTTGTCATGGCGGGCAAGGGAGTCACAAGAGCCAACGAGACCCTTTGCCGCTTGATCGACGAGCACGGATTGGCCGGTTGCGTACATTGTCTGGGGGAGCGGGCGGACGTGGCGCGGATTCTTGCCGGCATGGATATTGTTTCGCTTACCTCGGCCTTCGGCGAGGGCTTCCCGAATATCCTGGGGGAGGCGATGGCCTGTGGTATTCCATGTGTGTCCACCGACGTCGGCGATGCCGCGGAGATCATTGGCGATACCGGCATGGTCGTCGCCCCGAGGGACCACCAGGCCCTTGCCCGGGCATGGCGGCAACTGATCGAAATTGGCACTGAAAGCCGGCGGGCCTTGGGTCTGGCCGCCCGCCGGCGCATCGAGCAACGCTACGGCTTGTCCGTCGTCGTTGGCCAGTACGAATCGTTGTACCAGGAATTGGGGGCGGCATGTGCGGCATAGCCGGCTGCCTGCTGCGGGGCAACCGGGGGGGTAGCGATCTATCCGCCGCCGCTGGCGCGATGGCGGACGCTATCGCCCACCGCGGGCCCGATGACGGGGATACGTGGGCCGACCAAGGCGCCGGTGTGGCCCTGGGGCATCGGCGCCTTGCCATCGTCGATCTGTCCGCCCAGGGCCGCCAGCCGATGCAGTCGGCCTGCGGCCGCTACGTGATCGCGTTCAACGGCGAGATCTACAATTTTCACCTGATCAGGGAACGCCTGGACAAGGAGTGCGGCGGTCTTCCCTGGCGCGGGCATTCCGATACCGAGGTGATGCTTGCGGCGATTGCCACGTGGGGGCTGGAAGCCGCGCTGAAGAAATTCGTCGGCATGTTCGCGTTTGCGCTTTGGGATCGTGAGACGCGCACGTTGTCGCTTGCCCGCGACCGGATGGGCGAAAAACCGCTGTATTACGGCTGGCAGGGTGACACCTTCCTGTTTGGATCGGAACTCAAGGCGCTCAAGGTGCACCCGGAGTTTCGCGCCGAAATCGACCGTGATGCGTTGACGCTGCTTCTGCGTCACAACGCGATACCTGCACCCTATTCGATTTATCAAGGCATACACAAACTGCCGCCCGGCACTTTTTTGCAGGTTCACGCCGGGAAGAAGGGTGTACGGCCGGTAGCTTATTGGTCGGCGCGGTACGTAGTTGAGGCTGGGCAGCGCAATCTGTTTCGGGGCGGCGATGCGGAAGCGGCGACGGAACTGGAACGCCTGCTCGGGCAGGCGGTGGGAGGGCAGATGGTGGCGGACGTGCCGCTGGGCGCGTTTTTGTCGGGTGGCATCGACTCCAGCGCCGTCGTGGCGCTGATGCAGGCGCAGAGCGCCCGCCCGGTGAAGACCTTCACCATCGGCTTTAACGAAGCCGGCTACAACGAGGCCGAACACGCCCGGGCGGTGGCACGCCACCTGGGAACCGAACACACCGAGTTGTATGTCACCCCGCAGGACGCGATGGACGTAATCCCAAGCCTGCCGTCCATTTACGATGAGCCCTTCGCCGATTCGTCGCAGATTCCCACATACCTGGTTTCGCGCCTCGCGCGTAGCCATGTGACGGTGAGCCTGTCCGGCGACGGCGGCGATGAATTGTTCGGCGGTTACAACCGTTATTTCTGGGCGCGCAATTTGTGGCGCAAGCTGGGCTGGATGCCGTGCCCGCTGCGGGCAGCGCTGGCCGGGGTGCTTACCACGCTGCCGCCCGCCGCCTGGAATGCGGCCTTCCAGAAACTGGGGCGCTGGCTCCCGGCTGGGCTGCGTTATGCCAACCCGGGCGACAAGCTACATAAGGTGGCCGAGATTCTGGCGGTGCGCTCGCCCGAGGAGATTTACCTGGGGCTGGTATCGCACTGGAAAAACCCTGCGCAACTGGTGCCAGGTAGCCACGAACCATTGACGCTGCTCACCGACCCCGGCCAGCAAGCCGATCTGCCCGATTTCGAACACCGCATGATGTATCTGGATACGGTGACCTACCTGCCGGACGACATTCTCGCGAAGGTGGACCGGGCAGCCATGGCGGTCAGCCTGGAAACGCGGGTGCCGCTGCTCGACCACCGGGTGGTGGAATTCGCCTGGACCTTGCCGCTGTCCATGAAAATTCGTCACGGCCAAGGCAAGTGCCTGTTGCGCCAGGTACTCTATCGCCATGTGCCGCAGTCGCTGATGGAGCGCCCCAAGATGGGCTTCGGCGTACCCATCGACCGCTGGTTGCGTGGCCCGCTCAAAGCCTGGGCCGCGGTGCTTATCGAGCCCGGGCGGCTGGTGCGGGAAGGGATGTTCGACCCCGCGCCGATCCGGCGCAAATGGGCCGAGCATCAGTCGGGCAGTCGCAACTGGTCATATTATCTGTGGGATGTGCTGATGTTCCAGCAGTGGCAGGAGCACAACGCTTGAAGCTGCTGTTCCTGGTCACCGAGGACTGGTATTTCGTCTCCCATCGCCTGCCGCTTGCCGTGGCGGCGCGCGAGGCGGGCTTTGACGTGGCCGTGGCCACCCGGGTAAGCCAGCATGCCGGCACGATCCGGCAGGCGGGCATCGGTCTGATACCCTTCGAACTCTCCCGGCGTGCCGGCAATCCGTTGCGGGAGTTTCTGGCCCTGATACGCCTGTACCGTCGCGAACGGCCGGACATGGTGCATCACGTCGCGCTGAAACCGGTCTTGTATGGCGCGCTGGCGGCGCGGCTGGCAGGCGTACCTGCCCAGGTGAACGCAGTGGCCGGCTTGGGGTGGCTGTTCACCTCCCGGAATCGGACGGCGCGCTGGCTTCGCCCCGTGATTCGCTGGCTGCTGGCCCGGTTATTGAGCGGCCCGCGTTGCCGGGTGATTGTGCAAAACCCGGACGACGCGGCGCTGCTTAGGGGCGCCGGCGTGCCCGAATCCCGGTTACGGCTGGTTCGCGGGGCCGGGGTGGACACCGCCGCGTTTTCCCCCGCCGCGGCACCACCGGAGCCGATATGCGTCGTGCTGGCCGCGCGCATGCTGTGGGACAAGGGTGTGGGCGAATTCGTCGAGGCCGCACGCCGTTCGAGACAGGCCGGGGTGAGCGCCCGTTTCGCCTTGGTGGGCGACCCCGATCCGGGCAACCCGGCCTCGGTGCCGGAAGCCACCTTGCGCGCCTGGCAGAAGGAAAGCGTGGTGGAACAGTGGGGACAACGCGACGACATGCCAGCCGTGTTCCACGCCGCTCACGTGGTGTGCCTGCCGTCTTACCGAGAAGGGTTGCCCAAGGTCCTGCTGGAAGCCGCCGCTTGCGGCCTGCCTATCGTCACCACGGACACCCCGGGCTGCCGGGAAGTGGTTCGCGACGGAGACAACGGCTTTCTGGTGCCGGTGCGCGATGCGCCGGCTCTTGCTGTTGCGCTACGCAGGTTGATTGAAAATCCGGAATTACGCGCCCAGATGGGGCATCGCAGCCGAGAAATTGCGCTGGCGGAATTTTCCTCGGAGCAGGTCATCGCGGAAACCCTGGCGGTTTACCGGGAACTGGCGCAATGAAGGTATTGACTACCGGCGCCCCCGGTTTTGTTGGCAGCGCAAAATGCGTCCGTTTTGTCCAGGCATTGCGTTAGGGTATGCGCGTCTTTTTTGCAATATCTGCCGCCGCCATGGTAGACTTAGTTTAATTTAGTCTTGGAGTTTTCCATGCAAACCGTTAACATCCATGAGGCAAAAACTCACCTCTCACGCCTGCTGGAACAAGTAGCGGGCGGCGATGAAATCATTATCGCAAAAGCGGGCAAGGCAATAGCCCGCCTGGTGCCGCTGGATGTCGCGCCAAAAAAGCGTCAGCTTGGCCTGCTCAAGGGTAAACTCAATATCCCGGACGATTTCGACGCGCCGCTGACGGACAGTGACCTGGCCTTGTTTGAGGGGCGCTAGGTGGTCCTTCTGCTGGATACGCATATCCTGCTCTGGGCGCTGGACTCCCCTCGACACCTGCCCCAGGATGTTGTTGCGCAGATAGAATCACCCGAAACCGCAGTCTATTTCAGCGCTGCGAGTATTTGGGAGATTGCAATCAAGACCGCCTTGGGGAAAATTGATTTTTATTATTCACCCGAGGACATCGCACAGGCAGCAAAGGACACCGGTTTTATCGAGCTTCCTGTAAGTGCAGCGCATGGTGCGAAGGTCGCCCATTTGCCCCTGCACCACCGTGACCCGTTCGACCGCCTGTTGATTGCTCAAATTTTGCTGATGCCTGCGCAGTTGCTCACCGCCGATTCGGCGCTGGTGCCTTATTCGGAACTGGTGCGGCTCATTTGATGAGAGGTTCTTCACGGTAGCGCAGCGTGTCCGTGGGTATATTCGTCGAGACCGTGCGCTCGTTGCGGCCCTAGTATTACCGTGTCACTAAACTATCTACCCCCGCCGCGGCACCACCGGAGCCGATATGCGTAGTGCTGGCCGCGCGCATGCTGTGGGACAAGGGTGTGGGCGAATTCGTCGAGGCCGCACGCCGTTCGAGACAGGCCGGGGTGAGCGCCCGTTTCGCCTTGGTGGGCGACCCTGATCCGGGCAACCCGGCCTCGGTGCCGGAAGCCACCTTGCGCGCCTGGCAGAAGGAAAGCGTGGTGGAACAGTGGGGACAACACGACGACATGCCAGCCGTGTTCCACGCCGCTCACGTGGTGTGCCTGCCGTCTTACCGGGAAGGGTTGCCCAAGGTCCTGCTGGAAGCCGCCGCTTGCGGCCTGCCTATCGTCACCACGGACGCCCCGGGCTGCCGGGAAGTGGTTCGCGGCGGAGACAACGGCTTTCTGGTGCCGGTGCGCGATGCGCCGGCTCTTGCTGTTGCGCTACGCAGGTTGATTGAAAATCCGGAATTACGCGCCCAGATGGGGCATCGCAGCCGAGAAATTGCGCTGGCGGAATTTTCCTCGGAGCAGGTCATCGCGGAAACCCTGGCGGTTTATCGGGAACTGGCTGATTGATCGGGTGCGCAAACATATGCGGCCTGACCGGATACCGGCAAGTCAGTGACGGCTCAATTGATCGGATAGAAACGATCGCCGCGCCAAAGTGGAGAGAGGATATGCCCTATGGTCTTCATCATCATTACAACGGCTGCCATTGCGGGGAGGCCAGACACATGGCCGGGACCGCGGTAATGTCCTCCGCCAGCGGCCAGGGGTCACCCTCGCCGTGGCAAACAACATACAAATGATCCAGGCCCAGCACTTCGCGGGATGACCGCATCGAAGACGTCACCCTGGGTGAGCTCGTCAGCTTGATCTCGAAGCCCAGGCGGCGACCGTTGCGAAGAATCAACAAATCCAGTTCGGCACCGGTATGCACGCTCCAGAAAAATACCTCACCGCGTTGTGCGCCGGTGCGGCGAATAATTTCATGCAACATAAACCCCTCCCATGACGCACCGCACTTGGGGTGTGCCAGCAACCCATCCAACGCCCCCACACCCAGCAGGCTATGCAAAATGCCCGTATCCGCCAAATACACCTTGGGCGATTTCACCTCGCGCTTGCCCATATTCGTATGCCACGGGGGGAGCCGAAAAGCCATGAAAGTTCCCTCCAGAATATCCAGATAACGCGACACGGTTTTGTCGCTTACGCCCATCGCGCGTGCCAACTCGCTGCCGTTCCAGGTTTGTCCGTGATAGTGGGCAAGCATGGTCCAGAAGCGGCGCAGGGTAATGGCAGGCAGGCTGATGCCCAGTTGCGGCAGATCGCGTTCGAGATAAGTACGGACGAAGGCATCACGCCACGCGCGGCTTCCAGCCAAGTCCTTTGCCAGCAATGCTCGGGGAAATCCGCCCCTCAACCAGCGGGTATCCAGCCAATCGGTGCCAGGCTCGGCTGACGCGATCTCGTCCAGCGCCAAACCGTCGAGTTCGTGAAACGCCACCCGGCCCGCCAGCGTCTCCGCCGCATGGCGGAGCAATTCCGGTGCCGCGCTGCCCAGCAGCAGAAAGCGGGCGGGGGTATCCGGACGATCAGCCAGCACACGCAAAAGCGGAAAAAGATCGGGCCGCGTTTGAATCTCATCCAGCACCACCAGGCCGGCAAGCGGCCGCAACACAAAAGCCGGATCAGCCAAACGCGCCTGGTCGTCCGGGTCTTCCAGATCGAAATGCCGCACCGGCCCATCCCATTGCGCGGCCAACTGCCTGGCCAGCGTGGTCTTGCCGACTTGCCTCGGCCCAAGCATGGCCACAACGGGAAAGTCAGCCAAGCGGCGGGCCAGTTGATCAAGATGGGTTGGGCGCGGGATCATGGTACACTCATGTTACCGTGAAATATCGGATTAACACTACTATTTTTCATGGTTTATGTGTATATGAATATGATCCCTGCGGTGGATTATCTCCCCAGATTGCTCCATGGATTGTTTATCCTAGGAGCCTGTCGGACTTAAAGGAAATCGGCTGCAAATCCGCCTGACCGGTCCATATTTCGCCGCTTTTTTGGTCAATAGAACGACTATTGACCTGCAAAATCGACAAAATCTGTCCTCGACCAGCCGAATTTTGCGAGCAGCCGCTACGCGGCTTGCCTGCCTGACCCGCTTCGCTTCGATTCTTCAAGTCCGACAGGCTCCTAGAAACGGCAGTTGACCGCTCCATTGAAGTTTTAACGACATGATTGTAATGTGGTTTTCAATGATTTCAGGATTCACCCATTTGGTGAGCCCGCTACGGGCTGGATTGCACGGTTTTGCGAGTTGGGCGATAAATCGCCCATCCCTGCCACCCCCACTTCAGGGCGCATGGCTGCGTTTAACTCCTTGGAATGGAACGACCATTCCGCGTCGTTATGCCTTGCCCCGCGCCCTAAACGAGGCGATCCGCTCAATCAGCCATGTGTCCCGATACCCCGGGTGGAGTGTATCTAAACAGTATTGCGGCTAGACCCAATAAGAAAGGCGGTCAAACGACCGCCTTTCTTTGCAGTGCCTATCTTCCGATTACTTCACGATGGCTTTGAGTTCGCCTTTGGCGTATTTCCCGGCCATGGCGTCCAGCATGATCGGCTTGATCTTGTCGGCTTGGCCGGCGGATCCGAAGGCCTCGAAGCGCGCCTTGCAGATTTCCTTGGCCGCGACGGTGGCGTCCTTGAGGAATTTGCGCGGATCGAATTCGCTCTTGTTTTTGGCCAGGTGGCGGCGGATGGCGCCGCTCATGGCCAGGCGGATGTCGGTGTCGATGTTGACCTTGCGCACGCCGTACTTGATGCCCTGCTGGATCTCTTCCACCGGCACGCCGTAGGTCTCTTTCATCTCGCCGCCGAATTCGCGGATGATCTCCAGCCATTCCTGCGGCACCGAGGAAGAGCCGTGCATCACCAGGTGGGTGTTGGGGATGCGGGCGTGGATTTGCTTGATGCGCCCGATCGCCAGGATGTCGCCGGTGGGCTTGCGGGTGAACTTGTAGGCGCCATGGGAGGTGCCGATGGCGATGGCGAGGGCGTCGACGCCGGTCTGCTTGACGAAGTCGGCGGCTTGTTCCGGGTCGGTCAGCAACTGGTCGTGGGACAGCTTGCCTTCCGCGCCGTGACCGTCTTCCGCCTCGCCCATGCCGGTTTCAAGGGAACCCAGACAGCCCAGTTCGCCTTCCACCGAGACACCGACGGCGTGGGCCATTTCCACCACCTTGCGGGTGACTTCCACGTTGTATTCGTAGGAGGACGGGGTCTTGGCGTCTTCCATCAGGGAGCCGTCCATCATCACGCTGGAGAAACCGGAGCGGATGGCCTGGATGCACACCGCGGGAGAGGCGCCGTGATCCTGGTGCATCACCACCGGGATATGGGGGTAGGCCTCCACTGCGGCGGAAATGAGGTGGCGCAGGAACGCCTCGCCCGCATACTTGCGCGCGCCGGCCGAGCCCTGCATGATCACCGGGCTGTTGCACTCGTCGGCCGCCTGCATGATGGCGGTCACCTGCTCCAGGTTGTTCACGTTGAACGCGGGCAGGCCGTAGCCGTGTTCAGCCGCGTGGTCCAACAATTGGCGCATCGAAACTAGAGGCATTCAATATCTCCTTACACTTTAGATGACAATCAACTCATCTGAAGGCCCGGCCCGACTACGGTCGAGAAGGAAGAGCGGAACCCGTGTCGGAGCGACAGCGTTTCAGGCCTTCCTGCGTTCTCCGACTTTGACGATTTTCAGGGTGTTGGTGCCGCCGGACTTGCCGATGGGCTCGCCGATCGTGAGGACGATCAGATCACCGTCGCGTACGGCGCCGCGGCGGCGCAACTCGTCTTCCGCCTCTATGAGCAGTTGCTCCCGAACCTTCGATGACGTTTTGAAATTAATCGGATAAACGCCCCGAAACAAGGTTACCTTTCTACGTGTTTCAACCTCGGGTGTCAAGGCGTAAATGGGCACCCCGGAGCTCATGCGCGACATCCACAGGCAGGTGGAGCCGGACTGGGTGAGGGCGGCGATGGCGCGGACATTGAGGTGGTTTGCGGTGAAGATCGCCGCCATCGCGATGGATTCATCCATCCGGGAAAAGGACTTGCCCATGCGGTACTGGCCAAGGATGGGCTCGTTCTCCTTCTCCGCTTCGATGCAGATGCGGCTCATGGCCGCCACGGTCTCCACCGGATAGCGGCCGGCGGCCGTCTCCGCGGACAGCATCACCGCATCGGTGCCGTCGATCACCGCGTTGGCGACGTCGGACACCTCGGCGCGGGTGGGGATGGGGCTGTGGATCATGGATTCCATCATCTGGGTGGCGGTGATCACCAGCTTGTTGCGTTCCCGGGCCATGCGGATCATGCGCTTTTGCAGGGCGGGCACGGCGGCGTCGCCCACTTCCACCCCCAGGTCGCCCCGCGCCACCATGATGGCGTCGGAGGCGTCCAGGATCTCCTCCAAGGCGGTCACTGCCTCGGCGCGCTCGATCTTGGCCACCAGCATGCTCTTGCCGCCCGCCGCCCGCAGCAGTTCCCGCGCTTGCTGCACGTCCGCCCCGCAACGGGGGAAGGATACCGCCAGATAGTCGGCCTTGAGCTGGGCGGCGGTCTTGATGTCCTCCACGTCCTTTTCGGTGAGGGCGGCGGCTGAAAGCCCGCCCCCCTGCCGGTTGATCCCCTTGTTATTGGAGAGTTCTCCGCCCTGGATCACCTTGCACATGATCTCGGCGCCTTCCACCGCCACCACCCACAGCACGATGCGGCCGTCGTCGAGCAGCAGGGTGGAACCCCGGGTGACGTCGTGGGGCAGTTCCTTGTAATCCAGGCCGACCCGCTCCTGGTTGCCCAGTTCGCAGTTGGCATCCAGGATGAAGGGGTCTCCGTTGTTGAGGGTGATCTTGCCTTGCGCAAACTTGCCGATGCGTATCTTCGGGCCTTGCAGGTCGACCAGAACCCCCACCGTCTTGCCCCGGGCGCGCGCCAGGGAGCGCACCGTCTCGGCACGCTGGATATGCTGCTCGGCCTTCCCGTGAGAGAAATTCAGGCGTACCACATCGACCCCCGCTTCGATCATCTTGTCGATGGTCTTGGGATCGTCCGAGGTGGGCCCGAGGGTCGCCACTATCTTGGTTCGGCGTAACATATTTGTGCGGCGCAGCGCCGGGGCAGGAGGGTACTAGACCTCGCCACGCCCGGCGCGCCACCTTCGCTCCGTGTCATTGTTGTGCGCGTTGTTCGAGAATTTCCACTGCGGGCAAGGTCTTGCCTTCGAGGAACTCAAGAAAGGCTCCACCACCGGTGGAGATATAGGAAATCTTGTCTGCGATATGGTACTTGTCCACTGCCGCCAGGGTATCGCCGCCCCCGGCAATGGAGAAGGCGGCGCTATCGGCGATGGCCATCCCCAACGCCTTGGTGCCGTTGCCGAATTGGTCGAATTCGAACACGCCCACCGGCCCGTTCCAGACAATGGTGCCTGCGCTTTTCAGGATTTCGGCGTAGCGCTCGGAGGTCTCCGGGCCCACGTCGAAAACCATGTCGTCGTCCGCCACCTCGGACACCTTCTTGCTGGTAGCAGCGGCCGTCTCGGAAAACTCCTTGCCCACCACCACATCGGTGGGAACGGGGATCTCTCCGCCCTTGGCCTTGGCGGCCTCCATCAGGCGCTTGGCCTCGGCCACCAGGTCCTCTTCATAGAGGGATTTGCCGATGTTGAAGCCGGCTGCCTTGATGAAGGTGTTGGCAATGCCGCCGCCGACGATCAACTGATCGGCGATCCTGGATAGGGAGTCCAGCACGGTGAGCTTGGTGGATACCTTGGAACCGCCGACGATCGCAACCAGCGGGCGCTTTGGATTGGCAAGAGCCCTGCCCAGCGCATC
Source organism: Pseudomonadota bacterium (assembly GCA_021848325.1). GTDB lineage: Bacteria > Pseudomonadota > Gammaproteobacteria > Burkholderiales > JAJZUU01 > JAJZUU01. The sequence continues at coordinate 14,189 of JAJZUU010000033.1, read as the reverse complement.
CAATTCCGCCACCAGCAGGGGGCCGGCGCAGGCGACCGGCGCGTATTTGGCGACGCCATGGGTCGAGGCCTGGGCGCGGTGCGCGGTGCCGAACGCGTCCATTACGAAAACGTCGCACAACTGCGCCATTTCCCAGGACAGCCGGTCCTCGTTGTTTTTTTCGCCGATGTTGAAGCGGACGTTTTCCAGCACACCCACTTCGCCGTCCTGCATCTGTTCCAGGTCTTTCTTGCCGTTGCCCAGCCAATCCTGGTATAGCTTCACGTCCCTGCCGAGCAGCTTGCTCAGATGCTCCGCCACAGGCTTGAGGCTATCCTTGTCGTCGTAGCGTCCTTCGGTCGGGCCTTCCTTGGGGCGGCCCAGATGCGACATCAACATCACCTTGGCCCCTGCCTTCATGGCGTGCTCGATGGTGGGCAGACTGGCGCGGATGCGTTTGTCGGAGGCCACCTGGCCGTCCTTGACGGGGACGTTGAGGTCCTCGCGGATCAGGACGCGCTTGCCCTTTAGGTCCAAGTCGGTCATGCGGATTACGGACATGGTTACTTCTCCTGAAAAGTAAGGTGTAAGGCATAGGAGTGCCTATGCCTTACACCTCATTGCGTGCGTGAGGTACGGGGATAGGCGCGAGAAGGAAAGGCGGCAGCCCTTTCCCTCGCGCCCAAACCGGCTATTTGGCCATAACGCGCACCATCTCCAGGACCTTGCAGGAGTAGCCCCACTCGTTGTCGTACCAGGACACCACCTTGACGAAGGTGCTATCCAACTGGATCCCGGCACCGGCGTCGAACACGGAGGTGCAGCTCTCGCCGCGGAAGTCGGTGCTGACCACCTTGTCCGTGGTGTAGCCCAGCACCCCTTTCATGGCGCCTTCGGAGGCGGCCTTCATGGCGGCGCAGATCTGCTCGTAGCTGGCTTCCTTGTTCAGTTCGCAGGTGAGGTCCACCACGGACACGTCGGAGGTGGGCACACGGAAGGACATGCCGGTGAGTTTCTTGTTAAGCTCCGGGATCACCTTGCCCACCGCCTTGGCGGCGCCGGTCGAAGACGGGATGATGTTTTCCAGGATGCCGCGGCCGCCGCGCCAATCCTTGTTGGAGGGGCCGTCGACGGTCTTCTGGGTGGCGGTGGCGGCGTGCACCGTAGTCATCAGGCCGCGTTTGATGCCGAAGGCGTCGTTCAGCACCTTGGCGACGGGGGCCAGGCAGTTGGTGGTGCAGGAGGCGTTGGAGATGATGGCCTCGCCGGCGTACTTGTCGTGGTTCACGCCGTACACGAACATCGGCGTGTCGTCCTTGCTGGGGGCGCTTTGAATGACCTTCCTGGCGCCGGCGGCGAGGTGCTTCTCGCAGGTTTCCTTGGTGAGGAACAGGCCGGTGGACTCGACCACGATATCGGCACCCACCTCGTTCCATTTCAGTTCGGCGGGGTCCTTGACCGCGCTCAGGCGGATCTTCTTGCCGTTGACCACCAGGGTGTTGCCGTCGACTGAAACCTCGCCCTTGAAGCGGCCATGCACGGAGTCGTGTTTCAGCAGGTAGGCCAGGTAGTCGGGTTCGAGCAGGTCGTTGACGCCGACGATTTCGATGTCGGAAAAGTCTTTCACCGCGGCGCGAAACACCATGCGTCCGATGCGGCCGAAACCGTTGATGCCGACTTTAATTGCCATGTTTCTCTCCTAAGATTATCGCAGACAAAAATCCTTGAACCGCAGGGACACGAAAAACTCTGGAACTCCGTGCCCCTGAAGTGGAAGGGTTTTTCTTTACAGGATCCCTTTGACCGTGTTGACCACGTTCTCCACGGTGAAGCCGAAGTACTTGAACAACTCGCCGGCGGGCGCCGATTCGCCGAAGCGATCGATGCCCAGAACGGTGCCTTCGAGTCCCACGTATTTGTGCCAGCAGTCGCTGACACCCGCCTCTACCGCCACCCGCTTGACGCCCTTGGGCAGCACGCTGTCCTTGTAGGCGCGGTCCTGGCGGTCGAACACGTTGGTGGACGGCATGGACACCACGCGAGCGGGGATGCCCTGCTCATCCAGCACCTTCTTGGCGTCCAGGGCCAGCTGCACTTCGGAGCCGGTGGCGATCAGCACCGCCTTGGGATTGGCAACGTCGGCCAGCACGTAGCCTCCGCGGCGGATCGCGTCGATCTGCGCATCGCTGCGCTTCTGGAAATTGAGGTTCTGGCGGCTCAAAATCAGGCTGGTCGGGCCGTCCCTCTTCTCCACGCCGCACGCCCAGGCCACCGCGGTTTCCACCGTATCGCAGGGGCGCCACACGTCCATGTTGGGGATTAGGCGCAGGGTGGCGGTCTGCTCCACCGGCTGGTGGGTCGGACCGTCCTCGCCCAGACCGATGGAGTCGTGGGTGAACACGTAGATCACGCGCTGCTTCATCAAGGCGGACATGCGCAGGGCGTTGCGGGCATATTCCGAGAACATCAGGAAGGTGCCGCCGAAGGGCAGGATGCCTCCGTGCAGGGCCATGCCGTTCATGATGTGGGCCATGCCGAACTCGCGCACGCCGTAGCTGATGTAATTGCCGGGCTTCTTGCCGTGGATGTGGTGGCAGCCGCTCCAGTTGGTCAGGTTGGAGCCGGTCAGGTCGGCCGAGCCGCCGACGAATTCGGGCAGGGCCGGGGCCAGGCCGTTGATGGCGATCTGGGAAGCCTTGCGAGTGGCCACGGTCTCGGCTTTCTCGTCGGTGGCCTTGAGGAAGGCGGCGACATGGTTCTTCCAGCCGGCGGGCAGCTCACCGACCATGCGGCGTTTCAGTTCGGCGGCTTCCTTGGGGAAGGCCTGGGTGTACTCGGCGAACTTGTTGTCCCACAGGCTTTCCAGGCCCTTGCCCTTCACCTTGGCGTCCCAGCCATCGTAGACGTCTTGCGGAATCTCGAAGGGGGGGTAGTTCCAGCCGATGTGCTTGCGGGTGTCCGCCACCTCCTGGTCGCCCAGGGCCGCGCCGTGCACGTCGTGGGTACCTTCCTTGTTGGGAGAGCCCTTGCCGATGATGGTCTTGCAGCAAATCAGCGAGGGCCTGTCGGTGACCGCCTTGGCGGCCTTCACGGCGGTGTCGACGGCGTCCGCGTCGTGGCCGTCGACGCCGGGGATGACGTGCCAGCCGTAAGCCTCGAAGCGCCGCGGGGTATCGTCGGTGAACCAGCTTTCGACATGGCCGTCGATGGAGATGCCGTTATCGTCGTAGAAGGCGATCAGTTTGCCCAGCCCCCAGGTGCCGGCCAGGGAACAGGCCTCGTGGGAAATCCCCTCCATCAGGCAGCCGTCCCCGAGGAACACGTAGGTGTGGTGGTTGACGATCTCGTGGCCGGGGCGGTTGAATTCATGGGCCAGGAGCTTTTCCGCCAGGGCCATGCCCACGGCGTTGGTGATGCCTTGCCCGAGGGGGCCGGTGGTGGTCTCGATGCCGGGGGCGTAACCGTATTCGGGGTGGCCGGGCGTCTTGGAATGCAGTTGGCGGAAGCGCTTGATCTCTTCCATCGGCAGGTCGTAGCCGGTCAGGTGCAGCAGCGCGTAGATCAGCATCGAGCCATGGCCGTTGGACAGCACGAAACGGTCGCGGTCGAACCATTTCGGGTTGGCCGGATTGTGACGCAAATGGTGGTTCCACACTACTTCCGCGATCTCGGCCATGCCCATGGGTGCGCCGGGATGGCCGGAATTGGCCTTCTGAACTGCATCCATGGCAAGGGCACGGATGGCGTTTGCTAGGTCTTTACGGGTTGCCATAATTCTCTCATCCTGTTGTTTAAACGAGACGCCGCCGCAGCCTGGCAGACGTCGGGGCTGCGGGACCAACGTAACGCCGAGTCATTTGCCCGGTTTCCTCAAATAAGGGTCCCAAGGGCTTCCTCGGCACGTCAACGGCGCGCCGGGCGCCTCCGCTGCATCCCGCGGATCGCGGTTTTCCGCAAAACTGCTGCGAGCAGCGAAAAACACCGATTATCGCTTACTAAGGGATTTTGGGCAATACTGCATAAGTGCCTAGTTTGCTTGGATATTTGCTGCCTGGCCAGGCGCGAGTGCCCGCTGCCCAAGATTTTCGTTATTGTGCTTAAATCCAGAATTTAGGATGCATAAATATTTTTATGTGGCCAATATCACAGTTTATTGGCTGCCCGCACCCATAGCTTCCATGCCTGAAAAAGGTCCGGGTTCAGGGCCGCGATCACCGAACGTTTCCATACATCATCAGCCCAAAAATCGTTTTTTTCAAGGGTGCACATCGACCCCCCGGCCTCTTCCAGAATCAGCGAGCCCGCAGCGTAGTCCCACAGCTTCTGTCCGCCATGGAGATAGACGTCGAACCGGCCGGCCGCCGCATAGCACCAGTCCAGGGTGCTGGCGCCGTAGTTGCGCTGGGAACTGTAGGGCGGGGAACTCGCAAGCTGCGCCGACAGTTTGTCGCCAAGCCACTTGAAATCCACCCCGGCCATGCAGCGGTGCAGGTCGGGGGAGTATTCCTTGATGGGCAGCCGCTCGCCGTTGAGATAGGCGCCTTTGCCCTTTTCGGCATAAAACGCCTCGTCCGCCACCGGGTCGTAGATGGCGGCCAGTACGCTTCTGCCCTGACGCATCAAGGCCACGGACAGGGCGAAGTAGGGTAGGCCGTTGACGAAGTTGGAGGTACCGTCGATGGGGTCCACGCACCACAGGCCGTCCGCGCCGGCTTGCCAGCACGCCTTTTGCATTTCGGACGGCATCTCTTCTCCCAGCACCGGATAATCCGCTATTTGTTTCAGGGCGGAGGTCAGCGCATTCTGGGCGGCGATATCCGCTTCCGTGCACAGGCTGCCGTCGCTCTTGTGCTGGTGCGCCACCTTGAGATAGCGCGGCATGACCTCTCGATGCGCCACCGATTTCACGACTTTCACTAACGCCCGCAGCATCGAAACCCCCCGTGCGGGCCGCGGTCGGCGAGAAGTGCGCCCCGGGAAACCAGGCCGCGGCGGTGGCCTGCTATTTCCATTTGATGGAGCACCCCATGCTTGGAATCTGCTCCCTGGGTCCGTTGCCGGTGCGGGCTATTTGAACCATTGCCTCGAACAGGTCGCGGCGCGCGTCGGCCGGCGCGGATTCCTTGCGCGATGCATCGAAACGCCCCCGGTACTGCAGTTCCAGGTCCGCATTGAATCCGAAAAAATCCGGGGTGCATACCGCGCCGTAGGCCTGAGCCACTTCCTGGGTCTGATCCCAGACGTAGGGAAAAGAGAAGCCGTATTGTTCGGCCACCCGCTTCATGTTGTCGAATGAATCTTCCGGGTATTCGGCCGGGTCGTTGGACATGATGGCGATGCTGTTGACACCGTGTTGCAGGAGATCCTTCGCGTCACGCACCATGCGCTCCCGGATGGCCTTGACGTAGGGGCAATGATTGCAGATGAACATCACCAGCAGCCCGTTTCGGCCCTTGACGTCGGCCAGGCGATAACGCTTTCCGTCCACGCCGGGAAGATCGAAATCGACGGCCTTCCAACCGAAATCGCAGACGGGTGTTTGCAAGCTGACCATCGCTTCTCGCCTCCAAAGTTTGTGTTTGCCGCCCCCCCATGCGCGACGGTTATGGGGCCGGAAATGCTAAAATGCCATAGGACCTGTTAAGCATTAAGTGTTACACGCGTATAACACTTAATGCTTAACAGGTCCTTAGAATTCCCGCGCGAGGCGTGGGCACGATTTGATATTAGCATGGATAGATTTCCGTTACCGAAGGAATTGGACGGTGGCCACCCCTAGGTTTTATTGCCCAGAGGACCTGGAAACCGGCGCCCACGTGGAGTTGCGCGGGCAGGCGGGACATCATGCCCTGCGGGTTCTGCGCCTCGCTATCGGCGACGGCGTGATCCTGTTCAACGGCCTCGGCGGCGAATACGAGGGGCGTATTGTGCGGGCCGACAAGCGGGGCGTCGCTGTTCATGTCGGTCCGTGGCGGGGGGGCGAGCGGGAGCCGCCCCTAAGCATAACCCTGGCGCAGGCGATTTCTTCCGGCGAGAAGATGGATTTCACCATACAGAAGGCGGTAGAGTTGGGGGTGGCCTGCATTCAGCCCCTTGCCGGTTCCCGTAGCGTGGTGCGCCTGGACCAGGCGCGCGCCGACAAGCGCGTGCGGCACTGGCAAGGGGTGGCGATTTCCGCTTGCGAGCAGTGCGGGCGCAACCGGGTGCCGGAGGTGGCCCCGGTCATGGCGCTGGCGGATTGGCTGCGGGGGCGGCACGATGGCGCGCTGCGCATCATGCTCTCGCCCCACGCCGGCCGGCCCCTGCGGGACATCCCGGCCCCGTCCGGCAGGGTGACGCTGCTGGTCGGGCCGGAAGGCGGCTTTTCCGCGGACGAAGAGCAAGCCGCTTTGGCGGGTGGCTTCCAGCCCATCTGTCTGGGTCCGCGCATTCTGCGCACCGAGACTGCGGCGCTGGCCGCCGTCGCGGCCATGCAAACCCTATGGGGAGATTTCTGACATGACTCATTCCGCATCCTCCCGTTCGGCGGATTTCGTGCAATGGTTCCGCTCGGCGGCACCGTATATCTACGCGTTTCGCGGCAGAACCTTCGTGGTCGCCTTCGGCGGCGAGGTGGTGGAGGATGGGAAGTTCGTGGAACTGGTGCATGATTTCAATCTCCTCAACAGCCTCGGGGTTCGTCTGGTGCTGGTCCACGGGGCGCGACCGCAGATCGAGGCCCGGTTGCGCGAGCGCGGCGCCTCCATCCGCTATGTCAACGGCTTGCGGGTGACCGACCGGGCTGCCCTGGCCTGCGTCAAGGAGGCGGCGGGCAGCGTGCGGGTGGACATCGAGGCCCTGCTCTCCATGGGGCTCGCCAATTCGCCCATGGCAGGGGCGGAGATCCGGGTGGCGAGCGGCAACTTCGTGACCGCCAAGCCCATGGGGGTACGCGACGGTGTCGACCTGGAACACACCGGGGAGGTCAGAAAGATCGACGCGCCGGGCATCAAGCGCCGCCTAGACCAGGGCGAAATCGTGCTGCTCTCGCCGGTGGGATATTCGCCCACCGGCGAGGTCTTCAATCTTACCCTGGAGGATGTGGCCACCAGCGCCGCCATTGCCCTCGGCGCCGAAAAGCTGGTGTTCCTGATGGACGCGCCGGGCGTCGTCGGGGAAGGGGGGGGGCTGATGAACGCGCTTACGGCGCTGGGCGCCGAACGGTTTTTGCGCTCCGGGGCGCGGCCGGGCGAGGATGTGGGGCTGTATCTGCCGTGCGCGGTGCGGGCCTGCCGCAGCGGCGTGAGCCGCGCGCACCTGATCAGCCGCCACGTCGACGGCGCCCTGCTGCTGGAGCTTTTCACCCACGGCGGCATCGGTAGCATGGTTACCAAGGACCCCGTGGAAAATCTGCGCCAGGCGGGTATCGACGATGTGGGCGGTATCCTGGCGCTGATCGAGCCGCTGGAGAACGACGGGGTGCTGGTGCGGCGCGGCCGGGAGTTGCTGGAGATGGAGATCGACCGCTTCGCGGTGCTGGAACATGACGGAGTGATCATAGGTTGCGCCGCACTGTATCCCTTTCCCCAGGAAGATGCGGCCGAACTCGCGTGCCTGGCGATACGGGAAGGCTACCGCAGTGCCGGGCGCGGCGAGATGCTGCTGCGGCACATGGAAGAGCAGGCGGGGCGCCAGGGAGTCAGGCGCCTTTTTGTCCTGACCACGCGCACCGCGCACTGGTTCGTGGAGCGAGGCTTCGCCGAGGCGGGGGTGGAACAGCTACCCAAAGCCAAGCAGGGGCTATATAATTACCAGCGCCGTTCAAAGGTATTCATGAAAGCGGTCTGAATTCCGCTGGGGCAAAGGCTATATACGGGGGTGCCGGGCGAATTTAGACAGTCATGCCTTGATCAAGCGTCTTCATTTGGCGGGCGATTTATAAGAACGAATTCAGCTCGTTTATCCGCTCAAGGGGGCAAAATGCGAGGCTTGTTACGGCTGGCGTTGTGGCTGCTGGGCACGGCGGCATGTTTTCTCCTGCCCGTATCCCAGGCGACGGCCTGGGACAACCGGCCCCTGGAAGTGGGTCTGTTCCCCTATCTCAGCACCCACGCGGTGCTGAACGCTTACCGGCCGCTCCGGTCTTATCTGGAGCAGCGGCTGCAACGGCCGGTCACCCTGGTCACCGCCCCCGATTTGAGGACGTTTGTCGAGCGCACCGAAAAAGGCGAGTACCGCTTCGTAATCACCGCGCCGCATTTTGCCAGGCTGGCGCAGGTGGAAGCCGGGTACGTCCCCATGCTGAGCGTGGACAACGGCCTGTACGGCATCCTGGTGGTGGCGAAAGGCAGTCCCGTGCGCGACGTCCGCGCGTTGCGCGGCAAGATCGTCAGTACCCCGAGCAAGATCACCATCGTGTCCATGTTGGGGCTGCATCTGTTGCGGGAAAACGGCCTGCAGCCCGGCCGCGACGTCACCATCCACCAGGCGGCTTCCCACAACTCCGCGGTATTGTCCGTTCTGCGGGGCGAGAGTACGGCGGCCGTCACTTCGGCGACAGCGTTGCGCCAGATGCCGCCCAAAATCAGGGACGCCGTAAGGACGCTGGCGCTCACCCGCGAAGTCCCCCACCTGATGTACCTGGCGAATCCACGGGTTCCCGAACGGGAAGTGGCGAAAATGACCCGGCTGTTGCTGGATTTCGCCGGGAGCCCGGAGGGCAGGCGGTTCATGCGGGACACCGGCTATGCCGGCTTGCGCCCGCCCACCGAGGGCGAACTGCGTAGCCTGGACCCCTACGTAACCGAGCTCAAGGCGCTGTTGAGCCAGCCGCGATGAAACGGGTTTCCCTCGCCAAATCCCTCCGCTTCAAGCTGGTGCTGGCCAGCATTCTGGTCGAAACGGGCATGCTGCTGCTGCTGGTGCAAAACAGCGTGCGCGTGATGGAGAACCACATGGTGGAGCAGGCGCAGATCCGCCTGGAGGAGGTGGAACCCCTCCTCAACACGTCCCTGGCGAAGGCGCTGGCCGAAAGGGACTACGGCACCATGGATGACGTGCTGAACCAGGTGCGGCGGCAACAGGGGATCAGCTACCTGGTGCTGTTCGACAACTACGGCAAGACCGTCGCCGCGGCGGGCTGGCCCAGGAACAAGCCCCTGCCCCCCCTGAGCAGACAGTTGGACGACAGCGAAGGCATCTACAGCGCAGACATCCCTATGCACCTCGCCGGAGAGGCATACGGCAAGCTGCGCTTCGGCATCTCCACCCGCTTCCTGACGGAGGGGAAGGCCAGCGTGCAGCGGCAAGGCCTGGCCATCGCGGCGGCGGCCATCCTGCTTTCCTTTGTGCTGCTGGGCATTCTGGAGTACTGGCTTACGCGCCATCTCGGGCTGCTTACCGAAGCCAGCCGGGCGGTGGCGAAAGGGAATTTCGACATCCGGCTGCCGGTGCGGACGGACGACGAGGTCGGGCAACTGACCCAGTCCTTCAACGTGATGGCCGACGCCGTGTGCGAGCGGATCCAGGCGCTCAGCGAGGGGGAGGCGAAGTTCCACGCCATCGCCGATTACACCTTCGACTGGGAACTGTGGAACGACCCCCAGGGCAAGCTGATCTGGGTCAACTCTTCGGTGGAGCGCATGACCGGGTATACGCCCGAGGAATGCCTGGCGATGAAGGATTTCCTGCCGGGCATCGCGCTTGAGGAAGACGTGGAACAGGTGCGACAGGAATTCAGGCGCGCGATCCAGGGCCATGCAGGCAGCAATTTCGAGTTCCGGGTGCGGTGCAAGGATGCCTCGATTTTTTGGGCGGCGGCCAACTGGCAGCCGATCTATGGCGCGGCCGGCGAGTACCTGGGCGTGCGCACCAGTATTCGGGATATCACGTCGCTCAAGAAAACGGAGCTGGAGTTGCGCCGCGCCTTGGACAACCTCAAGCGGTCGGAGGAGACCCAGCGTCAATACCTGGGGCAGGTCCAGGACGAGCAGGCCCGGCTGGTGGCCCTGCTGTCGGCCATGAACATCGGCATCCTGTTCGTCAGCGTGGACAATCGGGTGATCTATTACAATCCGGCCTTTCTGCGCATCTGGATGATAAGGGACGACATCAGTCTGAGCGGCAAGGCGGCGGAAGAGGTGCTGAACTATTCCACCAATCTCCTGGCGCGCCCGGACCATTTTTCCAAACACATGCTGGAGGTTCTGGGCACCCACGAGGTCTCAGACAGCTTCGAAATCCACATGGCGGACGGGCGCATCGCCACCCAGTTCTCCCACCCGGTGCGCGACAAGGACGGCCGCTTCATCGGTCGCCTGTGGCTCTATGAGGATGTGACCCGGGAGCGTCAGACCGCGGAACAGCTTATCTACCTGGCGGAGCGCGATTCCCTGACCGGCCTCTACAACCGCCACCGCTTTCAGCAAGAGCTGGGGCGCATGGTGGCGGAGTCCAGGCGCTACCACTCCCAGGGGGCGCTGCTGTTTTTCGACCTGGACGAGTTCAAATACATCAACGACACCTTCGGCCACCGCGCCGGGGATGCCATGCTGATCCGCGTTGCGGCGGAGGTGGGGACCCTGGTGCGGCGCAACGAGGTCTTCAGCCGTCTGGGCGGGGACGAGTTCGCCATCCTGGTGCCCGACGCGGGCGAGCGGGAGGCGGAGACCCTCGCGGAAAGGGTGGTGCGCGCCATCTCCCAAATCCCCTTCCGTTTCGAGGATCACAACCTGCGTCTCACCACCAGCCTGGGCATTGCCCTGTTTCCGAAGCACGCCGACAACGAGGAGGAACTGATCGCCCATGCCGACGCCGCGATGTACCAGGCCAAAGAGGCGGGCAAGAACGCCTGGCGCGCCTATCGCCAGGATCTCGACGCCTCGCGGGAGATGGTCAACCGGCTGTCCTGGAACGAGCGCATCAGCCACGCGCTGGACAACGGCCTGATGAGGCCTCACTTCCAGGGCATCTACAATACCCGCGACGGCTCGCTGTCGCACCTGGAGGTGCTGGTGCGCATGGTGGACGAGAGCCACCCGGATCGGCTGGTGATGCCCGGCCATTTTATCGGTTTTGCCGAAAAGAGCGGCAAGATCCTGGAGATAGACCGCTGGATGCTGCGCGAGAGCATCAGCCTGCTGGCCCGGATTGAAGGGGATCTGTCGCTGGCGGTGAACATCTCCGCCCGCTCCCTGGACGACCCCACCCTGCCCCAGTTCATCGCCGAGCAGCTTCGCGACTTCCGGGTCGCGCCGGCCCGCTTGCTGGTGGAACTCACCGAGACCGCGGCCATCTCCGACCTGCAGGACGCCGAGCGTTTCATCGAGGCCTTGCACCGCACCGGTTGCCGCATCTGCCTGGACGACTTTGGCACGGGATTCTCGTCATTTGCCTACCTCAAGCACCTCAAGGCGGATATCCTCAAGATCGATGGCCTGTTCATCCGCGACCTGCCCAACGATCGCGACAACCAGGTGTTCGTCAAGTCCATCGTGGATGTCGCGCGGGGCATGGGCAAGGTGACCATCGCCGAATTCGTGGAAGACGCCGAAACCCTGGAGATGCTCAAACGATTCGGCGTCGATATGGTGCAGGGGTACCATCTGGACATGCCGCAGCACGATCACCCCGCCGTCAGGGCGGCCCAACCCGATGGCGGCCGGGGACGGGCATCGACCTGAGCCTCCGCGTCGCGGCGCCGGGAAGTGGGAACCCTTCCTCTCCTCGCGCCGCCGGAGTGGTCGCCGGCCAGGATTTTGCGGTATGATCTCCACCCATGGATTTACGCGACGGAGTTCGGAAAATGACAAGAATGGTGAAATGCACAAAACTTGGGCGCGAGGCCGAGGGCTTGGCCTTCCCCCCGGTCCCGGGGGAATTGGGCAAGCGGATATTCGAGAATGTTTCCAAGGAGGCGTGGGCGGCCTGGCTCAAGCACCAGACCATGCTGATCAACGAAAATCGCTTGAACCTGGCCGATGTCAAGGCGCGCAACTACCTGTCGGAACAGATGGAGTCCTATTTCTTCGGTGCCGGCGCCGAAATGCCGTCGGGATTCGTGGCGCCCCGCAAGTAGCCCGCATCACCGGAGCAGTCGCGGAGCGGCTACTCCGGCCCCCGGTCACTCCAGCGCTTCGCGTTCCATCTCCTCGACGCTGGTGTGGCGCACGTCCTTGCCCTTTACCATGTACACCACGTACTCGGACATGTTCTTGGCGTGGTCGCCCATGCGCTCGATGGCCTTGGCGGCGAACAGGATGTCGATGAATACGGAAATGGTGCGCGGGTCCTCCATCATGAAGGTGATGAGGTGGCGCAGCACCAGGCGGAATTCCTCGTCCACCTGCAAGTCCTGGCGCGCGATGTGGGCGGCGCTGGCGACCTCCAGCCGGGCGAAGGCGTCCAGCGCCTTGTGCAGCATGTCCAGCACCAGGCTGCCCATGTGCTTGATCTCGGTGAAGCGCGGCGCGGAAAGACGATCGGACTCGTAAATGAGCTTGGTCATGCGGGCGATCTTGGTGGCCTCGTCCCCGATGCGTTCCAGGTCGGTGATGGTCTTCACGATCATCATCACAATGCGCAGGTCTCCCGCGGTGGGCTGGCGGCGCGCGATCAGGTGGGTGCAGTCCTCGTCGATGGCGACTTCCAGGGCGTTCACCCGATGGTCGTTGGCGATGACCGCGTCGGCAAGCTCCGTGTTGCCGCTGGACAGGGCCTCGATGGCATGGATGATCTGTTCTTCCACCAGGCCGCCCATTTGCAGAACCCGCGAGCGCGCCGCCTCGAGATCGGCATCGAACTGCTTGAAAATATGTTCCTGCGCCATGGTATTTCCTTCCTAACTTGGGAGCCTGTCGGACTTGATTCGGGAAACCAAATCAAGTCCGACAGGCTCCTGGACATACTTCTTTCTTCCAGGCCGGGCCAAGCCGGACCGCGCCGGTCCGAAACCCGTATCGCTTGGCGCCGACGGCTATTATACTAGGAGCCTGTCGGACTTAAAGGAAATCGGCTGCAAATCCGCCTGACCGGTCCATATTTCGCCGCTTTTTTGGTCAATAGAACGACTATTGACCTGCAAAATCGACAAAATCTGTCCTCGACCAGCCGAATTTTGCGAGCAGCCGCTACGCGGCTTGCCTGCCTGACCCGCTTCGCTTCGATTCTTCAAGTCCGACAGGCTCCTAGCATACCCCTTGTCCGGGTGTCCCCGGGCCGGCCTGTCGCCCCTTGTGTTGCGCCAGGCACCTACTATAGACGGCTGATTCTGGGAAAAGTTTAGGTCATCTTTGTTGTGACGGGGCCGGGTCAGCGTCCGCTACCCGGCGAGGGTCCTGACCCCTTCCGGGGAGCCCAGCAGCAGGACGTCCGCCGGGCGGACGGCGAAAATGCCGTTGGTGACCACGCCGGTAATCTGGTTGATTCGGGTTTCCAGTTCCACCGGATTCAATATGGTGAGGCCGTGCACGTCGAGGATGATGTTGCCGTTGTCGGTGACATATCCCTGGCGCACCACGGGGTGCCCGCCCAGCCTAACCATCTCGCGCGCCACATAGCTCCGGGCCATGGGGATCACCTCCACCGGGAGCGGGAATTTGCCCAGGACCCCAACCAACTTGCTGGCGTCCGCGATGCAGACGAATTTCTTGCTGCAGGCGGCGACGATTTTTTCCCGGGTGAGGGCGCCGCCGCCCCCCTTGATCATGTGCAGGTGTTCGGTGATTTCGTCCGCCCCGTCCACGTACACCTCCAGTTCACCCGCGGCGTTCAGGTCGAGTACCGGGATGCCGTGGCCCTTCAGCCGCTGGGCGGTGGCCTCGGAACTGGCGACGGCGCCGTCGATCCGGTGCTTTACCTTGGCCAGTTCGTCGATAAAGAAGTTCGCGGTGGAGCCGGTTCCCACGCCGATGATCCCGGTCGGCACATATTCGACGGCGGCCCGGGCAACCGCCTGTTTCAGTTCGTCTTGAGTCATTGTTTTTTCATCCAAAGGCTTTTTTCGGAGACCCGGAAGCATAGCCGAATTTTGGCTTGCCGCACAGAGCCGGCCGCGAGTGGGCGCCGAGAGCGGCCCGGGTCCTGTAAATCCGCACGAAACCCTGCTAATCTAGGAGCCTGTCGGACTTAAAGGAAATCGGCTGCAAATCCGCCTGACCGGTCCATATTTCGCCGCTTTTTTGGTCAATAGAACGACTATTGACCTGCAAAATCGACAAAATCTGTCCTCGACC